>JAEEYP010000087.1 GCA_016288155.1 Clostridiales bacterium | reverse complement strand
CGTATGGCGTACCTTGGGGGACTCGAACCCTCGACCTACTGCTTAGAAGGCAGTTGCTCTATCCGGCTGAGCTAAAGGTACAGACGAGGTACGGCCCTCCGCGGTGCGGGAGCCGCGCATGGAGCGGGTGATGGGAATCGAACCCACATGACCAGCTTGGAAGGCTGGTGTTCTACCACTGAACTACACCCGCGGATTTTCAGCGCGCTTACATATGATATCACTTCTTTTGGCGTTTGTCAAGTCTTTTTTGCATTTTTTTGCCGCACATACGGACGCGCGCGCGGTGGCATACTGAATAAGGATCGCCCGATCCAATCTTACCGGGAGAAACGATACGATGGAGAACAAAACGGCCAACTACTGCATCGCCTGCACGGTCACGCAGTGCCGCCACCACGTCAAAACGGCGAATTACTGCGCGCTGGACAAGGTGCTTATCGGCACGCACGAGGAGAACCCGACGGCGTCGGAATGCGTGGACTGCGAATCCTTCGCCGCGGACAAAAGCAGCGTACAGGGCAGTCTGTAAAACGAGGGAGGGTCGGCTGTGCCGATCCTCCCTGCCTTTTTTGAGAATTCAGAACAGTTCCAGAAACCGTATCCGTTCCTTCTCCGCCGTGACCTCGCGTCCCGACAGGGCGGCGAGAGGTCCCTCCGCCGCCTCCGGAAAGCGGATCCGGTACGCGTACAGCGCCTGGTGCGTCCAGCCGAGCGCGCGGTCGCCGCGCAGGACGCCGTATTTCCCGTCTCCGAGCAGCGGATGCCCGATCGACGCCAGATGGGCGCGGATCTGATGCGTCCGTCCGGTCAGCAGATCGACTTCGAGAAGCGAAAGATCGTGCTCCGCGCTGTACGCAAGGACGCGGTACGCGGTGAGGATCTTCTTCCATTCCCCGCCGGGACGATCCGCGACGGAAACGGTCCTCGTCACGGGATCCTTACGCAGATATCCTTCCAGCGTATCAGCCGTCTTCGGCATGGCGCCGTGCACGGCGCAGAGATACGTTTTGCGGACGGCGCCGAGGCGGATCTGCTCGTTCATGGCGCGGAGCGCCGCCGCGTTTTTCGCGGCGATCAAAAGCCCGCCCGTATTGCGGTCGATCCGGTTGCAGAGCGCGGGGGAAAAGGAATGCTCGGACGCGGGGTCGTATTCCCCGCGCTGGTACAGATAGGCGCGGATCTGAAAGATCAGCGTCTCGCGCACGGGGATGTCCGATGAGCCCGGCTCGTCCGGATCGCCCGGATGCGCAAGGACGCCCGGCTCTTTCTCCGCGATCAGATACTCGGCATCTTCATACGCCACACGGAAGCGGGGACGGATGCGGGAGTACTCCTCGCCGGAAGGCGCGTCGCCGAAGAACTCGTCGGGGATATACATGTCCACCGTATCACCGGGGGCAAGCGCCTGCTGCGGCTGCGCGCGGCGCCCGTTCACCTTGATCCGCTTCGTGCGGATATACTTATACATAAGGGAGGTGGGCAGCCCCCGGATCGCTTTCGCAAGGAATTTATCCAGCCGCTGCCCACTGTCGTTCTGATTGACGGAAAAGGAACGCATTACTTCGTGCCGAAGAGACGGTCGCCCGCGTCGCCGAGGCCGGGAACGATATACGCGTGCTCGTTCAGACGCTCGTCCATCGCGGCGGTATAGATATCGACGTCCGGATGATCCGCCTGCACTTTCGCGACGCCCTCCGGCGCCGCGACGAGGCAGAGAAGCCGGATCGCGCCGGGCATGACGCCCTTTGCCTTCAGCATGGAAAGCGCGTCCGACGCCGAGCCGCCCGTCGCCAGCATGGGATCGCACAGGATCACCGTCCGCTTTTCGATATCGTGCGGGAGCTTGCAGTAATACTCGACCGGCTTGTGGGTGTCCGGATCGCGGTACAGACCGATGTGGCCGACCTTGGCGGCGGGGATGAGCCCGAGCAGACCGTCCACCATGCCGAGGCCCGCCCGGAGGATCGGGATCACGGCGACCTTTTTCCCTTTGATCTTTTTGGCGGTCATGTGGGCTACGGGCGTGTCGATCTCAACGTCCTCCAGAGGGAAATCGCGGGTCAGCTCGTATCCCATCAGCATCGTGATCTCGTTGAGAAGCTGACGGAAGTCCTTGCTGCCGGTATTCCTCTCGCGCATGATGGTGAGTTTGTGGATGATCAGCGGATGCTCGAGAACATGAAGTGTACCCATACTTTTCATTTCCGCTTCCGTCGGGAAGCGCCTTTCTGTTTCCTTATGTCTTCTGTCCGTTCCTGTCTCTGCGGCTGAAGCCACCGTTATTATTATACTACCCTTCGCGTGCCATTGCAACCCCCCGCCGCCCGATTTGTCGATTTTAACCGAAGCCGCGCGGCAGGGGGTGCGATTTCTCCCCTCCGTCTATTGACTTTTTCGGCGCGGTATGGTATGATTGTCCCGTCGGGCGTTTTCCTTTCCGCGTCAAGCGCAGGCTGCTCTCTCAGGTAAACGCTCTTTCATTATCGATATTCATTCGGCGGCGGGTACCCTCCGCCGCCGGATCGGAAGGAGCCGTCATGCCCGAAGCGTTCCCCGTCCGTCCGCGCGCCGCGATCCTGACGCTCGGATGCCGCGTCAATCAATACGAATCCGACGCCGTTGCCGGTGCGCTCGAAGCGGACGGCTTCGACATCGTGCCCTTCGGCGCCGAGGCGGACGTCACGATCATCAACACCTGTACCGTGACCGGCGAGAGCGACCGGAAATCCCGCCAGCATATCCGCCGCGCCGCCGCGGCGAATCCGGGCGCGCCGCTCATCGTGACCGGCTGCTTCTCCGAGATCTCGCCAAGCGAAGCCGCCGCCATCCCGGGGGTGAGCGCCGTCGTCTCCAACGCCGACAAAGGGCGGATACCGGCGCTTGCGCGCGCGCTTCTCGCGGGATGGGCGGACGCGCCGGCGGAGGAACGCCCGCTGACGCTGCGCACGCCGCGCCGCTGCCGTTCCTTTATAAAGATCGAAGACGGCTGCGACAACCGCTGCGCGTACTGCATCATCCCCGCCGCGCGCGGGCCGGTGCGGTCCCGGACGCCGGACGACGTCGCCGAGGAGGTCGGACGGATCGCCGAGGCGGGCTGTCAGGAGATCATCCTCACCGGCATAGAGACCGGCGCGTACGGGCGGGACGTGCGCGGCGCCTTCGATCTCGGCACGCTGCTCGTCCGCCTCGGCTCCATCCCCGGCGTGCGCCGCATCGGCATGGGTTCCCTCGATCCTTCCCTGCTCCGCGACGGATTCCTCGAGGCGGCCGCCTCCGTCCCCGCGGTGCTGCCGCATTTTCATCTTTCTCTGCAGAGCGGCTCCTCTTCCGTTCTCCGCCGGATGCGCCGCCCGTACAACGCGGCGCAGGCGATGGAGCGGATCCGCTCCGTGCGGCGGTATTTTCCGGACGCGATGCTGACCGCCGACGTCATCGTCGGCTTCCCCGGCGAGACGGATGAGGAATACGCCGAGACGGTCTCCTTCTGCCGCGAAGCGCGCTTTCTGCACATGCACGTTTTTCCTTACTCGCCCCGTCCCGGAACGGAGGCGGCGGACATGCCGCACCAGATACCGCCCGCGCTCCGGCGGCGGCGCGCCGAGGATCTGGCGGCGCTCGACGCGCAGGTGCGGCGGGAACTGCTTGAAGAATACGCCGAAGCGCACCGGGAGGACCCGGTCGAGGTGCTGATCGAGGAGGAAGAGGACGGCGAGCTGAACGGGCACAGCGAGCACTACGTCGAGCTGCGTTTTCCGCTCGGGAACGGGGAACCCGGCGAGATCATCCCCGTGCGCATCACCGGAACGGACGGGTGCGTCTGCCGCGGGGTGCGCGAGTGAAAGCGACATTACAAACACGCAATTAATCGGTGCCTCTGTCCAATGACCAATGGGGCAAGCGACAATTTCCGGATAAATCATTGACTTTCTGCGCCGATTATTGTATAATAGCCATAGAAACGTCACGAAGGAATGCAAACTTCGGGTTTTCCCGCATGAGTTGCGATCGTCCTCCGCGGCGTTTTTTATGTTTTAAAAGTATGGAACGAACTGTATTATATTTTCATTCAAAAGTGTTGACTTTATGGAAGAATTGTGGTATACTGTTACCGTTAGAGGTTCCCAACCTACGTTGAGTCGCCAGAGCGGCGGCAACAGACGTACTGCTTGCCGTCGCTGAATTGGCGATGGTTGAAGCGGGAGCCTCTTTCATTTTTGTCGGTAGTTTTTGAATATTTCTTGTGTTTTTCGTTTACCAAATACTTCTCCTTCGTTGCCATATAATCAACTCTCCCCGGACGCCGCCCGCAGGCGGTATCCGGGGAGAGTTTTCCGTTATAAAGGATTCAATACGTGCTGATCGGGAGCGACTCGTCGTCCTTTCCCTTCTCGATGGCGCGGATCTGCACAAAATAAGAATAACTGTCGTTGACGCGGATCTCGACGCGGTCGCCGACCCGGCTGCCGAGCACCGCCTGCCCGAAGGGCGATTCCTTGCTGATGCAGCCGCTGAAGACGTCGTTGCGCAGCGTCGTGACGATCGTGACGACGCGCTCCTCCTCCTCGTCCTCATCGTACAGCGTCACCCGGTCGAACAGTCCGACCGTCCCCTCTTCGGAATCCGTGTCGATGATGACGGCGGTATCGATCATGCTCTGCAGATACCGGATGCGGGAATTGTTCTGGTTCAGCGCGCGGCGCACGGAATGGTATTCGTCGTTCTCGCTCAGATCCCCCAGATCCCGCGCTGCCTTGAGCTGTTCCTTGAGCCGCGGACGGATCACGCCGATCCGCTCGTCGATCTCCGCCTGCATCTTCTGTATGTCGACCTTCGTCAATTCGTCGTGCATGCCTCATTCACCTCGCAGTACCGTCGGCTTACGCCGTAACGAACATAGTATAGCACGGCGGGGGACGGCTGTCAACGGCTTTGTGTCAGAAAATCGTCCGGAATCCGACAAAGGGGGATTGATTGCGGGCGGGAAATCTGCTATAATATCTGTATATTGACAAAAATCAATGAACAGGGACGTTCTATGCGATACATCGTTCTCGATCTCGAATGGAATCAGGCGCTCTCCAAGGAAGCGGCGAACGCGCGCGGCTTTCATCTCGCGGGGGAGATCATCCAGATCGGCGCCGTCCGCCTCGGCGAGGACCGCCGCGCCGCCGACACCTTCCGCCGCGTCGTCGCGCCGAAGATCTACAAAAAAATGCACTGGAGCGTACGGAAGCTGACGGGGATCAGCACGCAGAGTCTCGCCGAAGGGATGGCGTTCCCCGCCGCCTACGAGGAATTCCTCGCGTGGTGCGGCGAGGACTTCGCGCTCCTCACCTGGGGACCGGACGACGTTCCCATGCTCCTCTCCAATCTCCGTCTGCACAAGATCCCCGCGCCGGATCCGCTGCCCGCCTATGATCTGCAGCGGATCTACAGCCGTACCGTCTCCGGAGAGAAAAAACAGTGCTCGCTCGCCGACGCGCTCGCCCGGCTGGAGATCACGGACGTGTGCCCGCCGCACGACGCGCTGAACGACGCTTTGAACACCGCGCGGATCTGCGAAAAGATCGATCTCGACGATGCCGTCGCCCATTACGGGGACCCGGTCAAGCTGGCGTCCGAGCCGCCGCAGCTCCCTCCGGGAGAGATCAAGGAATACGCCTCCCTCAAGGAGATGGAGACGGAGGATCCGACCGCCGAGGTCGTCTGTCCGGAATGCGGCGCGCCGCTCGCCTTCGGTCGCTGGCTTCGCCGTTCCCCCGGCAAGAAGACCGCGGGCGCCGCGTGCGGCTGCGGGAAGATCTTCATGCTCCGGCTGCGCTGGTATACGGACGAGGAGTCCGGCCGCGTCACTTCCGTCCGTTCCCTCGACGAATCCAACGAAGAGCAATGGGCGTCGTATCAGCGGCATCTGCACCGCCGCCGACCGCGCCGCCGGCGTTCCTCGAAAAAGACGGCTCCGACCGAGCACCCCGCTCCCGCATCCGAAGAATAACAAGACACCGCCGCACGGCACGCCGCGCGGCGGTGTTTCCTTTCAATCCGGTTTCCTCACGCGGAAAAGCAGCCGCGCAAGCGCGCGACCGTGAAACGGGATCAGCGGATACAGGTATCCGCGCCCGCCGCACGGCGCCCGGTTCGCCGCGAGCAGTACGATATTCACGACGATGCCCAATGCGAACCCCCACACGTCGAAGAGCGCCGTCAGCGTAAGCAGCATCAGCCGCACATATTTGAAGGCGTACCCAAGCTCGTAGCTCGACTGCGTGAAATTGGCGATGCCGACGACCGCCATATACAGGATGACGTCCGGGGAAAGCCAGCCGACCGTCACGGCGAAATCGCCGAGCAGAAGCCCGCCCACAACGGACAGCGAATTGGACAGCACGTTCGGCGTATTGAGGGAAGCGAGCTTCAGCCCGTCCAGCGCGAATTCCGTCAGATAGAGCTGGAGCAGGATCGGCAGCGCGCCCGGATTCTGCGGGACGATGAGACGCAGCGCCGGCGGGATCCACTCCGGGTGCATCAGGAAGAGATACCACAGCGGCGTCACGAAAACGGCGATCAGGAATACGGCGTGGCGCAAGAGGCGCAGATACGTGCCGGTCATCGGGGAGACGTAATAGTCGTCCGTCTCCTGCAGGAAATCGAACAGCGACGTCGGCAGGATCATCGCCTCCGGGCTGTTGTCGCAGAGCAGCACGACGCTCCCCTCGAGCACGGACGCCGCCGCGGCGTCCGGCCGCTCCGTCATGCGCAGGCGCGGGAACGGATTGTACCAGCGGCGGCGCATCAGCACCTCGGCGACGCTCTGATGCCCGAGCACGAGAGAATCCGTCCGCATCGTCCGCAAAGCCTCTCCCAGACGCGCCACGTATCCCATGTCCGCGCGGTCCGCCATGTACACGAGCGCAAGATCGGTACGGGAGCTGGCGCCGGCATTGACGTATTCCACCGTCAGCGCCGGGCTGCGGATGCGGCGGCGGATCATGGACGCGTTGAAAAGAAGCGTTTCGACGAACCCGTCACGGCTCCCGCGCATGACGCGGTCGTTCTCCGGCTCGCTCGCCTCCCGCGCCGGATAGGAACGCATATCGAGGATCACGCCGCACGCGCCGAAGCCTTCGCACAGATACGCGCAGCAGCCGGATAGCACCGCGAGGAGCAGCCGGTCGACCGAATCCGTGCACACCGTCTCCGCGGCGGGAAGTGAAGACTGCGCGAAGCGCTCGGCTGAGCCCGGCGAGCCGTCGCCGAAATCCGCGACGGACAGAAGATGCGTGAGCAGCTTCTGAAAGGTCCCCGTCTGCATGAATCCCTCAAGGTAATAAAAGACCATGCGCGTACCGCCGACCGTCAGCGGCCGGCGGATCAGATCGAAACTGCTCCCGATCCGGAGCAGCCGGTCCATCAAAAGGATATTGTCGTCGTACGACGCGCCGAGCGTCCGATGAAACTCCTGCACAAAATGCGCCCCCGTTCTCTTTCTCGCGAAAAGTATGGACGGGGACGCGCGGTTTTATTCATTTCTCCGGGTTATTCCTTCGGTTTGAAAAACTGATAAAAGAAACAGGGGATCATGCCGTTGTAGAGCTTGCGCACCTTGTCGGCGCGCCGTCCGTACAGCCGCTCGAACGTCTCGCACGGCGTAAGGACGTAGATCTGCCAACGGCCGAGGCGGGAGAACGCCCGCCCCATATCCCGGTACAGCTGCTCCGCCTCCCCTGCGGTGAGCATGCGCTCGCCGTAGGGCGGGTTCGTCACGATCGTGCCGCGGCGTCCTCCGGTCTCGATCATAAGCGCGTCCGCCTCGAAGACGCGGACGTGTTCCGCGACGCCGGCGCGTCCGGCAGCTTCCGCGGCGATGCGGACGGAGCGCGGGTCGATATCGGACGCCTCCGCCGAAAAAGCGCTGTCCCGGACGACGAGATCTTCTGCTTCCTCCCTCGCCGCCTTCCACAGCGGCGCCGGGAACTGACCGTACGTTTCGGCCGCGAAGGAGCGACGCGCGCCCGGCGCGATCCGGAGCATCTGCATCGCCGCCTCGATCGCGATCGTGCCGGAGCCGCAGAAGGGATCGCAGAACACAACGTCCTCGCGGGGACGGGAGAGCGCCGCCATCGCGGCGGCCAGCGTTTCCCGCAGCGGCGCCGCCACCGTCTCCGGGCGGTACCCGCGCTTGTGCAGCGGCGTGCCGGACAGATCGATCATCAGCGTCGCCGTATCTTTCAATATAAAGAATTCGACCTGATAGACCGTGCCGTCCTCCGGCAGCGTCCCGAGCCCGAATACGCGCCCGAGGCGCGTTGCGATCGCCTTCTTGACGATCTTCTGGCAGTCGGGGATCGAATGGAGCGCGCTCTTGACGGCGTGCCCGCCGACGGGGAACGCGCCCGTCTTCCCGATCCAGTCCTCCCACGGCAGAGCGGCCGTCCCGTCGAAGAGCGCCGTGAAGGTCGGCGCGGAGAACGATCCGAGCGCCAGATAGACCCGCTCCGCGTACCTGAGAAAGATCTGCGAACGGGCGGCGCCCGCCTCGTCCGCCTCAAAGGTGATGCGCCCGTCGATCGTCGAGAGGCGGCGGTAGCCGAGCGCCTCGATCTCCGCGCCGAGGAGCGCCTCCAGACCGAACAGACAGGTCGCGGTATACGTCATCATACGCCATGCCCCCGTGCAGCGTCGCTGTTTTTCAATTTGTCCAGAACGGATGCCTTCGGCAGAGTGAAGCTGAAGCGGCACCACTGCCCCGCCTCGCTCTCCGCCCAGATCTTCCCGCCGTGCGCCTCGATGATCGCGCGGGAGATATACATCCCGAGCCCCACGCCGGTCTTGTCCAGCCCCCGGCTCTTGTCGCTCTTGAAGAAGCGGTCGAACACGTGCGGCAGATCCTCCTCCGAGATACCGACGCCCTCGTTGAAAACGCTGACGCAGACGCGCCGGTCGTGCTCCGTGATGCGGATCCGGTATTTCCCGCCGTCGCGGGAGAATTTGATCGCGTTGTCACAGATATTGTACAGCACCTGATGGATCGCGTCGCGGTCGGCGCAGACCTCCATGCGCTCGTCGTCGCATTCGAACGAAACGTCGAGGGAACGCGCCTCGATCTTCTGCTCAAAGGAAATGAGGATCTGGCGGGAAAGCTCGCAGATATCGAAATTCGCCATCGTGAACTTCCGCTCGCCCGCCTGGATGCGGGAGATATCGAGCAGCGTGCTCACAAGACGGGAGAGGCGGTGCACCTCCGAGGAGATCACGCCGAGATAGTATTCCTGCTTCTCCGGCGGGATCGCGCCGGAGAGGATGCCGTCGATAAAGCCGGAGATCGACGTCATCGGAGTGCGCAGGTCGTGGGAGACGTTGGCGATGAAGGACCGCTGCATCTCGTCGATGGCGGCGAGCCCGTCCGCCATGTTGTTGAACGCCTGCGCCAGCTCGGCGATCTCGTCCGAACCGGTGACCGCCACGCGGACGTCGAACTTCCCGTCGGCGAACTGCTTCGCCGCGCGGCTCATGCTGCGCAGCGGCGCCACCATCCGTTCCGTCATGAAATACAGCGCGACGAGCGCCGCGAGCATGACCCACAGCGTCGACATGAGCACCGTCTTGTTCATCGCCTCGAGCAGTTCGCCCATGCCCTCGCTCTCCGTCGACGCGACGACCGCGCCGACGAATCCGCCGCTTGCCGTGCGGATCGCGGTACCGTAGGTGCAGTGGCTCGTCTGGAAGAAGCCGTCCAGCGTCCCGCGCCCGGAGATGCTCCCCTCCGTCATCAGCGCTTGGAGGACGGAATCGGGAAGGACGTATCGGCCGTCCGCGGCGGGGAGCGCGCTCTCCCCCGCCTCGGCGGCGCCGCTGCCGCCCGTGAACACCGTCTGCCCGTCCGCGTCGATGATCCACAGGATCATCTTATCCCCGTCGTCGGAGAGAAGGTCGATGACGGGCGAGAGGAGCGGCCCCTGCGTGTACAGGTACTCCTCGAAATCAGTGGCTTCCGCTTCGTAGAAAGAGTTGACCAGATACGAGCGGACGGTGCGCGCCGCGTTCGTCATCGTGTTCATCTTCACGTTGAGATTGTAGCCGTTGACGAGGGCGGAAAGGATCAGCGTCAGAAGCAGGAAGCTGAACAGAAGGATCAGCACGAAAACGGTCATATATTTCGTGAATACGCTCTTGAACATTTCCCGCTTCACCCCTTTCCCCGCCGGACGCGGATCCCGTATCGCAGGACGGGGCGGCGCGGCGCGAAGCGCCGACAGCCGTCCCGTTCTCGGTTATCTTACGTATTGGATCACTGGAGCAGCTCGAATTTATATCCGACGCCCCACACCGTTTTCAGCGTCCACTTGTCGGAGACGCCCTCGAGCTTCTCGCGCAGACGCTTGACGTGCACGTCAACCGTCCGGGAATCGCCCAGATAGTCGAAGCCCCACACCTTGTCCAGAAGCTGGTCGCGCGTGAACACGCGGTTGAAATTGGACGCGAGGAAATAGAGCAGATCGAGCTCCTTCGGCGGGATGTCGACCTTCTTCCCCTTCAGTTTCAGTTCGTACTTCTGGCGGCTGATCTCGATATTGTCGAACTTGATGACCTCGTCGTCGGCCTGATTGTCGTGCGACGCGTACCGGCGGAGCACCGCCTTCACGCGGGCGGACAGTTCTTTCATATCGAAGGGCTTGACCACGAAATCGTCCGCGCCGAGCTCCAGCCCGAGGACCTTATCGAAAACGTCGCCCTTGGCGGTGATCATTATGACCGGCTTGGAGGAGGACTCGCGGATCTCCCGGCAGACGGCCCAACCGTCCTTCTTCGGGAGCATGATATCGAGCAGGACAAGATCCGGCTCGTACATTTTGAAGTAACTCAGACCTTCCACGCCGTCCTTGGCCGTCTTCACTTCATAGCCTTCGTTTTCAAAATACAGACGGAGAAGATCGCAGATATTGCCGTCGTCATCCACGATCAGAAGTTTTGTTCCCATACGCTTCCCTTCACTTTCCTCAAAAATCGGGAGCCCCGTCCCGGTATGCGCGGCAAATGCGCGCTCATTATTTATTATACCACTGAAAACCGATTCTGTAAACAGTTTTTGTCAAATTACGGAAAAATAAAGAAAAAACTTTTCCGCGCGGCTTTTCCTATGGTTCAGTATAGCAGACGAAAGTGACGGTTCTGTGATACCCGTGTGATTTTCGCATAAAAACCGGCGGGAAATCCTTTCGGGAACGTAAAAATGCGGCGCGCGCTCTTGTAAAACGTCTTCGTTTCCTGTATAATATTTTCGTATACTGCGATCGGTCATCCTACACCGCTCAGCAAATCTTCCCGAAGGATGGAGCACACAATGAAACTCGGAATCATCGGTCTGCCGAACGTCGGCAAAAGCACGCTCTTCAACGCGATCACCGGCGCCGGCGCCGCCTGCGCCAACTACCCCTTCTGTACGATCGACCCCAACGTCGGCGTCGTGTCCGTGCCGGACAAGCGTCTCGACGTGCTCGCCGAAATGTACCACCCGCAGCTCTACACGCCCGCGGTCATCGAATTCGTCGATATCGCCGGACTCGTCCGCGGCGCGTCCCGCGGCGAGGGGCTCGGCAACAAATTCCTCTCCCACATCCGCGACGTGGACGCCGTCGTACACGTGCTCCGCTGCTTCGACAACGGAGATATCGTACACGTGGACGGCACCGTCGATCCGGTGCGCGATCTCGAAACGATCAACATGGAACTGATCTTCGCGGACATGGAAGTGCTGGAGCGGCGCATCGACAAGACGTCCAAGCTGATGAAGGGCGACAAAAAGCTCGCCGCGGAGCTCGCGCTGTATCAGCGGATCATGGACGCTCTGAGCGAGGGGAAGACCGCCCGTTCCCTCTCCTATACGGAGGAAGAAGCCGCCGTCGTCTCGCAGCTGGAGCTGCTCACCGCGAAGCCGATCCTCTACGTCGCCAACGTCAGCGAGGAGGAAGCAGCCTCCGTCTCGCCGGACAATCCGTACGTGCCCGGCGTGCTTGCCGCCGCGGCGGCGGAGGGCGCGGAGGTCATCCCTATCTGCGCGGAGATCGAGGCGGAGATCGCCGAACTCTCCCCGGAGGAAAAGAAGGAATTTCTCGCCGATCTCGGCATCGAGGAGAGCGGTCTCGACCGTCTCATCCGCGCCGGGTATTCCCTGCTCGGGCTCATAAGCTACCTCACCGCCGGACCGAAGGAGGTGCGCGCTTGGACGATCCGACGCGGCACCAAAGCGCCGCAGGCCGCCGGAAAGATCCACAGCGATTTCGAGCGCGGCTTCATCCGCGCGGAGATCGTCGCCTTCGACGACCTCGTCGCCTGCGGCTCCATGAACGCCGCCAAGGAAAAGGGACTGGTCCGCAGCGAGGGCAAGGATTACGTGATCGCCGACGGCGACGTCGTCCTCTTCCGCTTCAACGTCTGAGCGCCGCGATATTTCCGTTTTGCCCTTGACATCGGCGGGCAAGTGTGCTATAGTAAGACCGAAAAACAAGACCGTCGGGAGGTTATTTCATGGGAAACAAAAAGCTCCGCATAGGCTTCATCGGCACCGGCAGCATCGCGCACGATCATATGCGCGCGTATCTGCGCCGCATGGAGAAATACAATGATATCGAGATCGTCGCCGGCTGCGACATCATCCCCGGCAAGGCGGACGATTTCTTCCGTGAGTTCTCCGTTGACAACGTCCGCACCTACGTCTCCCACGAGGACATGCTCGACGCCGAAACGCTCGACGGCGTCTCCGTCTGCACGTACAACCGGCAGCACGCCGCGCCTACGATCGCCGCCCTGAAGCACGGCGTGAACGTCATCGTGGAGAAGCCCTTCGCCGTGACGCTGGAGGAATGCGTCGAGATGATGCGCGCCGAGAAAGAGAGCGGCAAGATCCTCTCCATCGGCTTCCAGCCGCGCTTCGACCGCAATATGCAGCAGATCAAGAAGATCGTCGATGCAGGCGAGCTCGGCCGCGTGTACTACATCCAGACGGGCGGCGGCCGCCGCCGCGGGATCCCCGCCTACAACGGCACGTTCCTCAAGGACGAGACGGCGGGCGTCGGCGCGCTCGGCGATATCGGCTGTTATTCGCTCGACATGGTGCTCAACGCCGTCGGCTATCCGACGCCGCTCACCGTCACCGGCTTCAAGGGCGCGTACTTCGGCAAGGATCCGCAGACGTATATCCCCCGCCGCAAGAACCCGGAATACCTGGCGCGGATCTTCACCGTGGACGACTTCGCGGGCGGGCTCATCCGCCTCGAGGGCGGCATCATCCTCGACTTCCGCATCTCCTGGGCAATGAATATGGACACTCCCGGCGACACGCTGATCCTCGGCACGAAGGCCGGGCTCCGCATCCCGTCGACGAACTGCTGGAACGGCTCCGTCGGCGGTCCGATGACGGTATACTGGGAGTGCGCCGGACAGTCCGTCGAAACGGTGCTGCCGATCCTGAAGGATTCCCCCGCGGACGGCGATCTCTGGGACCGCAAGATCGGCTCGTTCGTGACGGCGATCCGCGAGGGCGGCCCGGCGCCGGTCCCGTCCTCCCAGATCATCAAGAATCAGGCGATCATCGACGGCATCGTCCGTTCCGCCGAACTCGGCCGCGAGGTCGAGATCCATATCCCCGAGATCTGACCGTCCGCACGGTCCCGTCAAAGAAAGGAGAACGCCATGCTCAAGGATCAGCCCTGGCTCCTGTACGGATGGAATATCCGCGCGGAGTATGAAGAATGTCTCCGCGAGGGACGCGCCGTCGCCCCGTACAAAGGCGTCGTCGACGCCTTCTGCGAGATGGACGAAGATACCCGCCGCCGGTGCGAACCGGCGCTCCAGGCGCTCGCCCTCGCCATGACGCGCGAGCCGATCGCCGCCGATTTTCCCTACGAGGAACCGTCGGAGCTCGACGCGATCCTCGCCGCCGCCCCCTGCTCTGCCGCCGCGCCCGCGCTCCCGCCCCTTCCGGACGAGGAAACGCTCGCGGACCGCGTCGCCGGCGCGTGGATCGGACGGATCGCCGGATGCCTGCTCGGCAAGCCGGTCGAGGGCTGGAAGCGCGATCTGCTCTGGCCGGTCCTCCGGGCGACGGACAACTATCCGATGCACAAATATATCCGCGCGTGCGAGTTCTCGCCGGAGCTGATCGAAAAGTACGATCTGAGGGACTTGCCCGCGTGCTTCGCCGACAACGTGCACTACGCCTCCCCCGTCGACGACGACACGAACTATACCGTCTTCGCGCTCAAGCTCGTCTCCCGGTACGGACGGGACTTCACGCCCGCCGACGTCGCGGAGGGATGGCTCTCGTGGATCCCGGCGTTCGCCACCTGCACGGCGGAACGCGCCGCGTACCGCAATATCGCCGCTGGATATCTTCCGCCCGAGACCGCGACCCGCAATAATCCCTACCGCGAATGGATCGGCGCGCAGATCCGCGGCGACTTCTTCGGCTACATCAATCCGGGCGATCCGCTCGCCGCCGCGAAGACGGCGTTTCGCGACGCGTCGATCTCCCACGTGAAGAACGGCATCTACGGCGAGATGTTCATCGCCGCGATGATCGCCGCCGCCGCGGTCGAATCCGATATCCGTGCGATCATCGAGGCGGGGCTCGCCTGCATCCCCGCGAAATCCCGTCTCACGGCGGACGTGCGCGAGATCATCGCGCTGTACGACGCCGGAAAGACGGCGGACGAGATCATCGACCACATCCACAGCCGCTACGACGAATACCTGCAGGCCGACTGGTGCTACACGAACTCCAACGCCATGATCGTCACAATGGCGCTGCTCTGCGGCGGCGGCGACTTCGGGAAAAGCATCTGCCTCGCCGTCCAGTCCTGCTTCGACACGGACTGCAACGGCGCGACGGTCGGTTCGATCGTCGGCATGCGCTGCGGCGAGAGCGGGATCGATCCCGTCTGGTACGCGCCGTTCGAGCGGCGCCTGTACTCCTCCATCGAGGGATATAACCTGAACGAAGTCTCCCGGCTCGTACGGGATACGCTCGCGCTGATAAAGAAATAACGCGCTTCTTCGGCAAATCCACATAAGAAAGGGACCGTCATGGCAGAGAAAAAACTGAGGATCGGCTTCATCGGCACGGGCGGCATCGCGCACGACCACATCCGGGCATACCTGCGCCGCATGGCGAAATACAATGACGTCGAGATCGTCGCCGGCTGCGATATCATCCCTGGCAAAGCGGACGATTTCTTCCGTGAGTTTTCCGTGGACAACGTCCGCACGTACGTCTCCCACGAGGATATGCTCGACGCGGAGAAACTCGACGCGGTCTCCGTCTGCACGTACAACCGGCAGCACGCCGCGCCGACGATCGCCTCGCTGCGGCACGGCTGTCACGTGATCCTGGAAAAGCCCTTCGCCGTGACGCTCGAGGAATGCGTCGACATGATGCGCGCCGAGAAGGAAAGCGGCAAGATCCTGACCATCGGCTTCCAGCCGCGCTTCGACCGGAACATGCAGCAGATCAAGAAGATCGTCGAGGCGGGCGAGCTCGGCCGCGTGTACTACATACAGACCGGCGGCGGGCGGCGCAGCGGGATCCCTGCGAAAAGGGACAAGACGTCCTTCATCCGCGAGGATACGGCGGGCATCGGCGCCCTCGGCGACATCGGCTGTTACTCTCTCGATATGGTGCTCAATGCGATCGGCTACCCGGCGCCGCTGACCGTCACCGGCTTCACGACGGACTATTTCGGAAAGAATCCGGATTCTTACTGGCCGCCGCGCTATTCCAAGCCGGAATATTTGGCGCGGACGTTCGGTGTCGACGATTTTGCCGGCGGGCTCGTTCGTCTCGAGGGCGGCGTGATCCTCGATTTCCGTATTTCCTGGGCGATGCACATGGACACGGCGGGCGACACGCTCATCCTCGGCACGAAGGCGGGGCTCCGCATCCCCTCCACCGACTGCTGGAACGGCTCCGTCGGCGGTCCGATGACGCTGTACCGTGAATGCGCCGGTCAATCCGTCGAAACGGTGCTCCCGATCCTGAAGGACGCCCCCGGAGACGGCGATCTCTGGGACCGCAAGATCGGCTCCTTTATCCGTGCGATCCGCGAAGGCGGTCCGGCGCCGGTCCCCTCCTCCCAGATCATCAAGAACCAGGCGATCATCGACGGCATCGTCCGCTCATCGAAGCTCGGCCGCGAGGTCGAGATCCATATCCCCGAAGTCTGACAAAACAAATCACCCACACAGGAAAGGCGGCACGTCCATGGCAGAGAAAAAACTGAAGATCGGCATCATCGGCACCGGCAGCATCGCCGGAACGCACATCAACGCATACATCGACCACATCCGGAAATACGGCGACATCGAATTCGTCGCGGGCTGCGACATCGTGCCCGGCAGGGCGAGGAAATTCCTCGACGACTCCGACATGTTCGACGCGCGCGATTATCTGTCGGCGGAGGAGATGCTCGAAAAAGAAGAGCTCGACGGCGTCTCCGTCTGCACGTACAACCGGCAGCACGCCGCCCCGACGATCGCCGCGCTGAAGCACGGCGTCAACGTCCTCGTGGAAAAGCCGTTCGCCGTCACGCTCGACGAATGCATCGACATGATGCGCGCTGAGAAGGAAAGCGGCAAGATCCTCACCGTCGGCTTCCAGCCGCGTTTCGAACGCAACATGCAGCTGATCAAGCAGATCGTCCAGTCCGGCGAGCTCGGCCGCGTGTACTATATTCAAACGGGCGGCGGCCGCCGCCGCGGCATCCCGGGCGGTTCCTTCATCGAACAGAGAACGGCGGGCATCGGCGCGATCGGCGATATCGGCTGCTACTCTCTCGACATGGTGCTCAACGCCATCGGCTATCCGACGCCGCTGACCGCCTCCGGCTTCATGACCGGCTACATCGGCTGCGATCCCGAGGCGTACAACGGCGCGGACCGCTTCGACGTGGACGATTTCTCCGGCGGTCTCGTCCGCCTGGAAGGCGACGTCATCCTCGACTTCCGCATCTCCTGGGCGCTGAACGTCGACACGCCCGGCGACACGCTGATCCTCGGCACGAAGGCGGGGCTCCGCGTCCCGTCCTCCGACTGCTGGAGCGACGCCCCCGGCGGTCCGATGACGCTCTACTGGCAGTGCGCCGGACAGTCCGTCCAGACGACGATCCCCGTCATAAACGACCCGAACGGCGACTGGCGCGGCCTCTGGAACCGGAAGATCGACTCCTTCCTGAAAGCAATCCGCGAGGGCGGTCCGGCTCCGGTCCCGACCTCCCAGATCATCAAGAACCAGGCAATCATCGACGGCCTCGTCCGCTCCTCGAAGCTCGGACGCGAGGTCGAGATCCATATCCCCGAAGTCTGACGCGCGATCCGTTCCCGCTCCCCCGTGTCCGCGCGGACACATACCATAAAAATCACGAAAGGCGGCACAATCATGGCAGAAAAGAAACTGAAGATCGGCATCATCGGCACAGGCAGCATCGCAGGCTGTCATATCAATGCCTACATCAACCACATCAAGAAGTACGGCGACATCGAATTCGTCGCGGGCTGCGACATCATCCCGGGCAAGGCGAGGAAATTCCTCGACGATTCCGACATGTTCGACGCGCGCGATTACCTCTCCGCGGAAGAAATGCTCGAAAAAGAAGAACTCGACGGCGTTTCCGTCTGCACGTACAACCGGCAGCACGCCGCCCCGACGATCGCCGCGCTGAAGCACGGCGTCAACGTCCTCGTGGAAAAGCCCTTCGCCGTGACGCTCGACGAGTGTGTCGAGATGATGCGCGCCGAAAAGGAGAGCGGCAAGGTCCTCACCGTCGGCTTCCAGCCGCGTTTCGATCCGAACATGCAGCAGATCAAGAAGATCGTCCAGTCCGGCGAGCTCGGCCGCGTGTACTACATCCAGACGGGCGGCGGCCGCCGCCGCGGCATCCCGGGCGGTACGTTCATCGAAGAGAAGACGGCGGGCATCGGCGCGATCGGCGATATCGGCTGCTACTCTCTCGACATGGTGCTCAACGCGATCGGCTATCCCACCCCGCTCACCGTCACCGGCTTCACGACGGACTACATCGGCAAGGATCCGAAGGCGTACAACGGTGCGGACCGCTTCAGCGTCGACGACTTCTCCGGCGGTCTCATCCGTCTCGAAGGCGATATCATCCTCGACTTCCGCATCTCCTGGGCGCTGAACGTCGACACCCCCGGTGATACGCTCATCCTCGGCACGAAGGCCGGGCTCCGCATCCCGTCCACCGACTGCTGGAACGGCTCGCCCGGAGGCGCCATGACGCTGTACTATCAGTGCGCCGGTCAGTCCGTCCAGACGACGCTCCCCGTCATCAACGACCCGAACGGCGGATGGAACGGTCTGTGGGACCGCAAGATCGACTCCTTCCTGAAAGCGATCCGCGAGGGCGGCCCGGCTCCGGTCCCGACCTCCCAGATCATCAAGAACCAGGCGATCATCGACGGCATCGTCCGCTCATCGAAGCTCGGCCGCGAGGTCGAGATCCATATCCCGGAGATCTGATCGTCCCGTTTTCCCGTTTCCCCGTGTCCGCGCGGACACATACCATACACATTCACGAAAGGCGGCACAGTCATGGCAGAAAAGAAACTGAAGATCGGTATCATCGGTACCGGCGGCATCGCGCACGCGCACATGGGCACGTACCTCGCCCGCATGAAGGAGCTCGGCGACATCGAGGTCGTCGCCGGCTGCGACATCATCCCCGGCAAGGCGCAGAAGTTCTTTGAAGCGTATGAGGAGCACGGCTTCGACGCCTCGAAGGTCCGCACCTATCTCTCCGCGGACGAGATGCTCGATAAGGAAGAACTCGACGGCGTTTCCGTCTGCACGTACAACCGGCAGCACGCCGCGCCGACGATCGCCGCGCTGAAGCACGGCGTGAACGTCATCGTCGAGAAGCCCTTCGCCGTCACGCTCGACGAATGCGTCGAGATGATGCGCGCCGAGAAGGAAAGCGGCAAGATCCTCTCCATCGGCTTCCAGCCCCGCTTCGATCCGAACATGCAGCAGATCAAGAAGATCGTCCAGTCCGGCGAGCTCGGCCGCGTGTACTACATCCAGACGGGCGGCGGCCGCCGCCGCGGCATCCCGGG
>JAEEYP010000086.1 GCA_016288155.1 Clostridiales bacterium | reverse complement strand
GCTTCTCCCGTCACGGCGCACGTCGGAATCACGCGCGTCAGATCCCATCCGGAGCGGTCGGCCGAGACACAGCGCCCGGCGGCGTAGAGATTGCCGAACGTCTCCGCCTTCACACAGCGGTAGGGGATCGAATACCGCATATGGCTGTGCTTCCAGTTGCCGATCATGCCGACCGCGTCCTCGAACCATACCCGCTCGTGCGCCTCCTCCGAGAATTCGAGAGACGCCGCCAGGCGCCGCGTGGTGCGCAGTCCGTGGAACGCGGGTATCAGAAGCGGGAAGAAGCCCGGATCCTCCGCCCGCTTTTTCGCGGCGTCGTCAAGGATGAAGCGGTGCATGTCGATCATGTGGCGGCTGACGTCGTCCGGGTCGATCCCGTTGTAGCGCGGCTTGTCCTCATACGCCGTGGGATAATAGTGATCGCTGTTGGCATGGAGCCGGAGCGTCCCCGCGCTCCCCGTGTCGCCGTTGAAGGAGAAATACCATCCGGTCCGGCTGTTCGAGGCGAATTCCGCGGTCTTCTCCCCGGCGAACGCACATAGATCGGCGTCCCCCGTGGCGTCGACGAAGGCTTTGGCGGTGAAGCGCACCGGACCGCGCTTCGTATCGACGGTCACGGCGGCGATCCTCCTGCCGCCGCCGTCTGACGCCGTGAGGGCGGACGCGAGGCGGGCGTCGTAAAAGATCGTCACTCCGGCGTCGAGCAGCGTTTCCTCCGCCGCCAGCATCATGGGCGCCGCCTGATAGCGGACCTGATAGCGCGTGCCCGCGCGCTCCCCGGCGGTGTTGCTCTTTTTGTTCTTCCACACCTCCGGGAGCGTACCGGGGCCGTATTTGACGGACAAGAGCGCCAGTTCCTCCGCGATGCCGCCGCTCATGAGCACGCCGTCTCCGTCGCACAGCGGCAGATAGATGACGATCAGTCCGAGCGTCGCCAGCCCGCCGAGGCAGTATTCCTTTTCAATGAGGCAGACGGACGCGCCCTCTCTCGCGGCGGACAGCGCCGCCGCGATCCCGGCGATCCCGCCGCCGCAGACGATCACGTCATACTCCGTGCGCATGATGACCTCCCGTATGGATCCGGCGGCCGTCCCTTCGCGTGAGAACAGCCGCCGGAAAATGTTTTATGCGGAAGCGGAGCGTCACAGACGCTCGCCGCGCTCGATATCGAGAAAATACTTGTACGTGTCTACCGTCAGCTCGCCGCAGGCGTCCTCGTCGCAGGCGATGACCGCGTTATTGTGCATCTGGAGCGCGGAGCAGGTCCACTTCTGGCTCACGCCGCCCTCCACGACCGCCGCCAGCGCGCGCGCCTTGTTGTGACCGCTGATGAGGATGAGGACCTCCTTCGCGTCCGTCACCGTGCCGATCCCGACGGAAAGCGCCTTCGCCGGCACCTTCTCCGGATCGTTCCCGAAAAAGCGGCTGTTCACGATCCGCGTATCCGTCGTCAGAACGCGCACGCCGGTACGCGAGGTGAGACTCGTGTACGGCTCGTTGAACGCGAGATGTCCGTCGACGCCGATCCCGCCGAGGAAGAGATCGATCCCGCCGAGCGCGGCGATCTGCTCCTCGTACTGCCGGCACTCCGCCTCCGGATCCGGCGCCATGCCGTTCAGGATATGTACGTTCTCCGGCCGCATGTCGGTCAGATGATCGAAGAAATTCTCATGCATGAAGCGCCAGTAGCTCTGATCGTGCTCGCGCGGCAGACCGAGGTACTCGTCCATATTGAAGGTCACGACGTCGGCGAAGGAGACCTCCCCCGCCTTGTTTTTGCGGATCAGTTCCCGGTACACGCCGAGCGGACTCGATCCGGTGGGCAGACCGAGGACGAACGGTCCTTTGCCCCGATGCCCGTTGATGCGCGCCGCGATGACGTTCGCCGCCCACTGTGACATTTTGTCGTAGTTTTCCTGAATGACGACTCTCATTTTCCGTTTCACTTCCTGTTCATTGTATTGTAATGTTGGGAACATTCGCCTATATGATACCACCGTTCGGCGGAAAATGCAACATACCGGACGCATTTTCCGCATTCCGGAAGCTCACTTCCCCGCCGTCCACCGCTCGCAGTCGCCATGCTCCAATACGTCCGCGATCCGCTCGCACGCGCGTCCGTCGCCGTAGGGATTGCACGCGCGGGACATCTTCTCATACGCCGCCCGATCTTCGAGCAGCTCGCGGAAGTTTCGGTAGATCGACTCCTCCTCCGTGCCGACGAGACGGAGGGTCCCCGCCGTCACGCCCTCCGGGCGCTCCGTCGTATCCCGCATGACGAGGACGGGCACGCCGTAATTCGGGCATTCCTCCTGAATCCCGCCGGAATCGGTCAGGCAGAGGTAGGAACGCGCCTCGAAATTATGGCAGTCGAACACGTCGATCGGCTCGATGATATGGATGTGCGGGCAGTCGCCGAGTTCCTCGGCTGCCGCCTGCCGCACGGCGGGATTCATATGGATCGGATAGATCGCCCGGCATTCCGGATGCTCGTCGAGCACCCGGCGGATCGCGCGGAACATATGGCGCATCGGCTCGCCGAGATTCTCCCGGCGGTGCGCCGTCAAAAGGATCAGCTTGCCGCCGGACGCCCATTCGAGCTCCGGATGCGTATAATCCTCGCGCACCGTGCAGCGCATGGCGTCGATGACGGTATTGCCGGTGACGAATATCGTCTGCGGGCTCTTTCCCTCGCGGAGCAGATGATCGGCGGCGAGCTGCGTCGGCGCGAAGTTGTAGCGGCTGATGATGCCGACCGCCTGCCGGTTGAATTCCTCCGGATAGGGAGAATCGACGTTGTACGTGCGCAGTCCCGCCTCGACGTGTCCGACCGGGATCTGCCTGTAAAAACACGCCAGCGCCGCCGAGAAGGCGCTGCTCGTGTCGCCGTGGACGAGCACCACGTCCGGCTTCGCCTCATCGAGCACGGGCTGCAGCTTCGTCAAGATCGCCGTCGTGATATCGAACAGCGTCTGCTTTTCCTTCATGATGGCAAGATCGTAGTCCGGCACGACACCGAATCGCTCCAGGACCTGATCGAGCATCTGTCGGTGCTGCCCCGTCACGCAGACGACGGTCTCAAGTCCCCTCCGGCGTTTCAGCTCATGAACGAGCGGACACATCTTGATCGCCTCCGGCCTTGTGCCGAAGACCAGCATCACTTTTTTCACGGATTCTCCTCCCCGGCGCCCGACGGCGCCTTCCGACTTTCCACTACTCATATTATAACCGATAAAGGAAAGCCGGTCAAGTGCTTTTCCGCATTGCGCGTCCTTTTCCGCCCCCGCCCGTGCGGGCGGACACGGAAAAGAGGCGGTCTCCCGCCTCTTTCCCGCCTGGGAAGAGATTACTTCGTCTTCATCTCGTTCTCGTACTTCTCGATCATCTTCTTGACCATCTGACCGCCGATGGAACCGGCCTGACGGGAGGTCAGGTTGCCGTTGTCGCCCTGATTCAGGGTGACGCCGACTTCGCCGGCAGCTTCCATCTTGAACTGCTCGAGAGCGTTCTTCGCTTC
This sequence comes from Clostridiales bacterium, assembly GCA_016288155.1. Classification (GTDB taxonomy): domain Bacteria; phylum Bacillota; class Clostridia; order Oscillospirales; family CAG-272; genus SIG701. Next base: position 37,656 of record JAEEYP010000086.1, on the reverse strand, counting down.
CGGAACGAGCGTCTTGTTGCTTGCCATGTTTTGTTCTCCTGTTTTGCTATCTATTTTATCGAGCCCGCGCAGACGGCGCTTCGGACGCGGTCGTCTGCGCGGCATGACGTCCGGATTCCGCAGCGGCACGCTTGTGCGTGCTCTGGCATTAGTATCGACACACATTCCGCGTTTATGAATGGTATATTTTTCGCTCCGTGCATGAATCATCCACAGCCGCCGACAATGCCGCGCCGCCGCCTCGCAAAACCGACGCGCCCGCCGTTCGGCGGGCGCGTGCGATAATGATTCTGCGTACGTTCTTCTCCGCGGCGGATCAGCTCTCTGCCGCGATCTTCTCCGCGTAACTCTTCCAGCATTCCCGGATCAGGTCGATATCCTCCTCATTGAAGGTAAAGCAGCCTGTGCCTGTTAGGAAATACAGAGTCGGGATGCCGAGCTTCGGCTGCGCGGCAAGGAAGCGGCGGAAATCGCGGCGGGTACCGCCGCCCGCGCCGTCCGTGTCGATGAGGATGTCCCCGTACACCGCACGGGCGAGCTTCGCGCGGTATCCCATGATCTCCGGCGCGGAGCGCAGGCTCATGACGTAATCGTGCAGCCGGATCTGATCGGCGATCTCGGCGAAATACGGATGGCAGACGGAGCAGTTGATGAGCGCGTCGGGCTTGACCGCCTTGGCGCTCTCACGGAGCAGCAAGAGATACCGTTTGAGCAGCTCGACGCCGTAGACCGGCTCGTGCGGCCGGACGTACTTGCCGAGCGGCATGCAGTTGGAAAAATCGATCTTGAAGCCGTCGCAGTTGCAGCAGCCCTCGTCGTCCGACAGAAGCGTATGCATGATCTCGCGCATCCGCGCCTGATACTGCCGGCTCGTCGGGTCCGAGCCGCACGCGGTGCACAGATATTCGATGCATTCCTCCTCGGGGAGCCCCTCCGGATACCAGGAACGGAACCAAAGGACGACGCGGCGCCCCTTTTTGTGCTCGGCGTCCGTGAAAGCGCGCATATCCGGCCACTTCTTCGGATCCGGCAGGCTGGTGCCGTACTCCCCCTGCCACTTGTCGTCGATCATGATCATGCTCGGATGGAGGTCGTACTCGTCGAGCTTGGTGCTCATCCATTCGTAGCTTTCCTGATTCGCCATGCCCTTCATCGAGCCGCCGGTCTTCGCCGCGATGTTCCCCTGCTCGCTCCATCCGCAGAAGATCGGGCCCTTCCACCACGCCGGATCGTTTGAATGATCCGCTGTGCGGCACCAGCCGGCGTCGTAATGCCACTGACTGTAGCGCCGCACCACGTCGAAGCCGTCCGTGCCGGGGAGGAACAGAAGGCTCTGGCTCTCCCATTCGCCGCGCACGGACGTCTGCCCGTTGAGCGGCACCTCGAAGCAGAAGGCGTTATACCGCGGCTGGTACAAAAACTGATGGAAATTGTACTGCCCTTCCCTGGCGGCGAGGCCGACGCCGACCCACCCCTCGCAATCCTCCATACGGAACGGATAGCAGTACGGCGGCGGTCCGTAATAGCCGAGCTCGATGGCGCCGGGGCGCGTGACGAAGCGCATGCTGCGCGTATAGTCCGCGTGATCCGCGATCGCCATCATATAATCGGACGCCTCGTGGCGCACGCCGTGGATGAAGAAGCGCAGCGCGTCGACGGAGCCGGAGCCGAAGACGCGGACGTAGAAACGCGCCCACGTGTCCGCCGTCTCAAGGACGTACTCCTTGTCCTCCCAGAGATTGGAGCGCGTGTGCCAGACGGTGCGCGTACCGGTCTCCGTCTTCTCCTGCCGCATCGCGAATACGGCGCAGTGGTCTTCGTCGGTGTCTTTCTCGCCGTCTCTGTCCACGGCGCTTTCGATGGGACAGGTGAACCACGTCTCGCCCCAGGCGCGTACCGTAAAGGAATGCAGCTCGGCGTCGACGGTGAGAAGCTTGTCTGTCGTCATGCAGGATCCCTCCGCTTTCATGATAGTGATGTATTTTCGGTGCTGCGTACATTGTAACACGAAATCCCGCCGCAATCAAGAGCGGATCCGCCGCTTATGCGCAAAAAATGGTTCGCCGCCTCTTTTCGGGCGGTCGGACGCTTGACTTCGGACGGCGCACCATGTATAATATGAGTATCCGCAGACCGGGTCGATCTGCCCGTCCGACGTCCGGAAGGAATCTTGCAGATATGGAGAAACCAACCATGAAACGGATCCTCACGCTCATCCTGACCGCCGTCTTTGCGCTGGCGCTTCCCGCCGCGCTCACCGCCTGCTCCGGAAATGAGCCGTCCCCGGCGGATACCTCCGCTCCGGAGACAGACGCACCCGCGACGGACGCGCCGGAAACGGAGCCGCCCGCGCCGACGCTCGTCCCGTCCGGTCATGAGATCTCCGTCTCCGAGATCGAGAGCATCCTCGCGGCGAACGGCATGCGGACAAACATCAACCGCGCCAGCCCGTACCCGGCGTACCACGGCGGCCAGCAGATGCGCGTCGTCCATACGGAGCGCGGGACCTACGCGACCTTCGTCACGTACTTCGGCCGCGAGAACTGGGCGGCGAAATTCGTCGTGACGAAAACGGACAACGATGGGAACAACACGCTCGTCTACGCCGGCGATTACCTGCTGGAGCACAACGAGACGCTGCCGAACATCGGACAGGACACGAACGGCGACGTGATCGTCGCGCTCGGCTGCGCCGCGACGCTCGACGTGTACGTGATCGATCACGAGACGGACGCCGTGACGCGCTACTCCGCCCCGGCGGAATTTCATATCGTCGACGGTCTGTACGGCAAGGTAACGGTCGACAAGAAGGGCGAGGTCGAAGGATACGAGCTGCCCGGGTATACGAACATCATGTTCGATTTCGAAAACCGGAAGATCTACGCCTTTTACGGCGGCGGCGCCTATACCGGGAACTGGATGCTCGAGTGGTTCACCTTCGACATGGAGACGAAGGAGTGGGAATACGACAGTCAGTACGTCGTCATTGAAGGCATCCGCCGCTTCGAATATCTCTTCCCGTTCCCGGACGGGAACGGCGGCGCCTATATCGTCGGCGAGCGCGACGATGCCGCGGAGCTGGAGGAGGAGCTTTGGGAGACGGGTGGCGCCTCCTATTTGTGGGACGAGCTGCGCCTGTTCCATATCCCGGATCTGACCTCCTCCGAGAACGTGACGCATACGGTGATCCACGGTCCCTATGAATACAGTGAGCTCGGTCACAAGGGGATCTGGTCGTCGGTTTCCAACGGCCATCAGGGCGGCGCCTTCATGGACGCCGACGGATATCTTCACGTGACCTACCTGTGGTCTCTGGGTGATCTGACCGGCAGCAATACCGATTTCGTCCCCGTCAGCGAGTATCGCCATGCGATCTATAAAGGCATGGAGTGCATTTACAACGAAAAGCTGGAATTTGCGGAGCCGTCCTATTCCGGCTATCAGGGGTATAAGCCGCTCCTGATGCAGCGGACGGACGGAACGCTCTTCATGCTCGCGTTCAAGCAGTCCGCAAGCCGGGACAACGTCGAGATCTACCGCGCGGAGGATCCGCTCGGCAAGACGTGGAAGCTCGAGAAGATCCTGACGGTGGACCTCGACGGCACGACCTCGTTCTCCATGAGCGCGAAGCGCGACGGCTCCGCGCAGGACGACGTCGTGAGCTGTTTTCTGCACAGCTATAGTCCGCTGCGCACTGTGTACACCTTCGAGATCTCACTCAAGGATTACGGCATGACGAAGGTAACGGACGTGCTCGCCGGCTACGATCTCATCGTCGACGACAAGATCGACCGCCGCGCGTACAGCTCCTCGCACACGACGAAGATCGTTCACACCTCCGGCGCGGCATACGCGGCGTTCACCTACAACTTCGTCTTCGGCGGGCTCGATCTCATCGAGCGCGAGGACGGCAAAAAAGAACAGTTCCATATCGTCAAGATCGGCGCCGACGGACAGGCGACCGTCCTCTTCTCCGGCGAGTACAAATCGCTGATGCAGGACCGCTATCTGAACATGCGCGAGATGCCGGACGGCAAGATCTGGGTCATCCTGCCGGAAGGGTACACGGCGTACGCCATCGATCCGGCGACGGACGAGGTGAAGGAATACCAGATCGAGAAGCAAAAGTTCTCGGGCCGCCAGCAGACGGATATCGTCACCGTCCCGGAAACGGGAAAGTCTTACGCGCTCTTCGGCATGCGGACGGCGCCGTTCACCCTGACCGGCTATGGTTTTGAAGCGAACGGCAGGTTCCTGGACAAGAACAGCCAAAAGGTCTATACCTTCGACCGCGAGCTGAACGCCGGGTACACAGGTCTCTATACGCTCTCGGACGGCAAACGCGGCGCGTACATCGTCGGTACGCGGACCGTCGGGCAGACGGGCGTCGCCACCTTCTATCTGACGCCGGACGGAGAATTGAAGCGCGACGGCACCGATCAGGGACACATGGTCCTCGTCGGACAGACGTACCGCGCGCCGCTCCCGGAAAATCTGCAATTCGGCGGGCACACCTTCGCGATCAACGATTCGCTCATGCTCTTCTGTATCCCCGATCTTGAAAGCGATACGGAGGTGAAATGCGTCGAGATCGAGCCGCCGTACGACGCCGAAGGCAGCGACGGGATCTGGTCCGTCGTCGACGCGGCGAACTGCGGCGACGCGTACCTCGACGCGGACGGAAAACTGCACGTGTTCTACACGGTGTATCGCTTCGATTTCGACGATACGGACCGTCCCGGCAACGCGGCGCTCATTGCCGACACGCTGAAGCATATGCACGCCGTCTACGACGGAACGGCGCTCGTTTCGTGCGAGGAGCTCGGGATCGAGGGCTTGACGAAGGATTCGTCCGTCCGCATGGCGCAGACGGCGGACGGGACGGTATACCTGCTCGTGTGCAATATCGGCGAAGCGGGCGCGAAGATCGACGTGTACTTTGAGACGGAGAACGGCTGGGCGCACACCGCGGCGTATGACCTCGGTGAGATCACGGCGGAATCGTTCAGCATCAGCGGACCGCGCGGCGGCTCCGTGCAGGACGGTACGGTCGACTGCCTCGTCTACGCGACGGACAACGACGTCTATCACGTTCAGATCACGTTCGCGAAAGGAGAATAAACGAACATGGACTTCATTCCCCGCGGCGCGGCGATCCTGAATGAGCGGATCCGGGACGCCGTCTCCGATCCCGCCTCCCCGCGCACGCTGACGGTGAGCGGGAATTACGAGATCGAAGACACGATCCTGATCCCCTCCGACTTTACGCTCATCCTCGAGGACTGCCATCTGCGGATGGCGGACGGGACTTTCTGCAATCTGATCCGCAATGTCAGCGCCGGGCGCTCCGGCGCGGCGCATCCGGACCGGGATATCCGCATCCTCGGGCGCGGGAGGGCGATCCTCGACGGCGGGGAGTACAACGGTCTGAGCGAGAAAAACTCCGGGACGGACGGCAGACCGCATATCTCCGTGAACAACCTCATCCTCCTCGCCAACGTCGACGGCTTCACCGTCGAGGGGCTCCGTCTGCGCAATCAGCGCTGGTGGGCGGTCAATCTCCTGTGGTGCCGCCGCGGGACGCTGCGCGATCTCGACTTCTGCGCGGACGACCGCCGCGTCGAGGCGGACGGGACGCTCGTCTCCGGGCTGACCCACAAAAACGGCGGGTATTCCCGCTGTCATATCTTCAACGCGGACGGGATCGATCTGCGCTGCGGCTGTCACGATATCCTCATCGACCGCGTCACCGGCTTCACGCAGGACGACACCGTCGCGCTGACCGGTCTCCCCGGAAAGATGGAGGCGCTCTTCCGCCCCGCGCCGGAAGGAGACGCCGTCCTCTCCGACGACATATTCAACGTGACGGTCCGCGACGTGCGCAGCGAGGCGTTCTGCGCCAACGTCCGCCTTCTCAATCAGGGCGGCGTGAAACTGTACAATATCCTCGTCGACGGGATGACGGACGCCTCCTCCGGCAGCCGGCACATGGACCGGGGAGTCAGCGGCGTCCGGATCGGCGACAATCATCTCTACGGGTCGCGGCAGCCGACCTTCGAGGAGACGTACAACATCACGGTCAAAAACGTCTTCTCGCGCGCCGACGCCGCGCTCCGCCTCGCGGGATGCATATCCGGCCTCATCACGGAAAACGTCCGCAGCTTTGACGGCGGCGGTACGCTGATCGAAAACTGCGCGCAGCTCTGCGGCGCCGTCGGCGTCGTCGAAGCGCCGTAACACGCCCGGGCGGTCGGGGGACCGCCGCGATAACGAAAGGACGGTACGAAATTTGGAAACCATCGAACTCGGCAAAAGACGGGAAATGTTCTGGGACGACTACCTGATCGATACGGAGAGGACGACCGCGTTCCATCGGTCGCTCCCCGCGCTGAAAAAGGAATCCTGCTTTTTGTTCGATCGGGGCAGAGAGCTGGACAACGTGGCGTGGACCTGTCTCGCCGCAGGCGAGCGGGGCTACCGGATGTACTACGTCGTCTGGAACGAGACCTACGACGGGACGAACGCGTTCGTCATCGAAAGCGAAGACGGTCTGACGTGGAAAAGAGCGCACGTGAACGAGCCGGACTCGGGACTGGAGGAGAACCGCATCGTCCTTCCGGGGCTGGAGGACGCGCTGTTCGTATTCCGCGATCCGAATCCGGCGTGTCCGCCTGAGGAAAAATATAAGGCGGCGGCGCGGGCGACGTGCGTCTGTGAAGACGGGGAAAAGCGCCGGGGACTGTGGAGCTGGACGTCCCCGGACGGCTGCCGCTTCGGGCCGCCCCGCCTGATCTCCATGCACGGCACCTTCGATTCCATGAGCACGGTGCACTGGGCGAACGGACGGTACGTGTGCTACCACCGGAACCAGCACGGTCTCGGGCGCGACGGATCGGTCGTGGAATGCACCGACGCGAACCGCATCGGCGACTACGTAAAGCAGCTGGCGGGCAAGGGCAAGCGCGACATCCGGCGGATCACCTCCGAGGATTTCATCCATTGGAGCGAGCCGGAGATGATCGGTTTCGACGACGGGGCGGAGATCGATCTGTACGACAATCAGATCATCCCCTACCCCACCGCGCCGCATATCCTCGTCGGCTTCCCGACGCGGTACGCGAGCCGGGACAACTGGACACCGAACGAGGAACAGTTCGCCAGCAGCTGGACGAAGAAGCAGGCAAAGAAGAATTACGGCGAATGGCGCTGCGGGCTCGCGACGACGGACTGCGTCGCGATGCACAGCCGCGACGGGATCGTCTGGCACCGCGGAAGCGAACCGTTCATCACGCCGGGATATGAAGAAGAACACAACTGGGTCTACGGAGACTGCTATCCGGCGTACGGCATGATCGATTCCGGGCGGGAAACGTACTGGATGTACTGCGCCGAACGCTACAGAAGCCCCGGTTACCCGAAGCCGCTGTACCGCTACGAGATCCGCCGGGACGGCCTCGGCTGCATCATGGCGGACGGGGAGGAACGCGTCGTCGTCACAAAGCCGCTGCTCTTTGAGGGGACGGTGCTGCATCTCAATTTCGAGTCGTCCGCCTGCGGATATATCCGCACGGAAGTGCTCGACGCGGACGGAAGCGCTCTGCCGGAAACGTATCCCACCAAATGCTTTGAGGTCTACGGGAACAGCGTCGACCGCTCCGTGTACTTTGAGAACGGCACGTATTTCCTCGGGTACATGGGACGTCCCGTCCGGCTTCGCTTCACGCTCTGCGAAGCAAAGCTGTACTCGATGCGGTTCGAGTGAGCCGACGCCGAAAACGCACGGGATCTGCGGCCGCGCGCTCTCGCGCGCCGTCGCTTCATACGGAACGATAACGTCACAATACCATCATATCAATAACGGAAAGCGGGGATCGCCCCATGAAAATCACGTGTGAATACTGCGGCTGCTACGTGGAGGCGGATGAAAACAACCGCTGTCCCTGCTGTACGGCGCCGCTCGGCGAATCCATCCGCGCCGAGGAGGAACGCCTGAGAAAAGAGGCGGAAGAAAAGGCCGCGCAGGAAAAGGCGGCGCAGGAAGCCGCCGCGGAATCTGCCGCACAAGCCGCCCGTACGCAGGCGATCACGAGCGCCATCACCGGCATCGCCTCCACGCTCGGCGCCGCCATCCTGAATTCCTCCTCCGGCTCCTCGGGGACGAGACCGCCCGCAGACCCGCCCTCCGGCCGCCGGGGAGTGCACAGACCTCCGGAGCATCCGGGACGTCCTCACGCGGCGGGAAAACGCAGCGGTCTGCACGGCAGCGGCGGTCCCACCGGCCGCGGCGGAAGGCACAAATGACCGGAGAATCGGCGGCGGAAGCGCGAACAAAGAAAGAAAAAGAAATGAAACGCGAAAAGGACGGCACACGATGACGATCAGGGAACAATACGTCGTCTTCTACCGCGGCGAGAGGATCGGAACGTACTACGTTTTCACGAACCGACGCGTTGCGTACGACGCGTGCTCCGTCCCGGAGGAGCACAAAAAAGAACTCAAAGCGCTCGGTCTCGGCAAAAGCATCGAAAACGCGGCAAAAAAAGACGTGCCGATCCTGCCCGACGTGATGACGGACGAAAACCGCGTTCCGGGCACGCAAAAGCAGATCTGGCAGACGGGCGACGTGAGACTGGTGCGGATCCCCAAAGACGCGGACAAATTCTGGATCTACCGCCGCAGCGCGAGAAAGGGAGAGGCCGGTCACTTGGATAAAGACCATTCCGCGCCGCACCGCGAAGGAAATAAAGAGATCCCGGGGATGCGCGAATGGGCGTCCTGGTACTGCTTCAACAAAAAAGACGACGGCACGTACGAGGCGGAGCTCGACGAGGCGTGGTACGGAGGCCGCGGTCACAACGACGGCGGCACGATCTGCACGGAAGTGCCCCAGGAGTGGCTGAGCCTTCCATACGAGGAATTTCTCGACCGGGTCGTCACGCTTTCGTCGGCGGCGCATTACGGCTTCACCGCGGAGGAATTGAAGGAAAAAGACGGATTGAAGGGATTTTTCGGATTCGAGTGACCGCGGCTCACGATCCGCGTGAAAGGCTGATCCATGATAACGGAAGAAATCAGAGAAGAACTGTTTCGCATGCAGGACGTCGGCTACCGCGATTTCCAGTGTAAACTGCTCCCGACGGTCGATCCGCGCACCGTCATCGGCGTGCGGACGCCGGATGTACGGCGGCTTGCCAGGCAGATGGGCGGACGGACGGACGCCCGCGATTTTCTGGACGCGCTCCCGCACGCGTATTTTGACGAAAACCAACTGCACGCTTTCCTTCTCTCGGAGATGAAGGATCTTTCCGTGTGCGTCGAGGCGGTTGACCGCTTCCTCCCTTACGTGGACAACTGGGCGACCTGCGATCAGATGTCGCCGCGCGTTTTCCGGAAATACCGTCCGGCGCTCGCCGCGCCGATCCGGCGCTGGATCGAAAGCGGCGAGACGTATACGGTGCGCTTCGGCATCGGGATGCTGATGGTGCATTTTCTGGACGGCGACTTCGATCCGGCGTATCCGGAAGCGGTGGCGGCGATCCGATCCGAGGAATACTACGTCCGCATGATGCAGGCGTGGTACTTCGCCACGGCGCTCGCCAAGCAGTACGACGCAGTGATCCCCTACGTGGAAGAGCATCGGCTCGACGACTGGACGCACGCCAAAACGATCGGGAAGGCGCTGGAAAGCGACCGCATCCCCCCGGAGAGAAAGGAATACCTGCGAGGACTGAAAACACGCGCCTCCCGCGGCGGCGAAGCGCCGCACGGCAAAGGAACGAACGAAGAAAAACGGTGAAGGAATCCGCGCCGACAAGATACAGCGGTCCTGACCGGTATACGGCAAAAAAACGAAGTCTCCCTCCGCGATGCAGAGGGAGACTTTTTTCCGTATATTTCGAACGCTCACCGCTTCGCCCGTTCCGGAGCGCCGCGCTCTTCCCCGTCCGGCGCCAGACGCGCCGCCAGAACGGTGACGCCGTCCGCGCCGACGGCAGCCACGCCGTCTTCCACACGGCAGCGGAGCACCTGTCCCCCGTCGGAGAACGCCAGAACGTCCCCATCCGCCACGGTCATGAGCGCGTCGGCGTGCCCGCGCCGGATCCCGACGCTTCCGCCGGGGATCTTGCCGTCCGCGCTGTCCGGCACGGCGAAGCGTACGGAATCGCACCGGACGCGGATCTGCGCCCGATCCGGCGCGCTGAGCGTCAGAAGCAGTTTTCCTTCCCCCATGGCGCTCATCCCTTCGCCGCCGCGCGCACGTCGTCGATCGTTCCCGCCATGAGGAACGCCTGCTCCGGCATTCCGTCGCACTCGCCGCCGAGGATCGCCTCAAAACCCGCGATCGTATCCGCCGTCCGGACGTAGCGTCCCTCGATGCCGGTGAAGCCCTGCGCCACGTGGAAGGGCTGGCTCATGAAACGCTGGACACGCCGCGCGATACGCACCGTCGCCTTGTCCTCCGCCGACAGCTCGTCGATGCCGAGGATGGCGATGATATCCTGCAGCTCGCTGTACCGCTGGAGCACCCGCGTGACCTCCCGCGCGCACCGGTAATGCCGCTCGCCGACCGTGTCCGGCGCGAGCATCCGCGACGCCGATTCGAGCGGGGAGACCGCCGGATAGATCCCGAGCTCCACGATGCTCCGCGAGAGCACCGTCGTCGCGTCGAGATGCGAGAAGGTCGTCGCGGGGGCCGGGTCCGTCAGATCGTCCGCCGGGACGTAGATCGCCTGAACCGAGGTGATCGAACCGTTCTTCGTGGAGACGATGCGCTCCTGCAGTTTCCCCATCTCCGAGGCGAGCGTCGGCTGATAGCCGACGGCGGACGGCAGCCGTCCGAGCAGCGCCGAGACCTCAGAGCCCGCCTGCGAGAAGCGGAAGATATTGTCGATGAAGAGCAGCACGTCCTTGTGCGAATTTTCCCGGAAATATTCCGCCATCGTCAGCCCCGCGAGCGGGACGCGCAGACGCGCGCCGGCCGTCTCGTTCATCTGACCGAAGACGAGCGCCGTCTTCCCGAGGACGCCGGATTGCTTCATCTCGTTCCAGAGATCGTTGCCCTCTCTCGACCGCTCGCCCACGCCGGCGAAAACGGAATAGCCGTCGTGCTCGAAGGCGATGTTCCGGATCAGTTCCATGATGAGCACCGTCTTGCCGACGCCCGCGCCGCCGAACAGCCCGATCTTTCCGCCGCGGGCGTACGGCGTCATCAGATCGATGACCTTGATGCCGGTCTCGAGGATCTCGTTCGCCGTGACGATGTCGGTGAAATACGGCGCGCGGTGGTGGATCGGCCAGCGCTCCTCCGTCTCGATCGGACCGCCGCGGTCGATCGGCTCGCCCGTCACGCCGGTCATGCGTCCGAGCGTACCGTCCCCTACCGGGACGGAGATCGGCGCCCCCGTATCGACGGCGCGCATGCCGCGGGACAGCCCGTCGGTCGACTGCATGGAAATGCAGCGCACCTCGCGCGCGTTCAGATGCTGGAGCACCTCAAGGGTAAAGACGCCGCCGCTTTTCGGGATCTCCACGGCGTGGAAAATATCGGGAAGATTCAGGCTGTCGAACATGATGTCCACGACCGGACCGTTGATGCGGGTGATGATGCCCTCTCTCTCGTTTGGCACGATAGCCCCTCCTTCCGTTCTCCGAGATCAGCGTTTGGCGTTTCCGCCGGAAGTCTCGATCACACTCGCCGTGACCTCGCTCTGCCGCTTATGGCTGAACGCCGCCTCAAGCTCCGCGGCGGACTGCTCCGCGTTGTCGCAGGCGGAGCGCATGGCGACAAGCGTCGCCGCCTGACTGCCGACGGCAGCCTCGAGCAGATGCGCGGTAAAATCGGCGCGGACGCAGGCGTCCGCCGCGGCGCGCAGCGCCGTCTCCCTGTCGGGGAGATAGAGTATATCCGCCTCCGCGCCGCCCTCCGCGCCGATCGGCAAAAGCGTATGCGCCGCGGGCGTCTGCGTCAGCATATTGACAAACCGCTGCCAGAGCAGCACGACGGAGGACGCCTCGCCGCGAAGATACAGTTCCTTCGCCGCCGCAAGGATCCCCTCGCCGTCGGAGGGCGAGACCGTATCCGGCAGCGCGAACTCCCCGTCGACCGCCGCGCCTTTTTCTCTGTAGCGGTTCACCGCGTGGCGCCCGACGACGAGCAGCCGCGCCCCGCCGCTCTCCCGGAGAAAGCGGTCGGCGTATTCGTACAGCGCAAGATTGTATCCGCCGCAGAGCCCGCGGTTCGAGCCGAGCAGCACGCAGCATACGGGAGCGTCCGGCGCCGCGGGCGGATACGCCCCGGCGAGCGCCGCGCCGAAGCGGCGGCGGATCGCTTCGCACGCCGACCCGTAGGCGGTAAAATCCTCCAGCATCCGTGCCGCCTTCGCATACCGGGCGGCGGACGCCGTCTTCATCGCGCCTGCCAGCTGTCCCGTCAGCCGCACGTCGGCAAGCCGTTTTTTCAGTTCGCTCAGCGTCGCCATTCACGCCGCCTCCGTCCGCCCGAGCTGCCGGATCGCCTCGCGGAGCGCCGCCCGATCCTCCTCGGACAGCTTACTTCCGCTCCGGAGAAGCCGGACGATCTCCGGCCGGGTCTCCTCCAGCGCCTGCGCCAGCCTCCGCCCGAACGCGTCCATATCGTCGGGATCGGCGTCGTCCGCCAAGCCCTCCGACACGGCGAAAATGAGCAGCGCCTGCCGCCAGTCCTCCAGCGGCTCATAGCGATTCTGACGCAGCGCCGCCATCATCCGGCTCCCCGCGTCAAGGACCTTGCGCGTGAGCGCGTCAACGTCCGAGCCGAACTGCGTGAAGCCTGCCAGCTCCCGATACTGCGCCAGATCCATCCGCAGACGGGCGGAAAGCTGTTTCATGAGCCTCGTCTGCGCCGCGCTCCCGACGCGGGACACGGACAGCCCGACGTTCACCGCCGGCTTCTGTCCCTCGCGGAAGAGATCCGAATCGAGGAAGATCTGTCCGTCCGTGATGGAGATGACGTTCGTCGGGATATAGGCGGAAATGTCGCCCGCCAGCGTTTCGATGATGGGGAGCGCCGTCATGGAACCGCCGCCGTTTTCCGGGGAAAGCTGCGCCGCACGTTCGAGCAGGCGCGCGTGCAGATAGAACACGTCGCCCGGATACGCTTCACGGCCCGAGGGACGTCCGAGCAAAAGCGAAAGTTCCCGGTAGGCGACGGCGTGCTTGGAGAGATCGTCGTAGACGATGAGCACGTCCCCGCCGCGCTCCATGAAGTATTCGCCCATCGCCGCGCCGGCGAAGGGCGCGATATACTGGAAGGACGCGGACGCGGACGCCGGGGCGCAGACGATCGTCGTATACTCCATCGCCCCGTATTTTTCGAGCTTGTCGCGGATCTCCATGACGGTCGAATCCTTCTGTCCGATCGCCACGTAGATGCAGACCGTGCCGGTCCCCTTCTGATTGATGATCGCGTCGACGGCGATGGACGTCTTGCCCGTCTGCCTGTCGCCGATGATGAGCTCGCGCTGTCCGCGGCCGATGGGAACGAGCGCGTCGATCGCCTTGATGCCCGTGTGCATCGGGCGGGTGACGGCGGCCCTGTCCGGAATGGCGGGCGCCGGATGCTCGATGGGACGGCGCTGTTCCGTAAAGATGCGTCCGCCGCCGTCGAGCGGGCGTCCGAGCGGATCGACGACGCGGCCGAGGAACTCCTCGCCGACCGGCACGCTGGCGATCCGACCGACGCGGCGCACGGGCGTACCGCTTTCGATCTTCTCATATCTGCCGTACACGACGCAGCCGATCCGGTCCACCTCGATATCGAGCACCATGCCGCGCTCGCCGCTCTCGAATTCGACGACCTCGCCGTACATGATATCCGCCAGACCGTCCATCCAGCAGACGCCGTCGGACACGCTGAGTACGCGGCCGAGCTGAAATTCGCTGATGCCGTCGCAGTCCATCTGCCCGATCCCCGCGAGAAGATCGTCAAGAAGGGCACGGACGTCCTCGTCGCCGCGCAGCATCCGCCGTCCGAGATCGCGGCGGAGCTGGTAGAGGCGATCCGCCACCGTAAAATCGTAGACTGTGTCGCCGACGCGGAAGCGGAAGCCGCCGACGAGCTCCGGATCCTCCCGGACCCAGTAAGAGATCCTGCCGCCGACCGCGCCGACCATCTCCTCGGCCCGCTTCCCGATCCGGTCCACGATGGACTGCGGGAGCGGATGCGCCGAGGTGAGCGTAACGTAGAGCACGTCGTGCCGTTTCAGATAGGCGATATCGCCGGGCGTGAGTTCCATGCGGGCGATGATCGCATCGGCGAACGTCTCCTCCTTTGCCCGCAGGGCGGACGCGTACGGCTCCTCGCCCGCCATCTTCCGCGCGGCTCCGACGAGCGTATCGAGAAAACGCTCCCGCGTGTCCGCGAGCATCTCGCGGCGCATGGCGCGCTCCGTCTGTTCCGTTTTCTTCTCCGCGGCGAGGACTTTCTCCCCGGCGGCGGCGCGGACGGCGCGGATCTCTTCCTCGGCCCCGGCGGGGAGCGCGTCGGAAAACGCGGCGGGGATCTCCGGCGGCGTGACGGTAGAGTTCTCGATGCGCTCCGCCTCGTCGAGCTGCCGCCCGATCCTCTCACGGCGCGACGAAAAGATCCTGCCGATCGCCTTTCTCCCGAAGATCCAGAGAATGGCGGCGAGGATCAGAAAGTTGGCGACGGAATAAATAAAATCCAACATGTCCTCACCGAGTCAGAGCGGAGAGATACGCTTTTGCCAGCGTCTCCGCGTCTTCTTCCAGCTGCGCCGCGATATCGGCAGACTCCCCGGTCAGCCGACTGCGGTATTCCTCGAGCGTTTGCTTTTGTCGGCCGCAGGCGTCGGCGACAAGCCCGTCCGCCTCCCGGCGGGCGGCGGCGAGCGCCTCTTCAGCCAGCGCCGCGGCGTGCGCCGCCTCCTGCTCACGGAAGAGGGCGAGCGCCGCCTCCGCTTCACTGAGCGTGCGGCCGTCCGCCTCCTTCTTCTCCTCCGCGCGGCGGATCCGTTCCTCCCTCTTGTCCATGAAAGCGAGCAGCGGGCGGAACAAAAGCCGGTCGAGGATGAGCATCAGGCACAGAAAACAGATCGCCGTCCACAACAGGACGGGAAGCTGTACGGTCATGAGCCGCCTCCTCAGACCTTCGCCGCCAGAATGAACCCGATGAGAAGCCCGTAGATCGTCAGCGCTTCCATCAGGGACAGAGCGATGATGAGGGTGGAGCGGATGTCCTTCGCCGCGTCGGGCTGGCGGGCGATGCTCTCCATGGCGGCACGGGCCGCCATCCCCTGTCCGAGCGCCGGAAAGATCGTGCTGACGGCGATGGAAAGGGCGGCTGCCAAAGCGATGACTGCGGATTTGTCCATGATCGTTCTCCTTATCGTTTCGTATCGTTTCGTTTCACGTGCGTTCGTTTATTCCGTCTCCACCGCTTCCTCCAGGTAAATGGAGGTGAGCATGGTAAACACGACGGCCTGGATCGCGCAGAAGAGGAGCGAAAGCCCCATCATGATGACCGGCACCCCGATGGGGAGCAGATCGTAGAGATTGTGCGTGACGGTCTCCTCGCCGAACACGTTGCCGAACAGACGGAGGGCGAGGGAGGCGGGCTTGATGAATTCATCGAGCACCATGAGCGGCAGCATGAACGCGATGGGGCTGATGAACCGCCGGAAATAGTGCTTGACGCCGACGCGGAGCCCGGCGATCTGCAAAAAGACGAACGTGCAGAGTCCGAGCCCGAGCGTGACGGAAAGCGAGGAAGTCGGCGCGCGGAAATACTTCGTCAGTCCGACGCCGGGGATCAGCCCGGAGTAATTCGCACAGATGATAAAGATGAACAGCGAGCCGAGGAAGAAGAAATACTTCCGGGCGAGCGGCCTGCCGATGATACCGCTGAAAAAGTTGTCGAGATATTCGACGCCGGTCTCCACGGCGTTCTGGAGCTTTCCCGGCCGCTCGCGCAGATTCCGCGTGACGAGCACGGAGAGCAGCGCGGCGGCGGCGAGGATGATCCACATGACGATCACTTCGCCCGTGACGTCGAGGACCCCGCCGATACGGACGATGACCTCGGATGGTTCGCCCATTACGCATTCTCTCCTTTCCCGCGCTCACGCGCGCCGTCCTTCGTTTCCCGTTTCGCTTTGCGCACGAGACGCACCGTAAAGAAGACCGAGGGGACCGTCAGTCCGACGACGGCGCCGCAGAGCAGCGGAACGAGCTCCCACGGCGTGAGCGGGGCGAGAAAGTAGATCGCCGTCAGGTACCCGACGGAAAAAAGCATCCGCAGCGGGGAGAGCATATACAGCCACCGCTCCGAGCGGCGTCCCGCCCAGTCCGTCATGCAGGAATTCCCCCACGCGATAAGCGCCCCGCCGAGCGCGGCAAGAAACGCCCCGACGTACCATCTGTCCACGTCCTTCCCTCCCCTCCGACCGCCGCCGTCTGTGCGAGTATTCCATGATCCCGGCAGATCCCGGCGGACTTTCTGTACATAGTGATCATTTTGTCCATTATATCACCTCGTCTCCGCGAATGCAAGACGGCGTCGGAGGTTTCCCCGGTATTTTCACACAAATTTTACATTCCGCGGCGCGAAAAAAAGCAGCCGTTTCCCGCGTGCCGCGGGAAACGGCTGCCGATGATCCCGGACGGATCAGTACAGCGCGATATCGCGCAGTTTCCACGGTCCGGCCGAGTCCTCCGCACGGAAGGTGACCGCCGCCCCGCCCGCCGCCTCCAGCGGGACGATGCATTTGTGTCCGACGCAGCTGCCGCGGCGGACGACGGCTCCGTCGACGGACACCGAATACGAGCGGATATGCTGACCGTCCGTGATATCCTCCCGGACGACGAGATACCGCGCCGCGGCGGACGCGGGGACGCGCAGCGTGACCGCGCCGTTCTCCGGAGCGGGGGAATCGATCCGTACGAGCGGCGTGCCGAAGTGGGAGCGCAGAAGCTCCCCGAAGCGGACGAACTGCTCCTCGTCCTCAAATTGCCCGTCCGCGTCTATCGCCATGCCGACGAGCAGATTGGAGTTGCGTCCGACGGACTGGAGATAAAACCGGAGCAGCGTCTCCGGCGGGAAGATCAGATCCTCCTGACCGGGCGCCCAGCCCCAGCCGCCGCCCTCCGCCGCGCGGGTACGGTTCGGGACGTCCGTCTCCGCCGGCCAGAAGTATTTGCCGTCCGGGTCGCCGACGCCAGCTTCCTCCGCCGCCTCCGTCCCGTCGTAGCGTGCCTCGCCCGCGTTCGTCGTCGACCAGCAGGTCTCGGGCGCCAGTCCCTCTTCGTTTCCGACCCAGCGCACGTTGTGCTCCCATTCCGGCGGTCCCTGGAAGGTGATACAGTTCGGCTGATACCGCCGCAGCAGCGACAGAACGTCCGGACCGCCGTCCCGCACGGGAATGAGTCCGCCGTCGAACCACAACTCCGCGATCTCGCCGTACTCCGTCATCAGCTCCTTCAGCTGATTCTCCACGTGCCGGACGTATTCCTGATACGCCGCGCCCTTGTAATCGTAGGTTACCTCGTTGTTGATGCCGTAATAGTCGAACCGCGTCGTGTGATAGTAGAGCCCGGGACGGAGCCCGTATTTCGCGCAGGCGTCGATAAACTCCCGCACCACGTCGCCCTTTCCGTCCTTATAGCGGGTGGAGGCGACGGAGCAGTCGTTTTCCTTCGTCGGCCACGCGGCGAAGGCGCACTGCTTCGCCACGAGGACGGCGTACTTCGCCCCCGCCTTCCACGCGGTGCGTATCCACTGCTCCGGATCGAGCGCCGGCGGATCGTAGGCGGCGAGCGCCTCCCTCCCCAGCAGGATCTGCTTCCCGTCCCGATACGGAAAATAATGGATCAGGACGCCGAATTCCCGGTCGTACCATTCAAGCTGCCTCTCGGTCGGTTTTGCGACGTACATCGTATTCACCTCGTATGTTTTCGGAATAATTGCCCGGATCATACGGCCGCGTCATCGCGTCCGCGCCGTTTTTCGGAAGCGCGGACGCGGTCGGCGGTCGGTAACGAGAGCAGAGTTCACCGATCATTCAACGTTTTGACCATCTCGTTCCATCTGCCCAAAAACTGTTCCATCCACAATTTGCAGAGATCGGTCTTCATGGTGTACGTAGATACGTTCGGATATTTTTCCCTGGAGTAAAAATTCCGCAGGATCGTTACGTGAGTGATCTGGAAATCACTCTCCGCCATATACTCGAAGCCGTACCGTCTGCCGTCCAGGACCAGATCCATCATGCGGGTGGAGTCCTTGTCGCGGGTCAGCCGCGTCTTCAGCACCATTTCGTAGTATACGGGACGCTCGAGCTCATAACCGAACGCGTTCAGGGCGTTCGCGATATAGACGGAACGGAGCGCGTCCTCCTCTTTCAGTGCGGAGGGAAGAAGCTGGCAGGTGAAAAGGCAGTCCGTGTGGCTGTAATACGTATCCTGATCCTCCGTCAGCTTCGGCGTGGGCAGTACGCCGAAATCGACCATTTCCCGGATGATGTCGGACTCCAGGTACTGGATCAGCGTATTCGTGAATATCGCCTTGTTCTGCGCGAACATCGCATCCAGCTGCTTCCAACTTTGGCCGTAGACGTACGAACCGACTTGCTTATAGAGAAGGTTGTACAGCTTCTCAAAGCCCTGCAGCGTCCTCTCGGACACCCCTTCCACGAAAACGGGATAATTGTTTTCGTCTTTCTTTATCACGCCGATACCGAGCGTGGGGCTCCAGCTGTCAAAGGAAGCCGCATTGTCCGAAACGTATCCGTACACGTCTCCGTCGTCCTCCCAGCCGTCGCCGTTCACGTCCGTATATACGCCGTTCGTCAGCGTCATCAGGCAATCCATCGTCCATTTGCCTTCGTCCACGATCTCATACAGATCCGGAAGATGATACTGCTCCGTCAGTTCCTTGTTGAACAGCCAGATCCATACGTACCGGATGTTGGATTCGTTCATGTCGCCGTACAGCATCCTCACGTCATGTCCGATGGCAAAGGTATTGATCGCATAGGTGTTGAACCAATCCGCTTCAAAGTCGATGATATCCGTATAATCGCTCCAGGAACGGGCTACGTTCTTCGTGATGTATTCCGACATATACCTCGTGCGGCTGGTGTACAGCTTGTGCGTATCGTCTCCCGCCATCGACCATTGGGGATACGCGTCGCGCGTTTCGCCTGCGAGCACGAAATAATCAAGATCGACGTTGTACAACTCTTCCACCGCGCGGTTCCTGTCTATGACGGCGTCGTTGATCGCGGAGCCGGTGATCTCGTCAGACGGGACGTAGTCGCCGTCCCCCGCCCAACCGTCCATACAGATACTGACGGTCGCGCCGTCAAAATCGGCCGTCGGCAGAAGATCCGCCACGGTGGGTTCTTTTGCCGGATCGTCTTGCGTTCCGCCCGCGGGAGTGTCGGTGACGGTGCTCCCGGGATCTGACGGCGCGGTGTCGGACGGCTCATCCGGTTCGTTGCCGCAGGCAACCAGTCCCGTCAGCATGGAGAGGAGAAGCAGGATGGAAATCACTTTTTTCATGGCTGTGCTTCCTTTCTGTTTTTTATGGATCTTCGAAGCGCTGTACGGCAAAACGGGTACGAACCGGTCCGCGTCCCCGTACGCTGCCGTTTGCCGTACAGCGCCAGAGTCCTCTGTTCCGATTCCGCGCGGCGCGGAAAAATCGCCAAAAAGCAAGGGTCATGTGGAAATAAGTGATGCGATACCGCCAAATACATCAAAGGCTGAACTTATTATATCATAACGGTCCTATGAATTCAATACTCATTCTTCGGAAAATCGCCGCAAGCAGCGGCGGGATCCGTAAACGCGCGGCCGATCGGGCGTCCGCGCCGATCACGGATTGACAAGCCGCCGCAAAAGGTGTACAATATAGGCGTACAACAGCCGATGCAGAACGGCAGCCGCCGAAAGGAGAAAGAATATGGAAGAGCAGATCATCACGATCACCGTGAAGACGAAGGGGGAGAAGTGCGAGCTGAGCGACGAGGAGATCCGCCGCTGGTACGAGGAACACGTCGCCGGGCTGTTCGATCCCGCCTACGGCACGCCGGAGATCGCCGTCTCCGTCGTCCGCCGGGACGCCTGACGGCAGGCGAACGGCGCCGCCCGCTTCATCCCGTACGCACGCACGGTATAAAGCAGGAAGGTATAAAAAGAGGACCGCCCCGGCGGTCTTCTTTTTCGTCCAGCGCGTGCGGAAAGCAGAAATAAGAAAAAAAGCAGTACAGGACAACTTTGAGGCACAATTTGAGCAGACTGGTACATTGCAAAGTTTGAAAAGAGTGGTACAATAATTATAACCAATATCCCACGGTCCCCGCAGGGTTTTGGTATAATATTCAAAAGGAGATATCAGCACAATGAAGAAGCTTCTTGTCCTTGTTCTTGCTCTTGTGACGGTGCTTTCTCTCGCCGTGCTCCCCGCGGGCGCCATCGAGAAAGCCGATCACCCGATCCCGGGACCGGACGCCCAGACGATCTGGACCGGCCACGACTTCCTGTACACCGGCGAACCGACGGCGAAGTCCGCGTACTCCAACGCGTGGACGAACGAGGCCTGGCAGGGTCTTACGTTCTCCGCCGCCAACGTTGACGGCGTCGACTGCGTAGCGATCGTTCCGTCCTACAACTACGAGCAGTGGGGCGGCACGAACGGCTACTCCACCGAGGCGCTGTGGGACTTCAACTACTACCAGTATGACAACGATTTCTACTATCCGTCCCTCGTCTGCGCCAACTACCCGATCCTTGCCGTCAAGTACATGTACAACGAGTCCGGCGCCGCGCACGCCGACAAAGAAGCCTGCGTGCTGTGCTGCCCCGATTCGGAACCGCTCGGAAACGGCGGCGGTTTGTTCTTCAAGACCTGGCCGAGAGCTACCGAGCAGTTCGTTGCCGGCGAGTGGTATATCGACTATTATGATATGACCCAGCTGAACGTCGCGGGCGGACCGTGGGTGTCCGCCACGATCCGTCAGTTCCAGCTCTATCCGTTCGGCAACTACGCGCTCCTTGACGGTACCGAGATCTGCTACATCGAGTGGGTCGGCTGGTTCGGCAGCATCGAGGAAGCGCAGGCCTTCGTGAACCCGAAGACCATCCCGGCGGAGACCGAGCCCCCTGTGACCGAGCCGCCCGTGACCGAGGCTCCCGCCACCGAGCCGCCCGTGACCGAGGCTCCGCAGGATACCACGCCCGTCGTGGTCCCGCCGAAGACCGTTGACCTCGGCGTCGTTGTCGCCGCCGTCGCCGCTGTTGCCGCCGGCAGCGCCGTCATCGTTTCCCGCAGAAAGAGAAAATAATTCCCGTACTGAATATCTATGGCGGCAGCATTGCCGCCATAGATATTTTTTATAGTAGAGATCTATGAATAGCATCAAAAAAGCGCTCCTTGTGTTTCTTGCGGCGGCGCTGCTTTTGCCGCTCGCCGCGTGCGGTACGCCGACGGATCCCGCCCCCGACACGCAGGCGCCCGGTCCCGCCAGTACGCCGACCGACTCTCAGAACACGCCGGAAACGGCGCTCCCGAGCGAGCTGGACACTGAAATGGCGCGGCGCGCGTCCGTGAAGGATTCTCTGCCGGACGCCGATTACGAAGGACGCCCGTTCCGGGTCTGTACGAGAGATAGTTACAAGTACGAGGTCGCCACGGAGGAAACGAACGGCGAGCTTTTGAACGACGCGCTGTTCGACCGGAACGCGCGCATCGAAGAGCGGTTCGGGACCGAGATCATCGCAGTGATGGAGGACGGCGATCAGATCAGCCGCATCGAGCAAAGCATCATGGCGCAGGACGACGCGTTCGATCTCGCCTCCACTTACGTATTCCTCAGCGGGAGACTGGTCCTGTCCGGCCTTTATCTGAACTGGCTGCACATGCAGTACAACGATTTCGAGCGTCCGTGGTGGATCCACGGCGTCAACGACAACTTCCGCGTGGACGACGCCATCTATACCGTCGTGGGCGACATGTGCCTGAGCACGCTGATGCAGACCGCCGGCATGTTTTACAACATGACCGAAGGGGAGGATCGCGGGCTGAACGAGAGCATCTTCAAGGCGGTGCTGGACGGGGACTGGACGTACGACATGTTCTTCTCCATCATCCGGGACGTGTACGTGGACAACGGCGACGGGCGGCGGACGGAAGACGATTTCTACGGCTTCGTCGCCGAGAACCTCTGTAATCTCGATATCTGGCCCTTCGCGTTCGATATCCCGATGGTCCGCAAGGACGAGTCGGGCGAGCCGAGGCTCGTGTATTATACGGATAAAGCGGTCAACGCTTCGCAGAAGATCACGCAGCTGTACTGGTATACGACCGGTTCGTTCATACCGGAGAACAGCGGCATGGTCCAGGCCGAGATGTTCCGGGACGGGCACGCGCTCTTCACGACGACGTGGTTCGATAAAGCGTTCGACATCTTCCGCGATATGGACGACGATTATATCATCCTTCCCTATCCGAAATGGGACGAGAATCAGGAGAAATACATGACCGGCACGATGGACAACTACTCCGTGCTCGGCGTGCCGAAAACGGTCTCCGATCCCGACTTTATCTCCGTCATCACCGAAGCGCTGAACGTGGAATCCTACCGCACGATGTTCCCCACGTACTATGAGGAAGCGCTCCAGCACAAGCTGGCGCGCGATCCGCTGTCCATCACGATGCTCAACCTGATCATGGACGGGCGCACCTTCGATTTCGTCACGCTGTTCCACAAACAGATGCCGACTATTGCGATGCTGTTCCGCTACACGGTCAATTCAAAGAGCGATACTTTCTCCTCTCAGTTTGCCTCGGTCGAACGGGGGACGAGATCCTACCTGAGCCTGATCGCCGAGGACTACAGGCGCTACGCGAACGGAGATTGAAGCGGCGGCGTTCCCTTTTGCCGCGCGTTCTTTGCCCCAAACCGGTGCCGGTCTTTTTCCCCGCCGCGCAGAACCTTCATAATCTGCCGCACTTCACCTGACAATTCATCATAGGAGAGATCTATGAATATCATCAAAAAAGCGCTCCTTTTGCTTCTCGCCGCGCTGATGGTGCTGCCGCTCGCCGCGTGCGGCGAAAAACCAGCCGAGACGGCGCCCGTCACGGAAAAGGACCCCGACAGACCGCTGAGCCCGGCGGAACAGGTGCTCGCCCGTTTCCCGAAGAAGGACTTCGACGGCGCGTCGTATCACGTCCTCTGGTCGGCAGGCAATATGTTCGAGTTCTACGCCGAAGAAACAACCGGCGAGATCCTGAACGACGAGATCTTCGAGCGGAACGCGATGATCGAGGAGTACTACGACGTCCTCGTCACCGGAGAAGCGCTCGGCGAGACCTATGCGGGCGGCAATACCCACCTGACCCGGCGCGTCCGCTCCGATTCGCTCGCCTGGGAGTGCGCCTATCAGGTGATCGGCGATCATCCGATCTTCGCCGACGGGATGGCGAGAGACGGGCTGTTCTACAATCTCTACGACATGCCGTGGATCGACTTCAATCAGCCGTACTGGGATCCGTACGCCG
Organism: Clostridiales bacterium; assembly: GCA_016288155.1. Taxonomy (GTDB): domain Bacteria; phylum Bacillota; class Clostridia; order Oscillospirales; family CAG-272; genus SIG701. The sequence goes on along the minus strand of JAEEYP010000086.1, from coordinate 14,096 downwards.
CCGAAACGTATTCGTTCGCGAACAGACTGTACTTCACGGTGAGTTCGTACGTGCTCTCCAATTACGCCGACGTTCACTGCCTGTACTTCAACAAGAAAATGGCGGACGATCTGGCGATCCCCGATATGTACGAGATGGTCTGGGCGGGAGAGTGGACGCTCGACCGGATGGTGGAATACAGCACGCGGGGATACCGGGACATGGACGGCAACGGCCGGGTCGATTTTTACAACACGACCGACACCTGGGGCACCGTGTTCTGGCATCCGCAGCGGTACCCGATCTTTCTGACCGGGCTCGGCTATACGTACTCGCATAAGGACGAGGACGGGAATTTCGTTCTCGATATCGAAAACGAGGAGAACCTCCGGATCGCGGAAGAGGCGCGCAAGCTCTATCCGTCCAGCGTCCAGAGCGGGAACTGGGAATCCGTCGGCGAGCCGGGCCGTCTGCTCTCGGAGATCGGCGATTTCCTCTTCTACGACAACAACGCGCTGTTCCTCTTCGAGATGGTCCGGCGCGACATGACGGACGCGCCGGAGTACGGCATCCTGCCGCTGCCGAAGCTGAACGAGGAGCAGGAGAACTACATCACCTCGACGTTCCTCCCCGGATGCATCATGGTTCCCGTCGTCCTCAGCGAGGAAGAGATCGACCGCACCGGCTTCCTTCTGGAGGCGTTCTCCGCGCTGTCCGAGGTGACGACGCTCCCGACCTATATCGAAAAGATCCTCGAATACAAGAAGTCGCCGGATCCGGATTCGACGCGCGTGCTCCAGATGCTGTTCAAGAACGTCCATTACGATATCGTCTACCATCTGAATCTCGGCAACTATTTCATAAAACTCTTCTTCTTCTTCCAGACCGGCGAATCGTATGCGAGAGACGCCGCGCGCGCAAAGCCCGTGATCCTGTGGGAGTTCCAGCGGATCGAGGAACTGTACAGCGACCACGCCCTGAACTGACGCGCGAAGAATACAAAACTGCCGATACCTTCCTTTCATAAAGATCCCTCCCGCGATACATTTCCACGCCGTATCACGGGAGGGATCTTTTTCATTCGTTTGTACCGCGTCATTCCGTGCGCAGCGCGATGACCGGGTCCTTTTTTGCCGCCTTGCGCGCGGGGATCATGCCGCCGAGCACGGTGATGGCGACGCTGATGAGGACGAGCACCGCCGCGGAGAGGAGCGGCAGCGCCGCGCGGATCGACGACGAGCCGGTCAGGCTCTGGAGGATCACGTTGATCGGGATCGTGAACAGCGCCGAGACCGTGACGCCGAGGACGCCGGAGCAGAATCCGATGATGACCGTCTCGGCGTTGAAGACCTGAGAAATGTTCCGCTTCGACGCGCCGAGCGCGCGGAGGATGCCGATCTCCTTCGTCCGCTCGAGCACGGAGATGTGCGTGATGATGCCGATCATGATGCAGGAAACGACGAGCGACACCGCGACGAACGCGATGAGCACGTAGGAGATCACGTCGATGATGGAGGTGATCGATCCGGTGATCAGCGCGACGTAGTCGGTGTAGGTGATCTGCGTCTGGCTGTCGACCGTCTCGTTGTAGCGGACGATGCAGTCGGCGATCGCGTCCTTGTCCTCGAAGCTGTCCGTATAGATGCTGATCGAGGACGGCGCGTCGTAGCTGACCTTTCCGAAGGACGCCATGTTGTCCTCGTACGTCGCCCCGGCGACGTACTGATCGTAGACGGAGAGCAAAATCTCGCTGTCCGGCCGCTCCTCCAGCCACCGATCGAGCAGGGACGCCATCATGCTCTCGTCCATCGCCCCGCCGCCGGAGAAGGATCCCGTGCCGCCGGAGAAGGATCCCGTACCGCCGGAAAACGATCCCGTACCGCCGGAAAACGATCCCGTGCCGCCGGAAAACGATCCCGTACCGCCGGAGAAGGATCCCGTGCCGCCGGAGAACGATCCCGTACCGCCGGAGGACTGTCCCTCCGCCGCCTCCGTCATGAGCTTCTGCGACTGATAATAGAGGATCATGGAATAGAGCGTCGCTTTGTCCGAAACGCCGAGCGTCCCGACGTACGCCTTGGCATCCTCGATCTTCGTCTCGTCGTCCGGCGCGGAGAAGCGCATGCCGGTGAGGACGTTGTGCTCCGGATCGCTCTGCTGCGCCTTCACCGGCGCGCTGTCGTTCGTGTGGGTGATGACGTAATCGGTCAGGGCGGACGTGTAACCGACCGCCGTGCGGACGTTGGCGTTCGCGGCATCCTCGATCGGTCGGACGATCCCGACGATCCGCAACTCCGGCGCGTCTTCGATCAGCGACTCCATCCCGCCGACGCCGTCTCCGACGTAGGAGAAGGTCCCGTCCGCGTTTTCCCTGTACCGGTCGCAGGCGGGGATCAGGTAAAAGGTCTTGCCGAGGATTTCCTCATACTCGAACGACGCGGCTTCCGCTTTCCCGCCGTCCGCGATCGCGTCGGACGCCGCGCGGTATTCCTCCGCCGACAAAAAGCCGAGCTGATACAGCGTCTCCGCGTCGATCATGTTGCGTTCGCTCAGAAACAGGACCACTTCGTCGTACGCCGTCGGCCATTTCCCAAAAAGGAGCTCGTAGCTGTCCGTCACGACGCGGCTTACACCGGTCCCGTCCGTACCCGCCATCAGTTCGGTAAAGTTGTCCGCGCCGCTGCGGGATCCCCCGCCGAAGACGGAGGACATCGCGCTCATGCCGCGCATCATCCCGCCGAAGCCGGAGGAGGAACCGGAAGACGCGATGTCGTCCGGATCCGCGTTCGTGTTCATGAGCTCGCCCGCGGCGTCGCGCGTGTAGACTTCAAAGCTCACGGCGTATGTATAGACGATGCCGTTCTCTCCGATGTACTGCCAGACCTCGCTCGACGGATCGTCCAGGTACTTCTTGAACGCCGTGAGATCGTTCTCCGTCACGCTCGACGTGATCGCCTCGACCGTCTCGAGCGACCGGTAGCTGGCGCGGACGTTCGTGTACTCCTCCTCCGCCTCCCCGTCCGTCCGGCCCGGACGTCCTCCCGCCATGGAGGTGCGCTGCTGCATGAGGCTCGTCAGATCGATCGTCTGCGCGCTGATCGTGATCGGATACGAGGACATCGTGTCCTTCTGCACGTCCGCGATATACTGATTGACGCCGGTGGACAAAGCAAGGATCAGCGCGATGCCGATGATCCCGATCGATCCGGCGAAGGAGGTGAGAAGCGTGCGCGCCTTCTTCGTCCGCAGATTCTGCGCGCTGAGGGAAAGCGAGGTCAGAAAGGACATGCCCGCCTTTTTCTGCTTCTTCGCCGCTTTCTTCTCCTCCGTCTCCGGGAAATACGGATCGCTGTCGCCGACGATCTTCCCGTCGCGCAGCTTCACGATGCGGGTCGCGTAGGCGTCCGCCAGCTCCGGATTGTGCGTGACCATGACGACGAGGCGCCGCTCGGCGACCTGTTTGAGGAGCTCCATGACCTGCACGCTCGTTTCCGTATCGAGCGCGCCGGTCGGCTCGTCCGCGAGCAGGATATCCGGATCGTTCACGAGCGCCCGCGCGATGGCGACGCGCTGCATCTGCCCGCCGGACATCTGGTTCGGTCTTTTGTGCTCCTGTCCCGCGAGACCAACCTCGGCGAGCGCCGCCTTCGCGCGCCGCCGCCGCTCCCGGCGCGATACGCCGCCGATCGTCAAAGCGAGCTCGACGTTTGCCAGAACGGACTGGTGCGGGATCAGGTTGTAGCTCTGGAAAACGAAGCCGATGCTGTGGTTGCGGTAGGTGTCCCAGTCTCGGTCCTTGTATTCCTTCGTCGAGACGCCGTTTATCTCCATGTCGCCGCTGTCGTAGCGGTCGAGCCCCCCGATGATATTGAGCAGCGTCGTCTTGCCCGATCCGCTCGGACCGAGCACCGCGACGAATTCGCTGTCGCGCAGAGAAAGCGAGACGCCGTCCAGCGCCCGCTGGAGCAGCTCGCCCGTTTTGTATTCCTTTTGAATGCCATGGAGTTTCAGCATACGTTCCTCCGTGGGAGCCGGATCCCGCGTCCGCGGGAATTATCATACCGATCCCTTACTTTTTTATTATAGCGCGGATCCTGTGAACATTCCCCCATGCCGCGTGTGAAATTTTCGTGAACGGCGGACGGCGCGCGGCTCCGCTTCCCGCCGTTTTCCGACAGTGTTCGCTTTACCTTGACATTTCGCCGCAGCTATGATAAAATATGTACAGTTTTACGGCAAAGGGGAGCGCAATGAAAGAGATCGCCTATACGATGTACCGTGACGTCGTTGCCGAGGGGTACGACGGGAAGACCTGCTGCATCGCGCCGAAAGCGTTCCGCACGCCGGACGGGCGGCTGCATATCGACTACACGACGCTGTTCCTCAGCGGCAGCGACGTGTTCGGCGACCGCTACGTCCTCACAAGCGAAGACGGCGGCAGGAGCTTTTCAGCCCCGCGGCTCTTCAACGGACTGCCGGAGAAGAACGAGGACGGCGTACGCACGGTCAGCGCGCTGAACGCGTATTATCACAAAGCGACGAACTCCTGCTTCGCGCTCGGCCGCGAGACCCGTTACACCGACGGGCACAGCCCCATCCTGAGCGGACGCAACATCATGCGCGCGCTGACGGGAGCGTTCGACGCGGAAGCGATGACGTTCACGTCGTGCGAATTCGTCTCCCCGCCGGGGACGGAGGAATGGGACGCGCTGACGTTCATGGAGCCGCTGGAGGACGACGACGGGACGGTCCTCATCCCCGCCTACGGGCGGCCGGGATCGCGGCGGCAGGCCGAGGTCGCCGTGTTCCGCTTCGCCGTGGAGAACGGGCGGCTGCGGTGGCTCGAGAGCAGCCCGTCCATTACGCGCCACGACCTTGCCCGCGGGCTCTGCGAGCCGCGGCTGACGAAACTGGGCGGGACGTACTACTTGACGATGCGCTCCGACGAGATCGGCTGGTTTGCCAGAAGCGAAGACGGGATGCGCTTCACCGTGCCGACCGAATGGCGGTGGGACGACGGGGAGATCCTCACGAGCCGCAACACGCAGCAGGGCTGGCTCCGCTTCCCCGACGGGCTGTTCCTCGTCTACACGCGGGAGACGCCGCACAACGCGCATATCTTCCGCCGCCGGGCGCCGCTCTTCCTCGCCCGCTTCGACGAGGAGCGCGACTGCCTCGTGCGGGACACGGAGCGGATCGCCGTGCCGGAGATGGGCGCGCGTCTCGGAAATTTCTGCGTCACGGAGATCAGCGACGGCGAAGCGTGGATCTGCGTCTGCGAATGGATGCAGACGACGGGGCCGAACCCGTTTGATCACACGGTATGCGCGCGGTACGGCGCGAACAACCGTCTCTGGCGCATCCGCATCGTGCGGTGAAGTGCGAAATGATCTTCTGATCGCGCGCGGCGGATTGCAAAATCCGAACGTTTTTGCTATAATACCTGTATCCGTGTCCGCCGGGGGCGGACGGGTCTTCTGAGAAGAACGCCGGACGGAAGCGAATATGAAAGAAGCGAAGAACAGAAAATTGCCCCATGCCAAACCTATCGGGAAGCGGCTGCTTTCCGACAGGTTTTTCCGCGCGCTGATGTTCGCGTGCGGAAGCATGGGGTGGAATCTGATCTACGGCGTGTTCAACGGCGCGCTCGGCATCGTGTACCGCTCCGTCTGGTTCGCGACGATGGGCGCCTATTATCTGATGCTCGGCGGGATGCGCCTCTCCGTCGTCACGCTCCGCATGGGGAGCCCGAAGCGGCGCACGGAACACGGCACCGCGACGCGGTGCGGCGTCGCCATGATCTTTCTCGCGGCGATTCTCGCCCTCTCCGTCGGGCTGAGTTTTCTCTTCCCCGTCGCCCGCGCGCACAATAAGATCATCATGATCACGATCGCCGCGTACACCGTCTTCATGACTTTCCTCGCCGTCCGGAACATCGTCCGCGCACGGCAGGGAAAGTCGCTGTGGATCCTCACGCTGCGGAACTTTTCGCTCGCGGCGGCAACGGCGTCCGTACTCTCCCTTGAGCGCTCTCTGCTCACGACGTTCGGTGAGGGGACGTCCGGCGCCGCCTACGTCCTCGAGGTGATCTCGGGCGCCGCCGCCTTCGCCGTCGTGCTCTCTTTGGGGATCGGCATGATCCTGCGCGGCCGCGGTCGTTTCGGCTCGCCCTCCGACGCCGCGCCGGACGACGAGTCCCCGGAAGACGGCGCTCCCGACGCGTAACGGAAGACGGCGGTCACGTCGTCTCCTTTTTCTTTTCCCGTTTCTCTTCGCCGGAGGACAGAGGACGGTTCGGCTTCGCGGTGACGGTGTGTCCGAAAGTACGCTTGTACAGCGTGCTGACGTAGTTCGGATCGGAGTAGCCGTACTGTGCCGCCGCCTCGTAGAGTCTGACGTTCTCGCTTTCGATCAGTTCGCGGATCCCCTGCAGTTTCATGGAATTCACGTATCGGATGACGGATACCCCCGCGTTCGCGGAAAACGTACTGCACAGATATCCCTCGGAAACGCCGAGATGCGCCGCGATCTCCGAGAGCCGGATCGGGTCGTGGATATGCCGATGGATATAACGGATCGCCCGCTCGGTAAGCAGCGTCCCGGCGTTCTGCGACAGGTGCCGGGCGCTCCGGCACACTCGGTCGATCTCGCAGAGGATGCCGAGAACGTACGCCGCATCCCTTGCGGCGCCTCCCTTCTGTCCGGTCGGACGGTAGATGCACTCGTCGATCAGCTCGCAGATGCGGGACGTGCCGTCCTGCGCGCGCGTGATAAGCGGGAGGCGGAGCGCGCCGGGCGCGTCGAGCACCTCCCGGGCGGCGCGGAACTGAACGGTATGGTGGCAGTGGAAGGTCGGCGCCCGGATCTCGAGCGGCGCCGTGCGCAGATTGCAGAGGACGTCCCCCTTGTGCAGAACATAGCTCTCCCCTTCCCTGCGCACCGTGATCTCCCCGTCCGCGATATAGGTGATCTCCGCGCGGTCCGGCGCTTCTCCCATCAAAAATTCGTACTGTTCCGCCTGAAAAACATGGGCAAAGCGGATCCGCGGCAGTTCCGTATAATCGACCGTCTCCATACCGTCACCTCCTTCACAATTATACGATTTTCGTGTAAGATTGTCAAGATGCATGAAGATTGTCTATTTACTTATCCGGGGAAATGTATTATACTATAGGCAGCACCGTGCAAGCGCCATACCGCACGGCCGAAGGAGTCTGCCATGAGCCTTACTCAAGCTCTCAGAGAAGAGATCCTTGCCGTCCCCGAGGGCGTCTACGCTCCTCACTGTTTCAAATTCCGCGCGATCCGCGAGGAGCCGGACGCCGCGCCGCAGCGGATCCGCGCCAACATGATCCGCGCGCTCTTCTCCGAACCGAAGCCGCGCATCCTCCCGCACGATCTCATCGCCGGCAACACCCACTGCCTCTTCGCTTTGGAAGAGGAGGCGTATCTTGCCTACGCGGAGCGGATCGTCAACATGCTCGGCCGCAGGAAATTCAAGACGAACGCCGACCACTACGCCCCGGACTACCGCGTCATCCTTTCAAAGGGCGTTCCCGGTCTGATCGACGACGTCGACCGCTCGCTCGAACGCCACGCGCACGACGGGAAACGCGTCGAGACGCTGAAGGACATGCGCATCACGCTCGAGGGCTTCTCCGCCATGATCGCCCATTACGCCGACGCGGCGGACGCGCTCGCCGCCGATCCCGCCTACGACGGAGAACGGCTCGCGTTCATCCGCGGCAACTGCCGGGCGCTCGTATCCGGCGCGCCGCGGCACTTCGCGGAAGCGCTCCAGCTCGTGTGGTTCTGCCACACCGCGTTCCGCATGGAGGGGCGCTCCGCCATGGCGCTCGCGCGGATCGATCAGTACCTCTGGCCGTTCTATAAAAAGGACGTCGAGGACGGGATCCTCACGCGCTCTCGTGCCGTGGAGCTGCTTGAGAACGTCTTCATAAAGATCGTAAACGACACCGTCAACATCTGCGTCGGCGGCACCTCCCCCGACGGCTCCTGCGACGTGAACGAGCTCAGTTACTGCGTCGTCGAGGCGGTAAAGAACTGCCGCGTGCCCGGACCGAATCTCTCCGCGCGCATCATGCCCGGCACGCCGGACGACTTTTTGCTCAAATGCCTTGAAAGCATCGGCACCGGGCTCGGCTATCCGGCGCTCATGAACGACGAGGTCAATCTCGCGGGACTTATGCGCTACGGCTACGCCCGCGAGGACGTATACAACTATTCGATGGTCGGCTGCATCGAGAACTTCATCACCGGGAAGCAGCCGCCGTGGGTGGACAGCCGCTTCAACACGCCGCTCTACCTCGATTACGTCTTCAACAACGGCGTCTCCCAAACCTGCGGCTCCTTCGGGCTCGCGCTCGGCGAGGCGGAATCCATCACGACGATGGATCAGTTCATGAAGAATTTCGAGGCGCAGCTCGCCTGGGGCGTCAGCGAACACTGTCTCGATATCCACAGCCGCACCGACATGCTCAGCCAGGAGGCCGTGAACGAGCCGTTCCTCTCCTGCTTCTGCCATGACTGCATCGGACGGGGGCTGGATATCAACAACGGCGGAAGCCTTTATCCGTCCGTGCACGGCGCCGCCGTCATGGGCATCGGCACCGTGGCGGATTCCCTCGCCGCCGTGGAGAAGGTCGTCTTCACCGATCACGATGCGACGCTCGCCGAGCTCCGCGACGCGCTGAACGCCAACTTCGAGGGGTACGAGGCGCTGCGCGACAAGCTGCTCGCCGCGCCGAAATACGGCAACGGCGACGACTTCGCCGACAAGTATGCCGTGTGGTTCCTCAACTACATCAGCGGCTGCTTCTCCCGCCGCCGTACCCGCGACGGCGGTCCGTACTACGTCCTGATGGCGGCGAACATCTCCAACATTTCCGCCGGGGCGAGCGACAACGCGACGCCGGACGGACGGCTGCGCGGCGAATCGCTCTCCGACGCCGCTTCCCCGACGCACGGACGCGACCACCTCGGCGCGACCGTCGCGCTCCGCAGCGTCTCCAAACCGGACTACACGAAATCGGCGGGCGGCACCGTCGTCAATCAGAAGTTCTCCCCCTCCGCCTTTGAGGGCGACCATCTGCGCGCGCTCGCCGCGCTCGTCCGCGTGTACTTCAAGAACGGCGGGCAGGAGCTTCAGATGAACGCCACCTCCCGCGAGGTACTTGTGGACGCGATGGAGCATCCGGAAAAGTACGGCGATCTCGTCGTGCGCGTCTCCGGCTTCTCCGCCTACTACGTCACGCTCGGCCGCGACGTCCAGTACGATATCCTCAGCCGCACCCAGCAGGAGTAACGCTCCCGTTTCCCGCGGCAATGAATCCATAAAGAACATCCTAATTCTATATTCAAAGGAGTCTGCCATGAAGCCGTCAAACGCTCTCCGAGAAGACCTCCGGGAAGATCTCCGGCACACGCCCGAAGGCGCCTACGCCCCCCACTATTTCAAGTTTATCGGTCTCCGTCAGGATCCGAACGCCGCGCCGCAGCGGATCCGTGCCAACATGCTCTATTCGCTGTTCTCCGCGCCGAAGCCGCGCATCCTCGCCCACGAGCTCATCACCGGGAACGGTCACTGCCTGTTCGTAAAAGAGGAAGAGAAACAGCTCAAGTACGCGGAGCACATGGTCGGCATGCTCGGCCGCCGTCACTTCGGAACGAATAACGACCACTACGCGCCGGATTACCGCGTCATCCTTTCGAAGGGCGTCGGCGGTCTGATCGACGACGTCGACCGCTCGCTCGAACGCCACGCGCACGACGGGAAACGCGTCGAAACGCTGAAGGACATGCGCATCACGCTCGAGGGCTTCACCGCCATGATCGCCCACTACGCCGACGCGGCGGACGCGCTCATCGGCGATCCCGCCTACGACGGAGAGCGGCTCGCGTTCATCCGCGGCAACTGCCGGGCGCTCCTCGACGGCGCGCCGCGGCATTTCGCCGAAGCGCTCCAGCTCGTGTGGTTCTGCCATACGGCTTTCCTCATGGAAGGGCGCTACGCCATGGCGCTCGCGCGGATCGACCAGTACCTCTGGCCGTTCTATAAAAAGGACGTCGAGGACGGGATCATCACGCGGGAATTCGCCGTGGAACTGCTCGAGAACGTCTTCATCAAACTGCTCGGCGACGTCGTCAACATCTGCGTCGGCGGGACCGCCCCCGACGGCTCCTGTGCCGTGAACGAGCTCAGCTACTGCGTCGTCGAAGCGGTGAAGAACTGCAATATCCCCGGTCCGAACCTCTCCGCGCGCATCCGCTCCGACACGCCGGACGATTTCCTCATCGAATGCCTGAAAAGCATCGGCACCGGGCTCGGCTATCCGGCGCTTATGAACGACGAAGTGAACATCCCCGGCCTGTCGCGCTACGGCTACGCCCGCGAGGACGTGTACAACTATTCGATGGTCGGCTGCATCGAGAACTTCATCACCGGGAAGCAGCCGCCGTGGGTGGACGACCGCTTCAATACCCCGCTCTTCCTCGACTACGTCTTCAATAACGGTATGTCTCAGTCCACCGCGTCCTGCGGGCTCGCGCTCGGCGAGGCGGAATCCATCACCACGATGGAGCAGTTCATGAAGAACTTCGAGGCGCAGCTCGACTGGGGCGTCAGCGAATACTGTCTCCGCATCCACAACCGCACCGACTTGCTCAGTCAGGAAGCCGTGAACGAGCCGTTCCTCTCCTGCTTCTGCTACGACTGTATCGGCCGCGGCATGGATATCAACAACGGCGGCGCGCTCTATCCTTCCGTCCACGGCGCGTGCGCCATGGGCGTCGGCACCGTGGCGGATTCCCTTGCCGCCGTAGAGAAGGTCGTCTTCATCGATCACGAGGCGACGCTGGCCGAGCTGCGCGACGCGCTGAACGCCAACTTCGAGGGGTACGAGGAGCTGCGTGAAAAACTGCTCGCCGCCCCGAAATACGGCAACGGCGACGACTTCGTCGACAAGTACGCCGTGTGGTTCCTCGATTATATCAACGCCTGCTTCTCCCGTCATCATACGCGCGACGGCGGTCCGTACTACGTCCTGATGGCGGCGAATACCGCCAATATTTCCGCCGGTCAGGAAGTGAACGCGACGCCGGACGGGCGGCTGCGCGGCGAATCGCTTTCCGACGCCGCCTCTCCGACGCACGGGCGCGACCACCTCGGCGCGACCGTCGCGCTCCGCAGCGTCTCCAAACCGGACTACACGAAATCGGCGGGCGGCACCGTCGTCAATCAGAAGTTCTCCCCGTCCGCTTTCCAGGGCGATCGCCTGCGCGCGCTCGCCGCGCTCATCCGCGTCTACTTCAAGAACGGCGGGCAGGAGCTCCAGATGAACGCCACCTCCCGCGAGGTGCTCGTGGACGCGATGGATCACCCGGAGAATTACCGCGATCTCGTCGTGCGCGTCTCCGGCTTCTCCGCCTACTACGTCACGCTCGGCCGCGACGTCCAGTACGACATCCTCAGCCGCAGCCAGCAGGAGTAAGCGCCGCCGTTATGCTGCTCAATATTTCAAACGTCCAGCACTTCTCTCTCGGCGACGGACCGGGGATCCGCACGACGATCTTCTTCAAGGGATGCCCGCTCCGCTGCCCGTGGTGCCACAATCCCGAAACGATCTCCCCGCAGCCGGCGCAGCTCTTCTACAAGGCGACAGGCAAGCGGGAGGTCCGCGGCATGTCGGTCGAGTGCGAAGCGCTGCTGCCGGAGCTGCTCGCCGACCGCGACTACTTCGCGGAAAGCGGCGGAGGCGTCACGCTCAGCGGCGGCGAAGTCATGCTCCAGTCCGAGGGCGCGGCACAGCTCGCTTCCCTGCTCTGCCGGGAGGGGATCTCGGTATACGTCGATACCGCGGGATACGTGCCCTATGCCAACTTTGAGAGAATGAATCCCTATACGGACACGTATCTCTACGACTTCAAGACGGCGTCCGAGACGCTCATGCGGACGGTGATCGGCGGGGACCTGTCAAGGATCACCGACAATCTGCGCCGCCTGCTCGCCGATGGGAAATCCGTGCGGATCCGGATCCCGCTGATCCCCGGCTTCAATACGGACGACGAGTCCGTCGACGGCATCTGCCGGGCGCTCGGCGGCATGGGGATCGGGGCGGTGGATCTTCTTCCCTTCCATCGTCTGGGGAGCGGCAAGTATGAAGCCATGGGACTCACGTACGCCTATGCGGCGACGCAGCCGCTGCGCGGCGAGCCGCTCGACGCGCTCCGCCGCCGCTTCGAGCGGGATTTCACCGTGCGGGTCGAGCAATGACCCTGTCTTTGTGCCGGAGGCGGTCGGGGATACCGACCGCCTCCGTTTCCGACCGTCCGAAAAAGGCTTGACATTCCGGGGAAAATGTGCTATGATATGGAGCGTGACGGGACACGGAGGGTTATCGAAGCGGTCATAACGAGGCGGTCTTGAAATCGGAGGACGTTCGTCACTCGATATAGCGGTCAATCTCTTGATTTCTCGTTTTTTCTCCGTTTTTCTGCGTTTTTCGCGGACTTGACACGCAGGGAAACGGATCCGCATCTATCAGTTTTCTATCACTTTTCGCACAATCGAATACGGAGAGGTGTCCGAGCGGTTTAAGGAACTGGTCTTGAAAACCAGCGATTCCGAAAGGAACCATGGGTTCGAATCCCATCCTCTCCGCCAAAAACAGGAGAAGCCCTTTCGGGCTTCTCCTGTTTTTCACGAAACTGCATGATCCGAACCCCTCATTTTCGCGCCAGCGAAAATGATAAGGTTTTGCGGCGCTGTGCCCTGCCCCCGCTGCACTCCGCGCAAAACCGGGGTTCAGAATCACTTCCTCTCCGCCAAAGATAAAAGAGGCAATTTACTGCCTCTTTTATCTTTCGCAGAATGTTACGGTTCGACCCCCTCATTTTTGCGAAGCAAAAATGATATGGGTTTGAACTACTTTCGTGGGTTTGCCACAATCATACTCCTGCTTTTTCCGGAACTCCAGAGAGAATCCGTAGAAAAGGCAGAAGTTACAGACGGAACACATACAGGACGAATCAAGGTTTTCGGATGATGCCCGACGGGATATGTTTTTCAGACGTCTGACATTGCTGAGGGATGCAGCAAAGTCCCGGTGATCTGCCAGCAGTAAGCATTTTGCTTTTCGAGTTGACAGTCGGTTCGGTTTATGATATACTATTATTGGAAATCGATAGTCCGGATTTTTCCGAGTTGGGTTCCCCCCAAAAGCACATGATGCTGCGGGCTTGGTACCAGCTATCGATTTCTTCTTTTGCTTCTCGGATAATAAGAACAACCGTCCCCTGCCCTTTTTCCGGGCAGGGGGCGGTCTTGATCTCGAACGATTCCATGTCGCGGCTCACGACCTTGAGCACGGCGGACTTCTCGCTGCGCCGCGGACGCTCGATGCTGATGCAGTTGTCGACGCCGCCGGTCAGCCCCGTCGATCCGGACACCGCGTGCAGATCGTCCTTGCCGAGCGCCTTGCGGTGATGATGAACGAGCAGCAGCGCGACGCTGAACTTCTGCGCGAGCTGATGCAGAAGGATCATGTCGTCGTAGTCGCTCTTGTACATGTTCGTCGTGAACTTATCCGGGCGGATATAATTCAGCGTGTCGACGACGACCAGCCTCGTGTCCGGATGCTCCGTCAGATACGACGACAGCGTCTCGATGAATCCTTCGCCGAGGCGCAGGATCTCCTGACAGAAATGCAGGCCGGAGAACGCCTCCTCCGACATCTCGAAAAGACGCTGCTGCAGACGCTTCGCGTCGTCTTCAAAGCAGAAATAGAGCACGCCGCATTTCTGCGTCGGGAAGCAGAGAAACGGAACGCCCTTCGCAACGGAGACGCTCAGGCTGAGCGCGAAAAACGATTTGCCGATTTTCGGGTCGCCGGTCAGCAGCGTGAGCCCTTCCGTGAGCAGTCCTTCGACGACGTATCTGCGCCGCGCGAGCTGCATGTCGAAGAGCGCGTCGCTGTCGATCGTTTGGAAATGTCGGATGCCGTTCGCTTCATCGAACAGATCCTGCTGCGTCATCATCGTCATGCCATCGTCTTCCGTCATTCATTTCCTCCAATACAATTCCTCCTCATGATTTTGGG
>JAEEYP010000085.1 GCA_016288155.1 Clostridiales bacterium | reverse complement strand
CGGAGTACCGCAAGCCGGTGATCGTCAAGGTTGACGCCGTCCACAATATCGCGGCGATCGCGAGCGGCATCGCCCGCAGCGGCGCGGACATCATCGCCATCGACGGCTTCCGCGGCGGGACGGGCGCGGCGCCGACCCGGATCCGCGACAACGTCGGCATTCCGATCGAGCTGGCGCTCGCCGCCGTCGATCAGCGGCTGCGCGACGAGGGGATACGCAACAACGTCTCGCTCGTCGTCGGCGGCTCCGTTCGCAGCGCTTCCGACGTCGTGAAGGCGATCGCCCTCGGCGCGGACGCGTGCTACGTCGCCACGGCGGCGCTGCTCGCGCTCGGCTGCCATCTCTGCCGCACCTGCCAGAGCGGGAAGTGTAACTGGGGCATCGCCACGCAGCGTCCCGATCTCGTGAAGCGCCTCAATCCGGACGTCGGGAGCGAACGGCTCGTGCACCTGATGACCGCCTGGCGGCACGAGATCATGGAACTCATGGGCGGCATGGGCATTAATTCGATCGAAGCGCTGCGCGGGAATCGGCTGATGCTGCGCGGCGTCGGGCTGAACGAGAAGGAACTGGAGATCCTCGGGATCTCCCATGCGGGGGAATGAGCGTATGAAACGAGTATATGTGAACGAACCGTGGTGCCTCGGCTGTCACCTCTGCGAATACAACTGCGCGTTCGCCAATTCCGGGCTGTCCGACATGGTGCTGGCGCTCAAGGGAAAGCCGATCTACCCGCGGATCCACGTCGAGGGAGACGATAAGATCACCTACGCGGTATCCTGCCGGCACTGTGAGGATCCGCTCTGCGTCAAGTGCTGTATCGCCGGCGCGCTGTCCAGGGAGGACGGCGTCATCCGGGTCGACCGGAGCCGCTGCGTGGGATGCCTGACCTGCGTACTCGTCTGTCCGTACGGCGCGCTCGCGCCGGGCGCGGACGGCGTGATGCAGAAATGCGAGCTGTGTCTGCAGAACGCCTGCGGGAAGCCGGCGTGCGTGACCGGCTGCCCGAACCGGGCGATCGTCTATGAGGAACGGGGGGAAGCAGAGTGAAGCGATATGTGATCGTCGGGAACGGCGTCGCCGCCGCCGGGTGCATCGAGGGGATCCGCTCCGTCGACCGGGAGGGGGAGATCACCGTCCTCTCGGAGGAGAAGCACGACGTATACTGCCGTCCGCTGATCTCCTATTATCTGGAGGGGAAGACGGATCCGGAGCGGATGCGGTACCGGGACCCGGATTTCTACGACAGGATGGGCTGCCGCGTGCTGTACGGCTCCCGCGCCGCCCATATCCGTCCGGAGAGCCGTGAGGTCGAGGCGGAGGACGGCACGGTGCTGCCGTACGACGCGCTTTGTCTGGCGACGGGGTCCACGCCGTTCGTGCCTCCGATGGAAGGGCTCGACAGCGTGCCGCGCACCTTCTCCTTCATGACGCTCGACGACGCGCTCGCGCTGGAGGGAGCGACGGACAAAACGTCGCGCGTCTTCATCGTCGGCGCCGGATTGATCGGACTGAAATGCGCGGAGGGGCTGTGCGGCCGCGTCGCGGAGATCACCGTCTGCGATCTGGCGGACCGCGTGCTGTCGAGCATCCTCGACGCGGAGTGCGCCGGGATGGTGCAGAAGCACCTGGAGAAGCATGGGATCCGCTTCCTGCTCGGCGACAGCGTCAGGCAGTTCAAGGGCGGGACGGCGCAGATGAAGAGCGGCGCGGTCGTGGACTACGACGTGCTCGTGCTCGCCGTCGGCGTCCGGGCGAATACGGGGCTTCTGCGCGAGATCGGCGGGGAGGTCGGACGCGGCATCGCGGTGAACGGGCGCATGGAGACCTCCGTGCCCGGGATCTGGGCCGCCGGGGACTGTACGGAGAGCGAGGATATCTCCTGCGGTACGCGGCGCGTTCTGGCGATTTTGCCGAACGCCGTGATGCAGGGGCGGACGGCGGGCGTCAACATGGCGGGCGGCGAGGCGGCGTTCGACTGCGCGATCCCCATGAATTCGATCGGCTTTTTCGGACTCCACATCATGACGGCGGGGACGTACGACGGCGATATGTACGAGGAGAAGACGGAGGGTTCCGTCAAGCGGCTGTTCACGAAGGACGATCGGCTGCTCGGCTTCATCCTCGTCGGATGCGAGGAGCGCGCCGGGATCTACACGGCCATGATCCGCGAGAAGACGCCGCTCTCCTCCGTGAATTTCGATATCCTGAAAAAAAAGGCGACGACCTTCGCGTTTTCACGGGAAATCCGTAGAAAAAAGTTTGAAGGAATGGTATAATATTATGTACATACATGCATCTGGAATGGATCATAAGGCGCTCAACGAGGCGATCCGCCGAAGCGGCGGCGACTGCACGGTCGACGGATGCTGCGGACAGCGCTTCATCGCCGCCGGGATGAGCGGCCGCTCCGTCGAGATCCGCGGGATCCCGGGCAACGCGCTCGGTGCCTACCTGAACGGGGGAACGCTCACCGTCATGGGGAACGCGCAGGACGCCGTGGGCGATACCATGAACGAGGGCAGGATCGTCGTTCACGGGAACATCGGCGACGCGGCGGGATACGCCATGCGCGGCGGCAGGATCTACGTGGAAGGGAACGCCGGGTACCGCGCCGGGATCCATATGAAGGCGTATCGGGAAAAGATCCCCGTGATGGTGATCGGGGGATGCGCCGGATCCTTCCTCGGCGAATATCAGGCGGGCGGCGTCATCGTCGTGTTGGGCCTCCGGACGCCGGGGGAGAAGATCGTGGGGGGATTCCCCTGCACCGGTATGCACGGCGGGAAGATGTTCCTCCGCTCGGACTGCCGGGATATCGTTTTTCCGGAACAGGTGACGGCCGCGTCCGCCGGGCCGGACGATATGGCGCAGCTGAGACCGTACGTGGAAGAGTTCTGCGGTCTGTTCGGGTATGACGCCGGGGAGGTGCTGTCCGCGCCGTTCACCGTCGTGACGCCGGACAGCAAGAATCCGTATCGGCAGATGTACGTGGCGAACTGAAGAATTCGGAAGGGGAGAAAGCAATGAAGTATTCGAAGGACGAGGTCATCCAGTACGTGCAGGAGGAGGACGTCAAGTTCATCCGCCTCGCTTTCTGCGACGTGTTCGGGACGCAGAAGAATATTTCCGTCATGCCCGAGGAACTCCCGCGCGCTTTTGAGTACGGCATCGCGTTCGACGCTTCGGCGATCCCCGGCTTCGGCGGCGAGGAGCAGAGCGATCTTTTGCTCCATCCGGAGCCGGACACGCTGATCCCTCTGCCGTGGCGTCCGGAACACGGGCGCGTCATGCGCATGCTCTGCCGCATCACGAAGCCGGACGGCACGCCCTTCGTCTGCGACACGCGCAGCGTACTGCGCCGCGCCGTCGCGGAAGCGGAGGCGGCGGGCGTCGCGTTCTGCTTCGGCGCTGAGCAGGAGTTTTACCTGTTCGAGCTGGACGAGGCGGGCGAGCGGACGGACAGACCCTGCGACCGGGCGGGTTATATGGACGTGGCGCCGGCGGATCGGTGCGAGAACGTCCGCCGCGAGATCTGCCTGACGCTGGAGCAGATGGGCATCCGCCCGGAGAGCTCGCATCACGAAGCGGGGCCGGGTCAGAACGAGATCGATTTCCGCTATTCCGACGCGCTGTCCGCCGCGGATAACGCGCAGATCTTTCAGCTCGTCGTGCGCACCGCGGCGCAGCGCAGCGGATTGTACGCCGATTTTTCGCCGAAACCGATCGACGGGCAGCCGGGCAGCGGCTTCCATATCAATCTGTCCGTGCAGCCGACTGGGGAGGAGCGTACCTCCCGCGTGACGGCAGGGATCCTTGCGCATATCGAGGAAATGACGGCGTTCCTCAATCCGACACAGGCGTCTTACCGCCGCCTCGGACGGCAGAAGGCGCCGGGGTACGTTTCGTGGTCGCGGGAGAACCGTTCCCAGCTCGTGCGTATCCCCGCGGCGGAGGGTGAATTCCGGCGAGCGGAGCTGCGCTCGCCGGATCCGACGGCGAATCCGTATCTGGCGTTCGCGCTTCTGATCTGGGCGGGACTGGACGGGATCCGGCAGGGGACCGCGCTGCCGCCGCCGGTCGATCTGAATCTGTTCCGGGCGGACGAGGCGGCGCTTGCCGGGCTGCGCCGGCTGCCGACGAGCCTTGCGGCGGCGCGCCGCGCCGCGCGGGAGAGCGCCTTCATCCGGGAGCATATCCCGGAGCCGATATGCAGCCTGTACTGCGGAGAGTGACCGAAGCGGATCCGAAAGGAGGGGGGAGCCATGAGTTCAAGCGAGCGCGTTTACAGTGTGCTGCTTGTCTGCGCGTCCGCGCAGGTGAGCGGTACGCTCCTCGGACTGCTTTCCTCCTCCCGCTACGATCCGGTCAGTTCCGTCGGCAATGTCAGCGCCGCCAAGCGCGCGCTCGCCGAGCGGGAGTATGATTTCGTCATCGTCAACACGCCGCTGCCGGACGGCGACGGGACGCGCTTCGCCGCCGACGCCGGCGGCGCGGGCAATACGGTCGCGCTGCTCATGGTGCGGGCGGAGCAGTATCCGGAGCTCTTTGAGCAGTATGCCGGGGCAGGTGTTTTTCTCATTGCCAAGCCGCTGTCGCGCGCGGCGATGCAGCAGGCGCTCGACTGGCTGGCGAGCGCGCGGGAACGGCTCCGCGCGACGGAGAGAAAGGTGCTGTCCGTGGAGGAAAAGATGGAGGAGATCCGGCTCGTCAACCGCGCGAAGTGGCTGCTCATCGGCGAGCTGAAAATGACGGAGCCGGAAGCGCACCGGTATATGGAGAAGCAGGCGATGGACCGCTGCGTGCCGCGGCGGCAGATCGCCCAGGAGATCATCCGCACGTACAGCTGAATACGTCCATCAGAAAAAGAAAACGGCGCCGGTCAATTGACCGGCGCCGCCGTTTGCCCGGATCCCGGGCTTTTTTCTTTTTCAGTCGTCGTCCTCCGGCTCGGAGGCGGGGAGCGCGGCGCGCGGCGTGATGTCGCCGGCGCGGGTCAGCGCAATGCGCGTGCAGACCGGTCCGATCAGCTCGTAGATAAGTACCGAGAAGAGGATGATGTTGCGCACGAGCGCCCCGTCCGCGCCGAGCTCCTGCGCCGTGACGGACATGCCGAGCGCTACGCCGGCCTGCGGCATGAGCGTGATGCCGAGGTACCGCACGATCGTGTCGGAGCAACCGCTCAGACGCGCGCTTTCCCGCGCGCCGAAGTACTTGCCGGCGGAGCGGGAGAGGATATAGAGCACGCCGACGATGACGATGAGGACGTCGCGGAAGACGTCGAGCTCCAGCTCGGCGCCGGAGAGAACGAAGAAGAGCACGAAGAGCGGCGCCGTCCATTTGTCCGTCTTATCCATGAGCTCGGCGGAGAAATCGCAGAGATTGCAGAAGACAGTACCGAGCATCATGCAGACGAGCAGGGAAGAGAAACCTACCGTGACCGGTCCGATCCGGAAGGAGAGCATCGACAGACCGACCGTCAGCATGACGAAGGTGACGGCAAGGCAGAGACGCTTGCTGTTCGAGTCGAAGAAGCGTTCCGCCGCCGAGAAGAGATATCCCATCAGCGCGCCGAGGGAGAGAGAGGCGGCGATCTCGACGAGCGGATTGACGAGCACGGAGATCAGATCGACCGTCCCGCTCTGGAGCGCGCGGGCGACGCCGAAGGAGACGGCGAAGACGACGAGCCCGACGGCGTCGTCGAGCGCGACGATGGGCAGAAGGATGTCGGTCAGCGGACCCTTCGCCTTGTACTGCCGCACGACCATGAGCGTTGCGGCGGGCGCGGTGGCGGAGGCGATGGCGCCGAGGGTGAGCGCGGCGGGGAGAGAGAGGTGTTCCGGGAAGAACAGATGAAAGACGATCAGGACGGCGTCGACGCAGAGCGTGGCGGCGAGCGCCTGGAGAATCCCGACGATCGTCGCCTGCCGACCGGTCTTCTTCAGCTGGGAAAGGCGGAATTCGTTGCCGATGGCGAATGCGATGAACCCGAGCGCGACGTCGGAGAGGATCCCCATCCCGCCGAGCTGTTCCCGGGAGGAAAAGCCAAGCCCCGGCACGCCGACGGCGCCGAGAAGATACGGGCCGACGAGGATCCCGGCAACGAGATAGCCGGTCACGGCGGGGAGCTTCAGCGGCTTGACGAAGCGGGAGAGCAGAAGTCCGGCGGCAAGCGCGACGGACAGCGAGAGAAGGGAGACCATTGAATTTCACCAGCGTTTCCATAAGGAAATAAGGAAGGGATCCGCAATGCGATACGGAAGCCCCGATAACAGTATAGCACATCGGAAGGAAAAAGTCAAAGGGTACGGAACGGTACGGGCGGCGGCGAGCGGAGAATTTCGGGGAGGAAACGGGAAAGGGATTATACAGAATGCACATGCGCGCGCCAAAAAATCTGTGCAAAGAAGACAAGGAGGATCCCATTGACAAGAACGCTTGTTCTGTGTTATACTATTGCACGCAGAAAAGAACAGATGTTCTTATCTGCGGACAGGAGGAAGCGATGCAGAAGCGGGAACACGAGTTTCTGGAAAAATTCTCCGCCGCGTACGACTTGCCGGGCGCGGCGCGGGCGGCGGGGATCGGGCGGGACGAGGCGTACCGCCTTTTGAGGAGCGAGGAGGCGCGGGCGCTGCTCGACCGGCGGATCATACGGCGCGTGTCCGGGGAGATGCTCGCAAGGATCCGCGCGGAGTACGAGAGCATCGCGTTCTCCGCCGACCCGGAGATCCGGGTCGCGGACCGGATGCGGGCGCTGGAGCTTTTGAGGGTCATCGCCGCCTCGGAGGCGGAGGGGGAGGACGGACCGACGCTGATCGTTCGGTACGAGTATGTCTGAGACCGCCGTATACTTCAACCGCTGTTTCAGAGAAGCGAACGGATCGCGGGCGCGCTATCGGCTCCTCTGCGGCGGCGCGGGGTCCGGCAAGAGCCTGAACGTCGCGCAGGATCTCATCCTCCGTCTCTCGGACGTGCGCTATTACGGCGCGAACCTGCTCGTCGTCCGCAAAACGGAAGCATCCTGCCGGTACAGCGTATTCGAGGAACTGCTGGGCGCGGTGCGCCGGATCTTCGGCCGTGACGCGGCGCGCTTCTGGCGGATCCGGCAGGAACCGATGGAGTTCACCTCGCTCGTTACCGGCGCGCGGATCCTCTTCCGCGGGATGCAGGACGGAAAGCAGCGCGAGCGGGTGAAGAGCGTCGCGTTCGAGAGCGGGAAACTCACCTGGATCTGGTGCGAGGAGGCGACGGAGCTGGAGGCGGCGGATCTCGATATCCTCGACGACCGTCTGCGGGGCGAGCTTTCCGTATTCAATCCGCGGCTTTATTATCAGATCACGCTGACCTTCAATCCGGTCTCCGCTGCGCACTGGCTGAAGCGCCGCTTCTGGGACGCGCCGCCCTCCCCGGACGTCTTCCTCCATCACAGCACCTACCGCGACAACGCGTTCATCGGCGAAGAGTACGCGGCGCGCATGGAGCGGCGGGCCGAGCAGGACCCGGACGGGTACGCCGTCTACGGGCTCGGCGAGTGGGGCAGCGCGCGGACCGGACTGATCCTGACGCGCTGGCGCCCCGAGGCGCTCTCCGACGATCCGGCGGCGTACGACGGCTGCTGGATGGCGCAGGACTTCGGCTTCAACCACGCGGACTGTCTTCTTCTCGTCGGGATCCGGGACGGTGTGCTCCACGTGCTGCGGGAGCTGTACGTGCGGGAGAAGGATACGGCGGAGATCATCCGCATGGCGGAAGAGGCGGCGTTCCCGAAGACGCTGCCGATGTACTGCGATTCGGCGGAGCCGGACCGGATCGAAACGTGGAAGAAGGCCGGATGGCGGGCGGTCGCCGTCGTCAAGGAACCGGGGAGCGTGGCGGCACAGATCGATTTTCTGAAACAGCACGAGCTGATCGTGAACGAGACGTGTCCGCACGTGATCGGGGAACTGCAGGAGTGGCACTGGATGACGGACGGCACGTCCGGCGAGGCGACGGACGTGCCCTGCCCGGTGCACGACGACGCCATGGCGGCGCTCCGCTACGCGACGGAGCCGCTGCGGCACAGCCGCCGTCTGCGCACGCTTCCGAAAGACGCGCTCGGCATATGAAGCAGAAGCCCGCGGCTCGCCGCGGGCAGGGTGGGAAGCCTTTCTTCCGACGGATGGGACCCGGCGGCGGCAAGCGGGCTTCTGCGAGAAAGAAAGGAAAACAACATGCCAAATGAATCGGAAATTCTTGCCCGCCTGACGGCGTTCATGCGCACGGAACTGCCGCGCCTGAAGCGGCTCGGCGCGTATTACCTCGGGCGGCACGGGATCCTGCGCGCTCCGCGCGATCCCGGAAAGCCGGACAACCGCCTCGTCAATTCCTTCTGCCGGAACATCACGGACTGCACGGTCGGGTACTTCATGGGGCGCGGCGTCGCCTATTCTTCCTCGGACAAGCGGACGGCGGCGATGGTCGAACGGGTCGGAGCGGAGAACAGCGAGCGCTTCGTGAACAACGCGCTGGCGCGCGATCTGTCCGTGTACGGCCGGGCGGCGGAGCTGCTCTGGTACGAGGACGTCGCGCATCCGCGCTTCACGCCGCTGCCGGTCACCTCCGTGATCCCCGTCTACGACGACACGGTCGATCCGCGGCTCCGGTACGCGATCCGCTTTTTCCGCCCGGCGGACAGCGGAGAGACGCGCGTCGAGGTCTACACGGACCGGGATATGCGCGCCTACGTCTGGGACGGGACGGCGCTCTTGCCGCGCGGACGGCGCCCGCACTGGTTCGGGAAGGTGCCGGTGATCTTTTACGACAACAACCGCGACCGTCAGGGCGACTTCGAGCCGGTACTCACGCTCGTCGACGCCTACGACCGGCTCCAGAGCGCGAGCGTCAACGATTTCGAGCTCTTCGCGGACAGTTATCTGGCGATCTCCGGCATGGGCGCGACGGACGCGGAAGACCTGGCGCGGATCCGGCGCGACCGTGTGATCCTGCTCGACGAGGGCGGGGACGCGCGGTGGCTGACGAAAACGGTCAACGACGCGTATATCGAGAATCTGAAGGCGCGCATCGCCAAGGACATCTACCGCTTCTCCGGCACGGTGGACATGGCGGAGGAGACGCTGGCGGGCGGCACGCTGTCCGGCGTGGCGATCCGCTACCGCTTACTGAATTTCGAGAACCGCGTATCGGTGACGGAACAGTATTTCCGCCGCTCGCTGACGGAGCGCTGGCGCTGCATCTGCCGCCTCTTCGGCATGATGGGCGAAGGGTACGACGCGGAGACGATCCGCATGCACTTCGTGCGCAACCTTCCGGGACTTCCGGAGGAATCGGCGGAGATGGCGCGGAAGCTGACGGGGATCCTGTCGCGCCGCACCGTCGTGGAGCAGCTCCCGATGGTGGAAGACGCGGCGGCGGAAATGGCGCGGATCGCCGAGGAATCGGCGCCCGCGAAAGAGAAGGAGGAAGCATGACGGAAGAATTCGATCCGGCACTTCCGGCGGAGCAGCCGAATGAGGCGGAGTGGGAGGCGCGGCTTGCCGCCGTTCGTGAGGAATGTGCCGAGGAAGCGCGCCGCGCGGCGGAAGAGAACGCGCAGCGCATCACCGCTCTGGAGAACGAGCTGACGAAGGCGCGCACGGCGGCGGCGCGCCGGGAAACGGAGATCCGCTGTACGCGGATGCTGCGCGAACGCGCGCTGGACGAGGCGTTCTCGGCGTTCCTCGTGACGCCGGAGGAGACGGAGCTGACCGACGAGACGCTCGAAGAGCGCGTCGGGATGCTGGCGCAGGCGGTGGAGACGGCGGCGGCGCGGCTGCTCCAGGAGCGTGCGGGCGGGATGCGTCCCGGCTGCGGCGAAGCCGCGCCGCTGTCCGCGCAGATGATCTGCCGCACGCCGGTGGCGCGCCTGGCGGAGATGATGGGGGAGGAAGGATGACGGCGTCATCCTCTTCTCCCGACGACTGAATAAAGAAAGGAAAAAGTATGCCGAATACTGTTTATGAGAATTCCGTACTGGAAACGAAGCTGACCGAGCTGCTCAATTCCCGCCTGGAGGTGCGCGCGCTGATGAGCGTGGACGATTCCCTGACGGAGGGCGCCGGCCTGACGAAGGTCATCAACCGCTACACCTACAGCGGTACGGTGGAGATGCTGAACGCCGGGGAGGCGAACGGCTCGGCGGGCGCGGTGACTTTCTGCCCGGAGACGTACACGGTCCGCCGCTATCAGCAGACCTTCCGCTACAACGACGTGGAGGCGATGAAGGATCCGGCGATGATCGACGCGGCGCTCGAGGGGATGGCGGACGTGATGACGAACCAGATCCGCGCCGAGTATTTCTCCCAGCTCATGCTGATCCGCAACCGCCATGCGATCGCGGGGAACGCCGTGACGTACGCGGATATCGTCGAGGCGCTCGGCGATCTCGGCCGCGAAGTCGAGGACGGGCTGTTCATTCTGATGGGGACGGACGGCCGCAGCGCGATCCGCACCGACGCGGACTTCATGGCGGCGCATCAGGGCGAGCTGATGTATACCGGCCAGTTCGGTACGCTGTGCGGCGTGCCGGTGCTTTTCTCCCGTCTCGTTCCCGAAGGGATGGTCATCATCACGGAGAAGCCGGCGGTGAAGTTCTTCGTCAAGCGCGAGGCGGGGCTCGAACAGAGCCGCGACATCGAGAAGAAGGAGAACACGATCGTCTATGAGCGCCACGGCGTGATCGCGCTCGTCGACGACACCTCCTCCGTTATCCTCGGCAAAAGCGCGCCGACGCTGACGGCGACGGCGACGCTCGCGGACGGCAAGATCACGCTGACCGCGCAGACGGAACAGGGACAGACGGTCCGCTACATGACGGACGCGGACGCGCCGCTCCTCTCGGACGATCTGAGCGGCTGGCAGGAGTGGAACGGCGTATCGACCGTCGACGCGGGCGGCGCTTCGCGCATCGCGCTGGCCGCCGTGGACGCGGCGGGCGCCGTGAAGGCGTCCGTGTCCCTTGCGCTCTGATCTCGTCCGTGCGGGGAGAGAACGGATGGTAACGCCACAGGAAATGCGCGTCCGGCTCGGGCTGGACGCGGCGGATGAGGAAGAGGACGCGCTGATCGCCGCGCTGCTCGCGGAGGCGGAAGCGTTCGCGCGGACGTACTGCCATCTGAGTGCCGGGGAGACTGTCCCGGACGGGCTTCTGATCCGCATGGCGCAGGAGGATTACGGTCGGCTCGAAGGAGCCGGCCTTTCCTCCCGGACGGCATCGGGCGTATCGGAATACTACCGTACCGCCTACAGCGGCGATATCCTCGCCGCACTGCGGGCGCTGCGGCATCCGGGCGGCAGGGAGGCCGTGCGATGACGCGGCGCGGTACGGTGCGCTGCGTGCTGTTCGGCGTGCCGGAGATCGGTTTGGACGGGAAAGAGACGCGGGTACGGCTCGGTGAGATCCGCGCCTGCGTTTCGAGCCGCAGCGCCAAAGAATCGACGGACCGGCTGACGGACTACGCCGCCGAGACGGCGGCGCTGCTCATCCCGTCGCGCTGCGCACCGCCGGGCGGCTTTCTGCGCGGCATGAGCGTGGCGGTGGACGGAGGAGAATACCGGATGCTGACGCCCGTTCGTCACGGACGCTTCTGGTCGGTGAAATGCGTGCGGATGCACGTCTGAGGAGAGAGGCGAGAAGGTGGCACAGACACTTACGGAATTGTACGAGACGGCGGGACGCGCGATGGGGCTGCCTCTCATCCCCGCGCCGTGCCGCTGTGCGGGACCGTGCGCGGTCTACCGGACGCTGCCCGGCAAAAGCGACGGGCTGGCGCGGGAGGTGAGATGGGTCGTGCGCGTGTACGGCGCCGACGAGAAGACGGTGAGGGAGGCGCTCGAACGTCTCTTTGCCGCCGTGCTCACCGTCGGTGAGAGCGGCGAGGAGATGACGGTGCGCGCCGCGGACGAGTACGGAGAGTTCGGATTCGCCCGCGCCCAGAGGCTGTATTACATGCAGGCGTGCTTTCGGATCGTGAGCGGGACGGAAGAGAAAGGATGACGACTCAGGTTGCAGAATGAAGAAAAAATCATCGGGCTCGGCGCGGGACGGCTGTATCTGGCTCCCGCGTCGGTGACGGAGGAGCAGGCACAGGACAGCCGGTATTTTGCCGGACCGACGCGCGGCGGCGTGACGCTCGTCTGGTCGGCGCGGATCCATGAGATCACGGACTACACGGGACGGCTCGTGCGCGCGATCCGTTTCGGGGAACGGGTACGGCTGGAGGGGCGGCTCGCCCGCCTCTCGCCCGTTCTGTTCTCCTACATGACGGGACGCTGGGAGCGGGAGCGTCTCCCGGCGTCGCGGACGCGGATGCGCGTCGTGCTCCGGTGCGCGCTGCCGCAGGCGGCGGGCGGCGGTGAGATGGTCTTCTCGATGATCGCCTCGCAGACCGGCACGCCGTCGCTGACGCTCCATTCCTCGCGCGATTCGTCCTATCCGTTCACGCTGACGGCGGAATCGGACGACGCCGGGATGACGGGAAGGCTGGTGTTCGGATGACGCGGCATACGGTCAAGATGGAAAACGGGAACGGGCAGATCACCTTCGGCGAGGAGGGATACGTCCTGCACGCCTTCCGCCCCGGCGCGCCGCGCCTGCCCGGCGGACGCCGGACGGTGGAGATCGAGGGATACGTCCTCCCGGAGGGGGAGGACGCAGCGGAACAGGAGCGGTCGCTTTCGGTCCGCTGCCGCCGGCTGCGGCGGATCGCGGCGGATGCGGACGGATTCCTCTTGACGGCGGACGGCAAGACGATCCGCCTGGCTTCCTCCGCGGCGCCGGAATTCTCCGAGGAGCCGCCGTTCGCGGCGGGCGACGCCGCGTTCTTTACGGTGCGGGCGGAGAGCGGAGAGGGAAGCGAAGCGTATTTTGCCGCCCCGGCGATGACGGCGGGCGGACAGGGGGGCGCGGGGCGGCTCACCTTTCCGCTCGTCCTGACGGCAGGAACGGTACTCGGTCAGATCGGCTCCGAGGGGACGGTGTGGGCGGAGAACCCGGGCGACGTCCCCTGCGGATTCACGGCGCGCGTCACGGCGGCGGGCGGATCGGTCTCCGCGGTGACGCTCCGCCTGGGCGAGCGGTCGATGACGGTCGCGCACGTCCTTGCGGCGGGCGAGTCCTTCGCTCTCGATACGAACGCAGGCAAAAAGGACGTGACGGCGGACGGCGCGTCGATCCTCGGTGAAACGGATTGGCGCAGCGATTTCTTTTCCCTCATGCCGGGAGAGAACGCGATCCGCTGGGAAAGCACGGGCGACGGATCGGTGCGGCTGGCGCTGTGCTATGCGCCGCTGTATCTGTAAAGGAGACGTATGGAACTGCGGATATTTGACCGGATGCTGCGATGGCGTTCCGTCTGTGACAGGGTCCTTTCCCTGACGGCGTCGGAGGCGTTCGACCGTCCGGGCGCCTGCACGTGGACGGCACCGCTCGACGAGGCAAAGCGATTTTCTCCGGAACGGATCGTCGTCCTGCCGGGCATGGAGGACGCCTATGTGATCGAAGCGGTGCGCGAGGATACGGCGGCGGGGACGGTCACCGTCTCGGCCGGCGGACTTCTGTCGTATTTCGGGCGGAGCGTGATCCCCGTACACCGCCGCGTCACCGGGGCGGCGGATACGCTGTGCGCTTCTCTGATCGCGGAATTCGGCGCCGCCGCGCTGCCCGGCCCGCTCGATCTCCCGGAGACGGGGGAGAGCGGGGAAGCGGACACGGACGTCGGACCGTCGACGCTGCTCGCGGCGCTGCGCGCCGTCTGCGGCGCGGCGGGATGCGGGATGCGGCTGTCTTTTCTGCCGGAGACCGGGCGCTTCGCTTTCTCGCTGCGTCCGCGGGCGAGGGTACCGTTCTTTCTGTCGCGGACGCAGGGCGGTCTCGCGGGGAGCGAACGGACGCAGGACCTCAGCCGGTACGCGAACCGCGCCGTCGTGCTCGGCGAGGGAGGTGTCGCCGTGACGGTGACGGCGGCGGGACTCTTTGACGACGGCTGGGACGATGCGGCGCAGCCGCCGAGGGCGGTGCTCGAGCGCGTGACGGAGTTTTCCGCCGCGGATTACGGTACCGAGGCGCTTTACCGTGCGGCGCTGGAGGCGCGGGGGAGACGGATCCTCGCCGGACGCCGCCCGGTGCGCACCGTGTCGCTCCGCGTGAGCGAGAGCACGGCGGCGGATCTGCGGCTCGGGGATCTCTTCCCCGTATACGACGACGCGGCGGGGCTGGACGTCACGGCGCTCTGTACGGAGCGCACGCTGACGCTGCGCGGCGGCGGGACGACCGTCACCGTGCGTGCGGACGTCGTGGGAGAAACGGGAAATTCTTAAAAAAAGAGGACAGAGAATGGAAACATCATTTCCTTTCAACGCCGTCGTGACGGACGGCGTGCCGGATCGCGTGTATTCGGCACAGGATTTTGCGGCGGTCGCCGCGGTGCTCGTGACGAGCGGCGTCACGGAGACGGACGGACTGACCGTCTCTCCCGCCGAGGGAGGCGGGCTCGCCGTACAGATCGCACCGGGCGCCGCCGTGATCGACGGATATTTTTACCGGAACACGGCGGCGCTGACGCTTGCGATCGCGGAGAACGCGGCGGCGCCGCGGACGGACGCGGTCGTGCTCCGGCTCGATCTGCCGCAGCGCACTATCACCGCCGCCGTGCGGACGGGCGGCACGCCGGTATGGGGCGAGGAGATCCGCGAACTGCCGCTGGCTTCCGTCACGGTAGGGACGGGCGCATCGGCGCTTCGCGCGGAAGATATCGCGGACAGTCGGCCGCTCGCTTCGTCCGTGTTGGACCGTCTCGGCGGGGAGGAGCTCGCCGCGCGGATCCGTACCGCGATCGACGAGACGTTTTCGGGGGAGGACGTATCGGCGCTCGCTGCCGCCGCGGCGCTCGTGCGCACGGACGCCGGTGCGGGCACGGCGCTCTGCGGCGATGGGGAATACAGGGAGATCGCCGGAGAGTGGACGGAGCTGACGCGCTTCACAATGCCGGGTGCTCACACGCTGGACACGTCGCTGTATCCGTCGAAAAACGGACTCTACCGTGTGACGGTCCAGGGCGGCGGCGGTTCCGGCCCCTATGCCCGGATCTCCGACGGCCCGATCGGCGGCGGCGGCGGGAAATCCCTGACAGCGCAGATCTATCTGCGCGCGGGCGTATCCGTGCCGCTCTGGATCGGCGCGGGCGGCGCCTCCGTGTCCGGGAACAGCCCTGCGGCAGGGAAGAAGGGCGAGGCGAGTTGGTTCCTCGACACTTCCCTGTACATGGCGGCCGGAGGCGCGGCGGGCGATTATACGGCGCGTTACGGCTATCAGGCGCAGTCCGTATGGTTTGCCGGGACGGCGGAAGGCGGCGGCCCCTCCCTCCTCGCGGAAGGCGGGCGATCCGCTGTGATGGAGAACGGCAGCGGACATGCGGGAACGCTCGGTTCCGGCGGCGGCCGGGGCTACGGTTCGAGTCCCGCCCGTTCGTCCGGCGCGGGCGGCGACGGCGCGGTGATCGTATACGGCGTCGCGCCGTGACGGGTACCGCCGTGGAAGGGATCGACGTAAGCGGTGTATTCGGCGCGGTAAACTGGCGCGCCGTCCGCTCGGACGGGATCTCGTTCGCCTTCGTGCGGGCGACGCTCGGCGAGAGGCTGGCGCGTGCGGTCGGGCTGGCGGAACGGGACGCGCGCTGTGCGGAGAATCTGTGCGGCGCGCGGGAGGCGGGGATCATGGCGGGCGTCTATCACCGCTTCAGCGCGCAGGATGCCGACGAGGCGTCGGCGGAGGCGCGGCGCTTCCTCGACGCTGTCCGTCCGCTGCGGGAGATGATCCCGCTGTGGGCCGTCTGCGACTGCGGGGACGAGCGGTTTCTGCCGCGCGGCGCTCCGGCGCTCACGGAGGCGGTCGGCACGTTCCTCGACGCGGTCGCGGAGGTGGGGCTGCGCCCGATGCTTTTTGCCGAGCCGCGGCTGCTTGCCCGGTTGGAAATGCCGCCGGGATGCGGTCTGTGGCTGGCGTACTGGGGCGGCACGATGGCACGGGCGCTCACGTACCGCCCGGAGGTATGGCAGTACGGATGCGGTGCGGCGGGCGATCTGCGCTGCGTGCACAGAAGCCGGGGATTCTTCGATCCGCTGGCGCTGTGAGCGCGACCGGTGCGGCGCGCGGCGGAAAGGGACGGTATCGACCGTCCCTTTTTCGCTTTGGCAGAAAATTGTGACATCCCCTTGCCGCTTCTCCCCTTTTGTGGTATACTGTACACAGCGTATTGTGAAGTTGGAGCGCAGGACAGCCTGCTGTGTACGTGACCTGTCGCCGCGGACGGTCGTCCGCGGTTCCGCTGGCGCGGGATCCCGGCAATTCCCGAGGTTCAGCTGTGCTGCCGTGGCGCAGGACAGCCTGCTGTGTACTGAAGTTGCCTGCGGCAACTTCTGAATTGCCGCGATGTCCCAAGG
>JAEEYP010000084.1 GCA_016288155.1 Clostridiales bacterium | reverse complement strand
CCGCGCCGCGTCGACCGCATACGCTTCCCCGGCGAGCGCGCCGTCGGGGATCAGGCGGATTCCGGCGTCCGTCTCCGGCCCGACGACCGGGACGGACACGCCGTGCAGGCGCGCGATATACTCCCGCAGCACGTCCGCCTGCCGGGCGAACTCCGGCGGGGCGGAAACGGCGGGATACACGGGATAAAACTCTCCCCCGACGCGGCGTTCCTTCGGAACGGGCACGGGGCATACGGCGGGCACGTCCAGTGGGATCACGGCGTCCACCTCCCGGTACGGCCGCCGCTCACGCGAAGACCGTCACGTCGCGCAGGCGGGCGCCCGGCATGGCGTCCGTCCACTCGACGGCGACGTGCGCGGCGCGCAGACCGGGTGTCGGGATGATGCGCTTGTGCCCGACGCACTTTCCGGCGAGGATCTCCCGCCCGTCCGCCGTGACGCGGAAGCCGCGCAGGAGCTGCCCGTTCCGGATATCCTCGCGGAGCACGATATAGGATACGTCGTGCTCGCCGCCGAGGGACAGCGACGTGCCGTCCGTCAGGCCTTCCGCTTTGGCGAGCACGCGCTCGTCGGAGAAGGTCCGGCGGAGCAGTTCACCGAACTGCTCGTACTGATCCGTGTCCTCGAAGTAGCCGTCCGGGTGGATCGTCATACCGAGCAGGAGGTTCGAGTTGCGTCCGACGGAGCGGCAGTAGCAGTCGAGCATCTCTTCGGGGGTGAGAAGGAAACGGCGTCCCTCCCTGAACCAGACCCAGCCGCCTCCGCCGTACGCGGAGCGGTGGTGATTGGACGTGTCGGTCTCCGCCGGCCAGTAATACTTTCCGTCCGGATCGCCGATGCCGGCCTCCTCGTCCGGGACAGTGCCGTCGTAGCGCGCTTCCCCGGCGTTCGTCGTCGCCCAGCAGTCCGCCGGAGCGAGACCGTCCTCGTTGCCGACCCAGCGCAGATTGTGCGGATGCGCCTTCGGCCCTTGGAAGCAGAGCGCGTCCGGCTGGAGCCGGCGCAGAATCGGCGCCAGGTCCGGTCCGCCCTCCTCGGGCGGAAGGATCCCGCCGTCGAACCAGATCTCAAACAGTTTGCCGTAGCGCGACCACAGCTCCTCGCACTGCGCCTCGGCGCATTTGACGTAGTCCTTGTACTGCTGCGAACGGATATCGGTCTCGTGCTCGATGCCGTAGTAGCCGTTGACGTCGACGGAATAGTACAGACCGGGCTTCAGACCGTACTTTTTGCAGGAGGCGACGAAGTCCGCGACGACGTCCCCGGGCACCGCGCCGTGGACGGAGGAATAGTCGTTCACCGACGTGTTCCACAGAGCGAAGCCGTCGCCGTGCTTGGCGACGAGGATGGCGTAGCGCGCGCCCATCGAAGCGGCGGAACGCATCCACTGATCCGTGTCCCAACCCTTCGGCGCGAAGGCGGAGGGAAGGAGCATGCCCCGGCTGTCCCGTTCGCCGGAGTACTGATAGAGAACGTAATGGATGAGGATGCCGAGTTCCTGCTCCTGCCATTCGAGATGGCGGGCGGTCGGCTTTGCGATAGTAGGCTGCATGCTTGTATCTCCTGTCTGCCGCGCGGCGGCGGCATGGATCGGCGGCGGGAGCCGCACCGAATATCATTATAATGAATGGTGCTGCCCCTGTCAAGCCCCGTCCGGGATTTTGTCACGCGGCTCCCCGAAAACCTTGCTTTTGCCGAAAGAATATGCTACAATATACAAAAAAGACGCGCCGCGTTCCCGCGCGGCGGCGGAAAGCGGGATCCGTATGAAAAAATGCGTCCTCATCCTGGCGGACGGCATGCGCCCGGACGCGCTGCGCGCGTGCGGGCATCCCTTCGCCGAAGAAATGCCGGCCCGGAGCGTGTGCGCCATGGGAGCGCAGACGGTCATGCCTTCCGTCACGCTGCCGTGTCACGTCTCCCTTTTCCAAAGCGTACCGCCGACGCGTCACGGGGTCACGACGAATACCTTCGTTCCGAATCCCGATCCGGTGGACGGGCTCTTCGAGGTCGTCCGGCGCGCCGGTCGGAGCTGCGGGCTGTTTTACAACTGGGGAGAGCTGCGCGATCTGGCGAGGCCGAGTACGCTGACGCATATCGGCTTCCTCTCGGGAGATCGGTACGGCTACGAGGCCGCGAACGAGCGCGTGACGAAGCTGTCGCTCGACTGCCTGCGCGCGGACGCACCGGACTTTCTGTTTCTGTATCTCGGCTGGCCGGACGCCGCCGGGCATAAGTCCGGCTGGATGGGCGAGGAGTATCTCCGCGCCGTTCGCGGGAGTTGGGACTGCATCGAGGCGGTCTGCCGCGCGGTGCCGGAGGATTATCTGGTCGTCGTCACGGCGGATCACGGCGGGCACGACCGCTCGCACGGAACGGAGATGCCGGAGGACATGACGATCCCGATCCTCTTTTGGAACGCCTCCCTCGTACCGCACGCGCTGGAGGAGGCGAGCATCCTCGATATCGCGCCCACGATCGCCGCGTGGATGGAGATCCCGGTGCCCGACGAGGTGCCGTGGGAGGGAAGAGCGCTTTCGCTGTGAGCGGAAATACGCCCCGCTTGGGGGGAACGGAGGAAACGGCATGGAGAACAAGACGTTCGTGCGCCGGGAAAAGGGAGAGACGCCCGTTCTCGCGATCTGCTACGACTTTGATAAAACACTCTCGCCGGACAACATGCAGGCGCAGGGCTTCATCCAGAGCGTCGGCTACGACGTGGACGAATTCTGGCGGGAATCGAACGCCCGCGCGGAAGCGAACGGGATGGACAGCAATCTTGCCTATATGTACCAGATGCTCGACACCTCGGAGGGGGCGATGATCTTCAGCCGCCGGACGCTGATGGAGTACGGCGCGCAGGTCAAGCTGTATCCCGGCGTGGAGGACTGGTTTTCCCGGATGCGCGATTTCGGCGCGGCGCACGGCGTGACCGTCGAGCATTACATCATTTCCTCCGGACTGAAGGAGATGATCGAGGGGACGAAGGTCGCGGGAGAATTCACGGAGATCTACGCGAGTTCCTTCTACTACAACGAGCGCGGCGTCGCCAAATGGCCGGCGCAGGTCGTGAATTTCACGAACAAAACGCAGTTTCTGTTCCGGATCGAGAAAGGGATCCCCGATATCAACGACGCGCGCGTCAACGATTATTTCCCGCCGGACGCGCTGCGCGTTCCGTTTCGGAACATGGTCTATCTCGGCGACAGCGACACGGACGTCCCGTGCATGAAGCTGGTGAACGCGAACGGCGGTCATTCCGTCGGCGTGTACGATCCGGATACCGGCGACAAAAGCAAGGTGTTCCGCATGATGAACGACGCGCGGATCCGCTACTACGCACCGGCGGACTACCGCGAAGGATCGCAGCTCGACGCGCTGCTCAAGACGATCATCCTGATGACGGCGGAAAACGAGAAGCTGGAGAACCGGTATTACGCCTGCGTGCGCGAAGCGCAGCGGTACGCACGGATGCTGGAGGAGGACGAGGAGCGGAAAGAGCAGCTCATCTCCTCGCTGGAGAGCAGCGGGAATTTCGCTTCGACGCATACGCTCATAGGGGAACTCTCCGCCCATACCGGCTGGACGCAGGCACAGGCGGACGCGCTGTGCGCGATCGCCCAAAAGAACAGCCAGGTCTCGCTCATTCTGGGAGACGCCGACGTCAGCGCGTTTTACAAAAAACTGCTCCGTTCCTTCCCCGACCCGACGGAGAACATGCGGGCACTGCGGGAGAGGCTCCCGTAAACGGCGTCCCGCCTGCGCCGCGGAGCGCATTTTGCAGAAAAAATTTTTTCAAAAACGATTGCTTTTTCCCGCCGCGTATGATATAATATCATGGCGGTCGGGGGAAGCCCCGGTTCCATGCGCCGTGCAGCGGGCCTGTAGCTCAGCTGGGAGAGCGCTGCGTTCGCAACGCAGAGGTCAAGGGTTCGAATCCCTCCAGGTCCACCATGAATCAAAAGGACGTCCAAAGGACGTCCTTTTGATTCATCATGACACTGTACGATGAGGACCCCGCGTCCATTTGCGCGGTCACGCGCAGATGGATCGCATGGCGCTTCGCATCGGCTGACGAACGGCGACGCTGAACGATGGCGAAGCGCAGGGTTCAGAATCCCTCCGGGTCATTCTGCGCGAAAGCGCCAAAACGGATCGCTGGTTCCGAATCCCTCCGGGTCCACCATACTGCCGCCCGGATTTTTCCGGGCGGCAGTTTTTCCTCTTTTTCCCCTCTTGTGATCGTTCAGGCATCGATGTCGGCAATTCGTTTGGATATCTTATCGATTTCTTTCGGATCATAGGCGCATCTTGTGTATTTGGTAGGGAAGTCCTTTTCAAAAGCTTTCAATACCCCTCTTGCGATCTCCAACTGGATCTTTGCTTTTTCTTTTTCGTCTTGCCGGTCATAATGATCCGCAAGAATATTAAGCATGGAAATGAGGTCATCTAATGAAAGGTTTTTCTCTTTCACTGCCGCTTCAAACTTTTCTTCGCCTTCAAGAAGGTCGGCTTTGACGGAAAGATTTGAAAAATAAACCTCCGGGATTTTGAGAGAGAAAAATATTCTCGGATTCTGAAAAATTCAGAAAGATTTATGATAGGTACTGAAAATGTACTTTAGATGTTGGCAATTCGTTATGATCCTAGGACCAAAAGAGCTGGGTTTTTGTTCTTTTCCTTATTTCAGTCATTTTTCAACTTCACGGTTATTGATTTTTTCTTAAGTTTTCGTTATAATGAAAAACGTGGAGGGATAAATTATGTATGATCTGAATGAATTTTGCAACATTATAACGACGTTAAGAAAAGAAAGAGGCTGGACGCAGACGGCAGTTGCCGAAAAACTTGGCATTTCGGCACAGTCGATTTCAAAATGGGAATGCGGTATCGGTTATCCCGACGTAACTCTTTTTCCTATGATAGCGGAACTGTTTTCAATTCCTATCGGTGTTCTTTTCGGAGAAAAATCAAACGTGTGTGTTATGACACAAGAAAACAAATGCGTCAAGGAGTTTGCGCTTTGCAAAAACATTACAGTGTATTTAGGAAATATATGCAGGGTAGAATACATTGAAAATAATGACGGCACATGTATAGTCAAAGCGGAAGGCGACCCTGTTTTTATTCGTTACTTTGACGCGGAACAGACGGGAGATGAACTGACTGTACAGATCAAAAATCCAAGTGGCTCAGCGATTCTTTGGGAACCGTATGACAGAGAAGGATATACAAATGAAAATATTGTTCATATCTATCTCGGTGAAAAAGGTGTGAATTATACCAACATCAATTATCTTGACCTTCAGGCAAATTTCAGTCAGAATGAACAAACCGGAAATTACGAGGTCAATACTGTAAGGATAACTAACAATGTATAGCAATACGTTCGAGATATCACGAGATTTATCGTTATCATTAATAAAACAAAATCAGAGATAATGAAATAATTTCCTCAGCTGGTTGCGACGGAGGAATTTCTTTTGATTACTTGTTAATTAAAGATATCGATTAGGATATCTTTCCGTCGGATCGTCTTGAAACGGTGGACGTCCGGTGTGAAAAGCGCTGAGAATTTAAGGCTTATTCAATATGCGAAATGTTTCATGGATTCAACCATTGTGAATGAAGTCGGGGCTGCTCCGTTCAATACGAAGCAGCCCCGCGGTTTTCTTGTCCATCAAAGCGCTTAATACTATTACACGGTCCTCCCGCCCCTCAGAGCGCATATTCCCGCGCGAGGACGAACTCCTGCGCGTCCTTCCCGGTCACTCGCGCCCACACCGCCGCCGTCTCGGCGAGCAGCGTGTCCCTGTCCCCGATCCGTTCCTCGGCGAGCTCGTCCACGGGCCGGATCTCCATGCGGCGCCCCTCCCGGCTGACCATCTTGATGATGCTGAACGCGGTCTTCACGATCCGCCCGTCTTCCGCGTACAGATGCGCCGCCAGACCGTACTGCGGCAGGGATTCCTCCACCGTGTACAGCGTATGCGTCATCGACACGTTGCCGAGCGAATAGAAGACGGGGACATCCCCGACGATCTTCGCGGGCTGGGTCGTATGGGAATGCGATGCGAGTACGGCGTCGAATCCCATCTCGACGGCGCGCGCCGCGATATACCGCGAGAAGCTGCCGGGTTTTACGTTGAACTGACCGCCGATATGCGGCAGGAAGAGCACGGCGTCCGCCTCCCTGCGCGCCGCCTCGTAATCCGCCTGCAGGCGCTTCAGCCCTTCGGCACAGTCGAACACGTCGAAGCAGTCGTCGCCGTAATCGACGTTCTCGCCAAGGATCCGGCAGAGCCGCGTCCGTTCCTCCGGCTTCAGCTTCCGACCGAGGAGCTCCGCGATCAGATCCCTCGTCTCGATAAAGCGCTTGGAATACGGCGGGCGCATCCACGGCGTGCCGACGCGGCACAGGCGGTTGACCCTCGCTTCCGCTTCGGGCGTTTCCGGCTTTTTGTTCGTCGTCGCCGTATAGGCGATCCACGCGACGCGCGTATCGCCGAGCGCAAAGCGGGCGACGCGGTCCGATGTCGTATCGTCGTACGCGCCGGTCACGGCAAAGCCACGCTCCCGCAGGACCCGCAGCGTGCGCAGGATTCCTTCCTCTCCCCGGTCGAAGGCGTGGTTGTTGGCAAAGGACAAGGCGTCGATCCCGATCCGTCCGAGCGCGTCCGCCAGGGCGTCCGGCGCGTTGAAATCGAAGATGGTCCGGGAATAGAGCGCCTCTTCTCCCGCGAGCGGCGTTTCCAGATTGGCGATGCGATAGTCCGCCTCGTCGAGGAGATCTTTCAGCGGGGCGAACGCCGGATAGTAGTCGTATCCCCCGTCCTCCCGCCGCGCTTCTTCCAGAAAGAGCGGTTCGCTCATGACGTCTCCCAGCACGGTGATCTTCTTCATACCCCGCCTCCGATGCAAAGAATGGCAGCCGTCTCGACCCCTGCCGTAGTTGTATCATAAATCGGGGCGGCTGTCAAGGGTTTTTCTCTCATTTCCCGCGCGATTTCCGCCCCGGCGCCGCCCGCCCCTTGCATTTTGCCCCCGGATCTGGTATAATACCCCCGGACGTTCCCCGCGCGGGGATCTCGTTTGAGAGAAGGAGGATTTCCATGAAGCAGGTGCTGTATAACTACGATATTTTCCCGATGGTCTTTCCCGTCGGCGAGCCGACGGAGATCACCGTCCGTCCGCTCGGCGATCACGCGAAGTTTTCCGACGACAGCCGCGTCACCGTCCACCGGCTCGATTCCGGCTCGCCGCGGTTCCCCTTCAACGCGTGGAACGCGGCGGCGTTCGACGCTCCGCTCTGCTCCGACGGATGCCTGCGCTTCACGGTGACGGCGGACGCGGAGGGCGAGTATTCCGTCCGGCTGTACAAAGGCGAGAATCGGTTCGCCAAGCTGTCGGTGTACGCCGTCGGCGAGGATCTCGCGCGCCGGATCCCGCTCAAGGGGGATCTGCACATGCACACCTGCCGTTCCGACGGGAGCGAGGATCCCGGCATCGTCTGTGCGAATTACCGCGCGCGCGGATACGATTTCTGCGTCGTCACCGACCACCGCCGCTATTATCCCTCCCTCGAGGCGATCCGCGATTACGGCGGCGCGAAGTGTCCCTTGACGATCCTCCCCGGCGAGGAAGTCCACCTCGACGGGACGGACGTCCATATCGTCAACGCGGGCGGCACCTTTTCCGTCAACGGGCTGTTCGCCTCGTCCGCCAATTACGCGGAGACCGGCGGCTCCCTTGACGGACGCCGCCTCGACGGATCCGTCACGCCGCCGCCCATCGTCACGCCGGAGCGGTACGAGGAGGAGCTCGACCGGATCGAGGCGCGGTATCCGGACTGCCCGGAGAACGTGGAGAAGCGCAGCTTCGCCGTCTGCGTCTGGGCGTTCGAGCGGATCCGGGAGGCAGGCGGTCTCGGCATCTTCGCGCATCCGTACTGGATCGCGGATATGTGGCACGTGCCGGAGCCGCTGACGTACTACATGATGGAAAAGCATCCCTTCGACGCGTTCGAGGTCCTCGGCGGCGAGAACTACTTCGAGCAGAACGGCTTCCAGACCGCGCTGTACTACGAGGAGTACCGCGCCGGGCGGATCCATCCCATCGTCGGCTCCACCGACACGCACGGTTCCACCGAGCACAACCGCAACGCGGACATCTGTTCTACGATCGTCTTCGCCGAGAAGAACGAGCGGACGTCCATCCTCGACGCCGTCCGGGAGCGGTATTCCGTCGCCGTGGACACGATCTCGAAGGAGTACCGTCTCGTGGGCGAGTTCCGTCTCCAGAAATACGCGTCGTTCCTCGTCGAGAATTATTTCCCCGTCCACGACCGCGCGGCGCGGCTCGACGGCGAGATCATGCGGCGGTATTACCTCGGCGAGGAGAGCGGGGAGCTCCTCGGATATTTCGCCGGGGAGGCGGAGACGCTGAGAAAGAAGTATATCAGGACGCGCTGAGGCGCAAACGAAAAGATCCCGGCGCTGGCCGGGATCTTTTCGTTTGCTTCGGGGAACTCTTCGGCTCATTCCCGTCCGTTATTCATCAGCCACGCGAAGGCTTTGGCGGTCCTTAGCGCGGCGTCCCGGAAATGATTGCCCGGATTCCATTCGAGGACGCAGCGCGTCCCCTGCGCCGTCAGGATCTCCCTTGCCTCCCGGATG
Source organism: Clostridiales bacterium (assembly GCA_016288155.1). GTDB lineage: Bacteria > Bacillota > Clostridia > Oscillospirales > CAG-272 > SIG701. The sequence goes on along the minus strand of JAEEYP010000084.1, from coordinate 38,472 downwards.
CGGTCTCCGACGGATGCCGTCACCGGATTTTTTGCTTTTTCCTCTTGATCGCCGAGGCTCAGGTAGACCGCGCCGCATTGGATCCCGTTCGCTTTCATGAAGTCCGTGAAGCCGGGGAACCACACGGACGGCGACGCCGCGGCGGTGCCGGAGAAGGCTTCCGTGCGGTACGCCGCCCACAAAGCGAACAGCCCGGCGAGCGAATATCCGCCGATATGATACGTTTTCGCGCCGTCCGCACAGAGCGGCAGGATCGCGCGAAGCGTCCCCTCCGCGCCGCCGCCGAAATCCCTGTTTCCGAATACGGCGGGGGCGCGCCACGGGGAAAGATCGGCGTCCCAGTCCGCGACCTTCACGGCGATCAGCCGGAATTCCGCATCGGTCAGGCTTCGGATCGCCCGCGCTTCCTCTTCGATCTCAGGCAGATCGTGTGCGGACACCGGCTGGATCAGGACGACGGACGCGGAGGGGGCGCCGTATTCAAAAAACTCCGTCATGGATCTTTTTCAGATACGCGCCGCCCGCGTCAGATCTCTTTCACCGTTTCCGACAGCGGCTTGCGGACCGTATGCCGCTCCGACGGCGCCGCGTCCGGCGCCGCGTAGCCGATCGGCATGAGGAGCAGCGGGACCTCGTTCTCCGGCAAGCCCATGACCCGTTTTGTTTCCGTCGGCGCGAAACGGTTGACCCAGACGGAACCGATCCCGAGTTCCGCCGCTTTCAGCATGATATGCGTCGCCGCGATGCTCACGTCCTGCGGACCGGAGTGCACGCCCGCCTCGAGCGGGTTCTGCCATTCTTCCGCCGTGTCGTAGGCGAAAAGGAGCACGACCGGCGCGCCGTAATGGGAGGTCGTCAGGGAACGGATCTTTTCGAGGTTTTCCTCCGAGCGGACAACGTAGATCCTCTGCGGCTGCAGATTTTTCGCCGTCGGCGCGAGATTGCCGGCCTCGAGGATCGCCCGGAGCTTTTCCTCCTCGATCGGTCTCGGATCGAATTTCCGGACGGAATACCTTTCTTTGGCGAGATCGGTGAAATTCATACTGTCCTCCGTATCATGGGCGGGGCTTGCATGCCGCCCGTATTTTTATTCATTCGCCCGCGTGCGCGGTGAGATAATCGGTCATCCCCGGGACGAACAGCGTTTTTCTTCCGAGCCCGGTCCGGAAAATATACGAGGTCCCGTCGTACTCGTCGTACTGCGGGAAGGCGGCCGCGAGCACTTCCTCCGAGCGTTCGCTGCCCGGAACGACCCGATCGATCTTCTCTCCGTTCTCCCGCATCCCGACGGAGACGTAGATCAGATCGACGCCCTGCTTTTCGAGGCACGCGGGCAGGATCTTCTTCATGCGCTCCGCCAGCGCGGCGGCGATCTCTTCATCGACGGTGCTGACGAGGCCGATGCCGAATTTCACGCCGTTCACCTCGTATTCCTTGTAATCGGAAAAGAAGATCTCTTCGTCGCTCATCCCCTCGTAGGAGAGCTTCTCGGCGCGGATGGCTTTGTACAGAGCGTCGACGTCCGTCACGTCCGCCCGCTTTGCGAGCGCGCTCAGCGCCTGTCTGTCCGTTTCCGTCGTGGTCGAACCCCGCAGATTATCCGTGTCCGAGAGCACGGCGCCGAGCAGGAGGAACGCGGTGGTCCGGTCGATCTCCGCGCCGTAATTCAGATAATCCAGCCAGACGATCGTCGCCGTCGCGCCGATCGGTCTCGCCTCATACACCACCTGATGACCCGTCGTGACCGTCCCGATCCCGTGATGGTCAATGATGCCGACGATATGCGCGTCGGACATCCCTTGCGCCGCCTGCGCGTATTCGCTGTGGTCGACAAGGAAGATCGACTTTCCGGAGGCGTCGTCCAGAACGGGAGGCGTCTGTACTCCCGCCTCTTTCAGGATATACGCCGTTTCCCGGTCGACGGACGAGGTGACCGCCGCCTCCGCGCGGTATCCGAGCGCGTTCAGCAGGCGTGCGTACGCGATCGCGCTGCATACGGTATCGGCATCCGGACTCCGATGCCCGATGACGTAAACGGTCTCTTCCTCGGCGCTCAGGCGCTCAAGGGCGCCGCGGTTGAGCGTCTGAAGAAGCTCCTGCTCCTTTGCCGCTTCGGTGTGCCCGGCGCTTTTCCCGATCAAAAACCCGCCTGCCGCGGCAAGGCATACCGCCGCCGCAAGCGCCGCGAGCAGGATCTTTTCCTTTTTGCTCATACGTTTCCCCTTCCTTATCGTATATCGGTTCAGCCGTACATCGCGATCTCGGCGGAATCCATGAACTGGCACATGGACAGATTGAATGCCTTGTAATCGGCACGGGCGAATTCTTCCGTGGCCGATGCGACGGTCACCCGGACGAGATCCAGCTGGTTGTAAAACGTGATCATCACCGGGACGCCGAGGATCTCGGAGAGCCCGCGCACGGTCAGTCGGCCGTTTTCGTCAAGCTCCCGGATCTCCTCCGCGTCCTTGACGGAGATCTCCGTGTCGCCTTCCGCGCCGCCGACGATGATCTCCGGGTCCTTTGTGTACCGATAGATCAACTCGGCCGCGCTGAGGATCCGGCTCCAGCCGACTCTGTACGTCAGCCTCCATTCGGAATACAGCCAGCTCCCCTCTTTTTCCACGTCCACGAGTTTCACGATCCTGCTCCTCCTTCGCCGCGTCCCTCTCGTGCGGAGCCTTTATTCTTCCGACTCCGTTTCCGATATCTTCCGCCCGCGCAGCGCCGTGAAGCGCTCCCGCAGTTCGCCGATCAGCTTATAATCGCTCCCCGAATACTTTTTGTACTCAGTAAGGCCGCACCGATCCCGTTCCGTCTTGCCGAACGCCGTGCGGCGATATTCGATACCGCAGCCCCACGGGCTGTAATCGGTGATGAATTCATTGCTCGCCGGGCGGTTTTCCAGCGCAAAGACGTTCTTTTCTTTGAGGAACGTCTCAAACTGCGCCGCCGCCTCCGGCGAGACCTCATAGACGGTGACGACCGTCGGCTCCCCGTATTCCGCGCAGTCCCGGCAGGTGAAGATCCATTCCCCGTCGGCGTTCTTCTTCAGCGTCATGCTGTGACACCCGCCGAGCATGTCGCTGTAACCGGGACTCCAGCGGACCGCCGCGAGTTCGATCTGCATCTTTCTTCTGCTCCTTTCGACGATCCGAAGATACGCATACCCGACTCCGAGCAGAAGCGCGAGCAAAACAAGGATCCACCATACGCATCCCATGAAGGGAAGCCCGTCCGTAAAGCCGAACGCCCCGGCGGGACTGCCCCAGTTGAGGAAGAAATACGGATAGCGGACCCCTTCGGAGAATTCCCAGCCGACGGCGTAGCCGATGCCGGCGTATATCGCGTAGGCGAGCGGCGGCAAAAGGACGAAGAGGATGTCCCGTCCTCTGAGGCTGCCGTACGGCCCGGTCACGAAAAAATCGAGGATCGCCGCGGCGGGGACGACCACGTGCGTGAGGACGTTCTGCACGTTCCACGCGCGTTCGCCGAGCGTGGGCGCAAGGATGAACGTGAATACCGCGCCCGTCAGCGTGATCGCCACGGCGCCGACGAATTTTACGACGGACCACGCGCGGCCGACGCGGGCGCCTCTCAGAAGGAACACAGCGCCGACGAGCGAGATCAGGGCGACGGCGATATTCGATTGGATCGTGAAGTACATGAAGACTCTTCTGCCGCTCATGAAGGTGCCTCTCGCCGCATAGGCGCTGAGGACCACGCCGACCGCCGCCGAGAGAACGACGGCGGTCTTGAGCAGCAGCGAGACCGTTTTCGTTTTTTCAGGGATCGTCATACGTGCGTCTCCTTACGTGCGGGATGTACTTTCCCGGACCTGCTTCTCGGCAAGCGTTTTTCGCTCTTTGACGCGATAAGCGCCGCCGTCTCCGGCCGTCGGAGACGGCGATGAACGGATCGGGCGGACGGCGGTCACGACCGGATCGCTTTCAGGAACCGCCGGAAATATTCTTCCTTTTTCACGTCCCCGACGAGGGTGACATTGTAATCGAAGTCGTTCTTCACCACGTCGTAGGTGAAGCCCTTGCGGTAGAAGATCACCTGACCGTAGGTCTCGCCGCGGTCCGTGATGCAGCTGCCGTGGCAGGGTATCGTTTCCCGGATGAAGTCCGGGTCGGTCACGCACATCATCGCGACCGCGTCGCAGTTCATTACCGCGCCCGCCGAGCCGTTGGAGGCGTAGAATTCCCGGATCTTCGAGAAGGACGCGGAAACGAACCGGCCGATCCCGTTCGTTTTTTCAAGCTCCTCGAAATCCGCGTCCGTCCACATCGCCGCGCCGCCGCACATGTCGAGACCGACGATCGTGACGGGGATGCCGGAGTCGAGCATGACCTTGTACGCCTCGGCGTCGCCGTATACGTTGAATTCCGCGACGGGGGAGGCGTTCCCGGGACCGAGTCCCGCGGTCCCCATCGACCAGATCGTTTTGACCTTCTTCATGGTCTCCGGATCGCGCTCGATGGCACGGGCGACGTTCGTCGCGGGGCCGAGGGCGACGATCTCCACCTCGCCGGGGTATTTGTCCACGGTCTCAAGGATAAAGTCGATCGCGTCCTTGTCCTGCGCCTTGCCCGTCGGATGGATCAGGTCCGCGTCGCCCATCCCGTCGGAGCCGAAGACGCTGAACGCCTCGATCTTTTTCCCGGCGTATCTTTCGGCGGATCCCTTATAGACCGGCGCGCCGCAGCCCGCGATCTCCAGCGCCGTCAGCGCGTTCTGCGTGCTCTGTTCCAGATCGACGTTGCCGACGAGCACCGTCGCGCCGAGGATCTCGATGTTTTTGCTTTTCGCGGCGAGGATCAGTGCCGACGCGTCGTCCGCGCCGGTATCGGAGTCGATGATGACCTTGTGAGGCGCCGCGGTGCGGTTTTCGGATACGCTGCGTTGTTCTTTGGAGGCTGACATAATTTCTCCCTCTTTTCCGGACGCGTGCCGCGCCGTTTCGTGATCGGGCGCTCCGCGTCGCTTTCGCGCGGACCGCCGCCTCTTTATTGTACCGCAGCTCTCCGTGTTTTTCAAGTGGATACGAAGAAAACGACCCTGAAAAAGCCCCGCGTGCGCAGGGCTTTTTCCCAATCGGATCCCGTCCGGCGCGGCGTGCGCCGCCCTCGGATCAATCTTGTCTTGTGAACGTTCCGCTCAGAAGGGGATCATTCGTCTGAAAAGTAAGGGTACCGTCTTCCGACAGGATGATATAGGCGTTGCCGTCCGCGTAGAGGTACCAGCCCATCCCGACCCCGTCGTCGTTGACGGTCCCGGTGCCCGTGCCGTCGTCGGAGGAATAACGATACTCCTGCTCCGACGCGTCGATCGTCAGAACGACGCCGCTTTCGTTCACCCAGGTCCCGTCGGCGTCATACAGGCTGAAATCCTTAACGGAAACGGAATCGTCCCTACAGAAAACGACGCCGTCCAGCGATTCCGCGTCCTCGTCCGCGGATCGCCCGTTCTGTACCAGCCGGAACTCTCCGGGCTCCGTCTCGACCACTTCATACAAAAACCAGTTGAAATACAGAAAGATCCGACCTTCGATGGCGGAATACTCGGCGATCCCCGTCCGGCCGTTTGCTTTCCGGAACGTGTAGCAGCCGCGCTGCGAATCGATCAGGAGGACGTCTCCCTCGCCGTCGATCCACGTCCCGTCAAAATGGGAGAGAGGTACGGCGGGGGCCTCTTCTTTTTTCGAGCACCCCGGCACAAGGATCGCGGTAAGGAGGGATACGAGCAGCAGGATCGAAAATAACCGTTTCATGATACGTGCTCCTTTGCGTTTGATTATGCGGACCGCCGTCCGATCACAGACCGTGCTTTTCCCGGAGCGCCGCGGCCCGGCTCTCCGCCGTTTTTTCAAAGCGCGCGTAATTGTCGAGGACGTATTCCGCCATCTCGCAGAACACGTCCAGTCTGTCGGGCGATACCCAGAAGCCCCGCTCGTGTTCGGGATCCGGCTTGTTCACCCAGAGCTCCAGGATCTTGAGCGGAAAGTCCCGGACGAGTTTCAGATACACGTGATCGTTCACGGCGACGCCGACGTATTCGGAATAATAGTATTCAAAGGCGGCCCTCTCAACCTTCATTTTGGCGGAGAGCCGCGGGCGGATCTCTTCGTACACGCGGTCGAGGTCGACCTCGTACTCCTCGGACCGCCAGAGCTCGCTGTCGTGAAACCGACCGGGCCAGTGACCGATGAGCCTCTTCACGAACTCCGTCATGCAGTGCCGCACGTAATTGCCGCCGGGGCTCAGATACTCCCGGTACGATTCCGCGCCGTATTCTTTGATCCTCCGGTTCACGGTCCGGTCGAACTCGTCCGCCGTTTCGTTCAGTAGTTTTTCCTCAGGCTCCATCATGTCCCGGCGATGCTCGTCCGGCGGAGGATCCGGTTCCCGCGAGGCGACCGCCTCCTCGAGCGCGGCGCTTGCCTCAAGCCCGTTTTCGGCGAGATATTCTTTGATCCTCACCGGAAGCCTGACGTGGAATTTCTCGTCGGGATTTTCGTGCTCCTCATCGTCGTAGGAGGCGTCCGCCCGCAGGGCGAGCGCGCAGATCCGCCCGACGAGCCCGGGATCGTTTTTCAGTTCCCGTATCGGTATTTTTGCGGCAAGCGCGCAGAAAGCGTCCTCCGCGTCCTCGAACGCGCCGTAATATTCGCTCGTTCCGTCGCCGAAAAAAGAGTAGTCGTCCGATGAGGGCATGCGTTCCGCCCTGCATTCGAGCCCGAAGAGGAGGAACGCCGTACTCGTCTGCATCTCCTCCGGCAGCGATTCAAACAGTTCCGGGAACGCGCGGATCGCGGCGGCGGCGACTTCTTTGTCCCGCTGCAGCCTCCCCGACGCGTTGCGGTACCCGTATTCGCTTTTCCGTACGGCCGCAAGAACGAGTTCCCGGTCGTCTTTCAGCCTGTCCGACGCATAATGGAACGCTTCGCCGCAGTTTTCGATCGCCGCGGCGACGATCTCCCGGTCGTCCTTCAGTTCCTCCGAGGCGAACTGCAGCGCCCAGCCGTCGTGCCGTACCGCGGCGAGGACGACGTCCCGGTCGCCCTGCAGTCCGCCGAGCGCGAAGCCGAGCGCGCTCCACGCCGAGGAGACCGCCGTGAGCACGACCTCCCTGTCCGTCCGGAGGCGTTCGGAGACGTATTCGAGCATATGCCCGTATTCTGCCATGGCGCGCAGCACGATCTCTTTGTTGTCGCGCACCGTCTGCGGCATATAGCGGATGTTGGCGAGGTTATGCTTCAGCGCCGCATCGATCACTCTGCGATCGTTCTGCAGCCGCTCGGAAACGTCCTCTATGTACCCGCCGTACGTATTGACGGCGATCAGGGCGAGCTCCCGGTCGTCCTTGAACTCGTCCCTGACGTACCGGATCGCTTCGGCTTTCGACTGCAGGACCCTTTTGATGAACTCACGGTCGCTCTGCAGCTGTTCCGCCGCGTAGACGATCGCATAGCTGAAAGCCTTCACCGCTTCGAGCACGACCTTTTTGTCCGCCTTGAGCGCGTCCGGCGCGAACCGGAGGCATTCCCCGCGCTCGGTGACGAGTTTCTTCACGAATCCGAGGTCGGCTTTGTCCTCCTCCGACGCGTGCTGGAGCCAGTCGGACCACAGATAGATCGGCACCTCGTCAAGTACGTCTTCCTTGGGACAATCCGTGTAATTGTCTTCGTTGTAACGCATGGACTCTGCCTCCCGTCGTGCAGTATTTCCCGACTTTTCCGGCCCCCGTTGATCCGAAAGCTTTCTTTACGCGCCGGTCACTCGCGCTCGATCCCGATCTTATCAACGGGGATCTCCGGGAAGCCTTCCCGCGGGTGCTTGAAGCGCAGCGTCTTCGGATCGAAGTCCGCTTCCTCGCAGGAGCGATACAGCGAGTTCCCCTCGACCCGGCTGTATTTGTACACGGAATCGGCGATCACGCCGAGATACGCCCGTTCATTGATGATGACGTTGTTCTCGACCACGCTGTTCGCCGGGTTGATCGGGCATTCCGGATCGTCCACGTCGTCCAGATCCCGTCTGAGTCTGAAGAGCGTCGGATATTTCCGCTTCCAGATATCGTCGTATCCGTCGACCGTTTTCAGCTGCTGCCAGATGCCGGAGTTCGGATCGATATAGCCGTCGCGCGCCCAGCCGTTTTCCACGACGCCCGCGCGGGCGCGGTCGTCGTACTGGATCGGCATCTCGCTCTCGCCGAGGATGATATTGTCGCGCACGACGTTGTCGCGCCCGCCGCCGATGAGGAAGCCGTTCTTCTTCACGTCGATGAGGATGTTGCCGTAGGCGGTCTGACCGGCGAGCGTGTCGTCCCAGTAGATGCCGTCCGGGTGCAGTTCCTCGCAGCCGACGTTTCTCAGGATGTTGTAGCGGATGACCGTGCCGTGCGCCGTCCAGTCGCGGCCGGAGTAGATCGCGCCGGCGTCCATCGAATACATGACGACGTCGTGGATATAGGTGTATTCGATCAGGTGCTCGTTGCCGCTGTAGCTGATCGCCATGTGCGGAGTACGGCAGACCTCGCAGTGCGCGATCGTGTTGCCGACGCCGCCGACGCTGAGCCCCGCCGAGTACGTCCTCGCCACTTCGGAGAAGTCGTGGACGAAGCAGTTGCGGATCATGTTGTTCCCGTGCGTCAGCGTCGCGCGGTCGCCGCCGTCGACGGAGATGCCGCCGTGTCCCGTGTGCGCCGCCTCGCACCGCTCGACGAGGATATTTTCTCCCCGCAGCCGCACCGCGTGTTTACCGACGTTATGGATGAAGAGCGAGTGCAGAAGCAGTCCCTTCCCGCTGCCGGTCACGGCGGTATCGGCGGTGCATTCCATCGTGAAGCCGGAGAGCGTCACGTTCTCGGCGTCCCGGAAGGTAACGAGCGGAGAGGTGTTGACGGAGAGGGAGATCACGCTCTCCTCCGAGGACGGATAGACGTAGAGGATCCCGTTCGTCTTGTCGATGTACCACGTGCCGGGGACGTCGACCTCCTCCGGAATATTGAAGAAATAATACGGCGCGCCGACGCGGACGCCGTACTGCGATACGTACTTCGGGAAGATGGCGCCGGTCTCCGCGTCGAGCTTGACCGGCACGGTGGAGTCCGCCCAGTCGTGGTACAGATATCCGAACAGCCAGACGTTGTCCGCGTGCGTCCAGGTCTTCGCGCGCGCCTGCGTTTCTTCATCCATGACGTACGCGCCCGGACGAGGGTTTCGCTTGTTGCGGGCGTACTGGGTGGTCATCGGCTCCCCGTAGGAGGGCGGCTCGCCCTGGTCCGTCACGCCCGCGATCGGGATGAAGCCCGTTTTGGGGTAGCGCGCGAGCGTCATGCGGCGGTCCCCCTCGAACACTTCGCAGCTGACGCCGTCCACGAATCCGTCGTACCGGTCGGACATCGTGAAGCCGATCGGATACGGACCCGAATAACTCGCCTCGGGCACGCCGTACTTTTTGAGATCCGCGCAGCGGACGCGATCGACGACGTCCGCTCGGAAAAGATCCCGCGCCTCGCCGGTCACGGCGGCCATGTCGGAGACGGGGATGGAAAGTCCGCCCGTCAGGACGGCGCCCTCCCGGGTAACGTAGGAGATGCCGTTGTCCCGCCCGTCAAGATCGAGCGTCTGCGTCTCGGCACCGCCGAGGGAAACGCCGATCGCGTACGTCCCGGCGAGAAATTCCACCGTGACGGCGTCGCCGGCGGCGGCTGCGGCGCGCGCCGCTTCCTTCGCGTGATTGACCGTGCCGAAGGGATGCGCGCAGTCGGTGCCGGAGTTCTTGTCGGACCCGGCGGCGGATACGTAATACGTGATGCTTGCCATGAAAACCTCCTGAGTGAAGCCGGTGCCGGTCGGCACGGCTGATAAGTTGCTGCGGTTCGTGCAATAATAGTATAGCAAAGCCGATCGCCGATTACAAGAGATACGCTCGTTTTTTCTCGGGAAATGTGCCGGACGCGGGGGATCCGGCGCGATCCCCGCCGTGCGGAAAAAGGCACCTGCTTTCGCGGGTGCCTTTTCGCCTGCTCTTACGCGTCTGCGGTCCGCGGACCGCCGCGGGACGGTCAGTTCCTTCCGAGCACGATCAGGTTGTCTTCTTTTTCCAGCGTGACGGTCTCGCCGAGCGGCAGATTGTAGCGGCTGTTCTTCTCCGCGTCGAGACAGCCGAGCAGAACGTACCCGCACTGCAGCATGATCCCGCGAAGTCCGCGCACGGTATGCGTGCCCTCGAGCTTCAGGCTCCCGACGTTTTTGAGATACAGTTCGTTGCCGCTGTTGGAAAGGATCTCGCGGAAGACCTCGATCAGCTCCGGACTCTCCGCGAGCTGGGCGAGGATCATGGACGACATGCTCGAGGAAACGAGGAAATCCGTATGGTCGCCGCGGCCGACGAGCTTATGGTTGTTTTCTTTTCTCAGCTCCACGGTGATGTTGTAGCCGTATCCGTTCCTCTCGCGGATATCGCGCAGATTCAGAAGCATAAAGATCGCCTCCATATCCGCGCTTTCCGGATCCTTTGCGTGGTCGTTCAGGATGACGACGTGTCCCGCCGTCCCCGCGAGGTCGCCGAGCACGGCTTCCGCATGCGGATCGCCGTCGTGATAGGTCAGGCGCAGCCCGCGTTCCGCGGCGACCCGCTCAAGGGCGGCCTTTTCCTCCGCCGCGGTGTCCTGTCCGGCGAGGCGCACTCCGGTCACGCTTTCCGGCAGTTCCCGCAGAATGATCGGCAGAGCTTCGTTGTGCCCGATGATCACCGTCTCCGCCGTTTCGCCTTCGACGGCGCGTCCGGACGCGTCAACGGACCCCCGCACCGCGTCCGGCGCCGCATCGAGCAGCGAGGGGACTTCGTCCCCTCGGAACGTCAGGACCATGTCTGTCCGGGCAAACGCGAAATCCGCCCCGGGATTCATCACGGTCTTCCCGTCGCGGAGGACGCCCACGGGGACGGCTTTATCCAGTCTCGCCGTAAGCTGCGCGAACGTCAAGCCGTCGATGCCGGGAATGCTGTCCAGATAGAATTCGCATCCGTCGAAGTCGAACACTTCCCGGAACGTCTCGGCGAGTCCCGTCTGCGTGCAGGAGTGGGCGATGATCTCCGCGATGATCGTATTCGTCTGGAGCACGGAGACGTTGTTCGCCCGCATAAGAGAGGCCGGGAAGTAGTAGTCGGCCTTGGCGATGATCGCGTTGATGCGGACGTCCGAGGCGCCCTTTTCTTCAAGGAGCGCCGACGCCGCGAGGATGGCTTTGGACGTTCTCAGACAGTTCGTCGGACTGATGACGACGGCTTTGCACGATTCGAGAGAACACTTTTCAATGGAAGCGGGATCCGTTATGTCCGCCGTCCTGCAGACGATCCGGAAATTCTTCGGGACGTCGAGATTCTCGCTTATGTCCTGCTCCATCTCTTCGCGTTCCATGTCTTCGACGATCACGACGCAGGCAGGCTCGTCCGCCGCGGCGAGGATGAGCTGGCGCAGCAGGTTGTATTCTCCGGGATAGAAGCCGAGAACGACGGTGTGCCCCTCCTCGAGGACGATGGAATTGCCTTTTTTCAGACTGTCGATCTTTTCCTCGATGGCGCTCGTGATGATACCGATCAGCACGCTCATAAAGAGCAGTCCGGCGATCGCGGTGACGGACATGAGGATCAGATAACCGAGGCTGCCGTCCTCATAGGAAGGCATCCACGCGTTGATGATGGTGGCGATGCTGTTCCAGAAAACGGACGCCGTTTCCCCCTCTTCATTGAAACCGAAGAGGATGATCAGTCCCGCGATCAGCACCGCGAGGACGACGGACGCGGCGATCAGCGCCCGGATCAGGGCGAGCGAGCCCTTCGTCACCCGGTTGTCGAACCAGTACTCGAATCGGTCCTTTACGGAGAACGACGTCTTTCCGTTCTTTTTCTCACTCTTCATGGGGCTGACTTCCTTTCTTTATCGGAGACCCGGATTCTTCCGAACTCATTGTCAAAAGACCGTGCGCTTCGTCATCCGTCCGAGGCGGCGCGGGGCGGATCCGCCGTGACGCCGCATCGGATCGTCTCCCACAGGACCTTTGCGGCGAGCTCGGATCCGGCGGGAGACGCGTGACCGCCGTCCTCGGCGTACAGCTCCGCGGAGGGGTGGCTTTTTTGGTACTCCCACCAGACCTCGCCGACGGGAGCGAGGAGCGCGCCGATCCGTGCGGCGATCATCCGATGCGTTTCGTTCATGAACGGCTGCTTTTCCGGCTCGTCCTTTCGTGCCCACGTTTCGTAGATCACGGGAACGCTCCCGCCCCGGCGGATCAGATACGGAGGCGTACCGTAGCGAGGTTCCCGGCGGGGACCGTGACCGTATCGCCGGAGAGCGGCGCGAGGTCGCGCTCCAGAACGTCGCACTCGCAAAGCAGCGCGGCGGGTCGGCCGAGGATCCGGACCGGGGCGGTCACCGCCGCGCCGCCGTCGTTTTTGAGCCGGAGGATGAGACCGTTTTCGTCCTCCGCTCGCTTGAGAGTGAGCACGCGGAGCCCCGGAACGGAGAGCAGCTCCGCGCGGGCGGGAGCCTTGCCGCTTCCGGCCTGGCCCAGCCAGCAGGAAGGCGTCTCCATGGCGGCCGCGCCCCACAGCGCCGCGTCGCGTCCGTGACGGGCGGCGAAGGTAAAGCGGTAGAGCGCGTCGGAGAGCTGGGAGACGAAGAAGTTCGTCCCGAAATTGTTGCAGGTGAGGATGGAATAGATCCGCCCCGTGTCGAAGGCCTCCGGCTTGAGCGGCGGGTGGGGAGGCGGCGTCATGACGCAGCGGTGGGCGGGGGAGATGTACCCCGGCCACAGGTGGGATAGGGCGGCCACCGGGCAGTTGGCGCTGTTCCAGAGGAGATCGCTTCCGAGCGTGCGGACGTAGTCCTGCACGGCCAGAACGTCCGACTGGGAGCCGGGAAGCGTGTCGGCGGCGGGAGCGGTCTCGTGCAGCACGCTCTGATACCGGACGCCCGTACCGGCAAGCGGGAAGGAGAGATAGAGCGTCTGGAGCGGCGCTTCGCTCTTGACCACACGGGCGGTAACGGAGACGTTGTCCACACCCGCGGCGAGCGTCACGGTGACGAGGCAGGAATAGATGCCGTCCGCCTCGCATCGCAGCTCGACCCTCGACTCGACCGGGGAGGAGAAGCCGCGAACGGAGATCAGGCGGGCGGGGACGGGCTCGTCGTTTGCATAGCGGACGAGAAGCGTGCCCAGCGCGTGGGGAGCCGAGGGATCCAATAGGGAGGCGCCGGTCGCTTTGTCCGTCACGTCCGCGATGCCTTGGGGACCGAAGGACACGCGGTAGAATTCATTCTCCACGGTGCCTTCCGCCGGCGTCTCCCGCACGGAGGCGGCGCCGTCCGAGGGAACGATCTCATACGCGGCGTAGCCGCATCCGGGCAGGTCGTCTGCCGTGAATACCAGCTCGAAGCCCTTGGCGGTAGGCGGATCGAACAGCCCCATCCGCTTCGTTCCCGCGGACACGCCCGCGCGGGATCCGGCAAGGAAGGTCGGAGAGTCCCACCGGATGCGGCGCAGAAGATACGGGACTTCTTTCCCGCTCTCCGCTTCCAGGAGGCGGAAGCGGCCGTCCAGAAGCTTCAGGTCGATGCCGTCCAGCGGGGCGCTGACGGCGGCCGGACCGGGGAGCCCCGCGGTGCGGAAGACCGTCACGCGCCACCTGCCTTTTTCACCGCGCACGGAATACGAGAGCGACGAGGCGGCGCTGCGGCGGATCTGGTCGGCGTCGGCCAGCGCGCGGGAAGCGTAACAGCCGTGTTCCCACCAGGAGGCGAGGTGCTTCGGGGAGGCGTTGTCGCCCATACCGAAAGCGTGCTCGTCCGCCATGAGCATGTCCTCCATGGCCGAGGGGATCCGCCGTGCGTCGGAGCCGGCGATACTGGAGAGGATCTCCGCACAGCGAAGCACCCCGTGGGTCTCGCGGGCGAGGACGGAGGAAGCCATCTGGCTCGTACTGGCTATGGGGTAGTCCTGCCCGTCCACGCCGCCCCGGCGGACCGGGAGCGGCACGGCGAGCTTTTCGAGGAACGCTTCACAGAAACGCTTTTCGGTACTGCAGATGAGACGCGGGGTCTCGTATTTTTCGTTCCACGCCCTGACCGTGTCGGAATAGCCGGTGACGTACCGGGAGTTGTCCTTGTATTCGCCGCGGACCTGCCGGCGGAGCACGGCGTGGGGCCAGCCGGAATCCTCGAGCTGTTCCAGCTCTTCGAGCAGCGTGGGAAGGGAAGGCTCCGTCTCTTCCACGCATCCGTTGTTGTTGCACCACAAAAAGATGCGCTGCCCCTCCGGGGACTCCCACCAGAAAGCGCCGGGACCGGTGCGGCCGAAGACCGCCTCCTCGTCCCAGAAGGATTCGTAATCCTTGACGCCCCAGCTGTAGTAAAGGGGGAGATTGGGCAGAAAGTATTTGACGCCGGCCCGGCACAGGGCGGTGGCGTAGCCCCAGGTGAAGCCGGTGATGTCGTTGTGTTCCGCCGTCACCACGGGCACGCCGGTCATCTGCTCGACGGCGTGGGACGGATAGAGCGCGCGCAGGCATTCCTCCGGGGAGAGGATCTCGCTGATGAGATTCGCCCATAGGGCGGTGACCTCCACGTTCCCCGCCCGGATGTGCCCGATCATCCGCTCCCTGTCCGCGGGATCGGAGCGCCGCAGGAACTGATAGAGGGAGTAGGCCTGTTCGATGACGATGCGCGGCTTCGCGTCGTCCGGCCAGTCGGCGCGCTCGTCGAGATGGTCCAGCGCCTCCCGCAGGAGCGCCGCGCTGTCTTCCAGCACGTGGGAGGGGATGTCCGTGTAGCCCGGATCGTGATGGGAGAACTGCACGAGGTGTATTTCCCAGTGCCGGCGGGGCTTCACGGAGAGCTCCCGCACCGCCTCGCTCCCCGCGCCCCGGAGGGAAAACCGCCAATTCTCCTCTCCGCGGGGGACGGGCAGATACAGCTCCACCGTCTCTTTCCCGCCGGGGAGGCGGCCGCTCCAGACGGCGGCGCCGTTCACCGCGATCTCGTAATCGCCCGCGGGCGCGTCCACGCCCGCGAGAAAGAGATTCCCCCCGCCCAGCGCCTCACGGCGGATGCAGGGCGTCTGTCTGAGTGATGTCCAGGTGGCTTCCATGGCGTTCCTCCGAAACTCCGGCATGAACCGGTTCATATCTTTCGTTTTATTATACCTGTTATTTCGCCTGCCGTCAATGCGAAATGGTTTTTTTCTTTACAAATCTGCGTATGAAGGAAATGAGGCGTCATACCGTATCCTCGGGGAAAACCGTTTCTATCCTCCCCGTTCGGCTCGGCCGTCATTCTTCTTGCATTTCCCACACGCGTATGCTATACTATGCCTGAAGCGACCGATTTCCGTTCCGGGGAGGTTTTTATGATTTCCATTCCCATTCTGAACGTCTCGTCCTCAAAGGAAAAGAGACCCGAATATCTGCGCCTGTTCCGGGAAGCGGGCGCGGGCAGAGTCTTTCTCTTCACCGGGAATCCCTTCGGCGATCCGGCAGAACTGGACGACGCCCTTTCCCTACTCTCCGAGAACATCGCCCGGTATACGGCGAACGGCCTCGAAGCGGCCATATGGATCGGCGAATCCTGTCGCCGAAACGGCGATTTTTGAGGAGCGTCTGCTTTCGGCGCGCCTTCTCAGGGAAGGACGATATCGGCCGCGAAATCGTCCGGATCGTCTGGTCCCGTCTCACTGCAAAAGGCACCTGCGTACACAGGTGCCTTTTGCGTTGGGAGTGAAACACAGTCCGCTCGGCTTACAATTCTATCACTGCCAGTCGGGCGGAATACGCCTGGAGGATCCTCTTCAGATCTTCGACGGCAGCTTCTTTTGTGTGATAGCCCTGAAAATATGTAGGAGCATCATCGCCCCGATGAAGTATTATCACACAATAACATTTTAAAATAGTATGGTATACCGCTTCTCCCTGACCGTCAAATCTGCATGCGGTCGATTTGTCGCGGCTGAGTATCGTAAGGAAATATCCGTCTTCGCTGCCTTGAGAATGCACGTATTGCGGCAGATTTTCTTCCAGATACTCCTTAACGGAAGAGGATATCGTTTCTTTGATGACCTGCGAAATGTCGGCGGACTCTTTCGGCGTTTCGATCCCGAAAAGCTGGTCGAGCGTGATCCCGAGCGCGGACGCGATGGTCGGGATCAGATCGATCCCGGGCGAGGACACGCCCGATTCCCATTTTGAAACGGTACGGTTGGTCACGCCTACGGCTTCACCGAGTTGTTCCTGTGTGATGTTTTTTTCTTTTCTGAAGTATGCGATCCTCCGCCCGATATCCATGGTATCCTCCTCACGGTGTATCGTTTGAGGTAATTATATCATACGCTCCGCCGCAAGTAAACACATTGTTTGGAGAACAGCAGCAATAAAAAAGACGATCGCGATCGCTCCCGCAGGAACGGATCGGCGAATCCTGTCGCCGAAACGGAGACTTTTACGGAGCGTCTGCTTTCGGCGCGCCTTCTCAGGGAAGGACGATGCGGACGGCGGAACCCTCCGGGCAGATACGGCACGGCGAAAACGCGGAAAACGATGAAATATGAATTGCTTTTTCCGGGAAAAAGCGGTATAATTAAATACGGAGATGAAAATGATAATAATTACACGAATGGAAAGGGATACGCCGATGAAAAAAAGAACGGTTCTTGTTTTGATCCTTTTCGTACTTGTGCACCTGACGGCCTCCTGCTCCCCCGCTTCCCCTGAGACGCCCGATTCTTCTCCGGAAAGCAGAGAGACGCACGAAACGGCCGAAACGTCCGGACAGCCCGATACGCAGCCGGCGTCCCTCGAGCCGGATACCGTGATCCATTACGGTACGCCCGTCATCGACGGCATCCTTGACGAGACGTACCTGAGCAGTTTCTGCTATGCGGAAGAGCCGATGGAGAATATGAACTACTCCGCCGCCGGAGAAGAGGCCGCGTGGGAACACATGGCGAATACGTGGGGGAGATCCTATTACCTGTACGACAGCGATTACCTGTATATCTGTACGGTCGTGCACGACGAGACGATCTGTTCCCGCGGAGAGGAGTGGCGCATGAGTACCGTCTGGCCGTGGAACGACGACGGTGTGGAGACGTATCTCTGGTTTTCCGATGAAGACTGCATGGCGTTCCACAGCGACGCGCACAACATCCGTTCCGTGATGGACGTGCATATCTGGGGGGACAACCACAGCTCTTCGCTGCTGTACAGAGACTTGCCCCGGGAGGATTGGTGCGCCGTCATCGATGAAGAAGACCGGTCGTACGTCACGGAGGTACGCATCCCCCTGCCCGACTACGTGAAGGCGGGCTCCGTGATCGGCACGCTGCTTGAGGTGGACGACCGCTGGGCGGTCGGGGAAGGGACGGAAAACATGGTCGGCGCGCTGTTCACCATGCCGCGTTTTCCGGGAGACGCGCGTCTGCGGGTCGAGCTCGGCGCACGGTAACGGGCGCGGCGCCGGACGGATCGACGCGGGACGTTGGCGCTTTGCCGGTATCGGGATCCGATACAAAAGTCAATCGACCGATGATTGACACCTCGTGCATGATCGCCGGGCGACCCGGTATCCATCCCGAACGCGCCGCAGTCACAGCGCCGTTTCTTTCTGCTTCCGCAGTACGCGGACGGAGCGCGGCGCGCCGGGATCGAGCGAGCAACCCTCAAGGTCGGCGGCAGCCCGGATCCCGCGCCCGTTCCAGGCGACGATCACGTCGCCCGGCAGAATACCGGCTTCATCGGCCGGGGATCCTTTTTCCACGTCCGTGACGAGCGCGCCGCGGTGTTCCGCCGTCCCGTAGACCGACATCTCGCCGTCGCTGTCGATATTCTTCGCCGTCAGACCGAGAAGCGGAAAGCGGACCGTCCCGCCCGTTCCCCGGCGACCGTCCCCCGTCCGGATGCGGGGCATCGCGGGAACGTCCGCCAAGAGGCGCAGCGGCTCGTACCGGACGCCGAATTCGTCCGGGAAGTCCTCGAATCCCCGGACGCCGAGCGGCGTGAAGTTTCCCCGCTCCGGCGCGCGGAAACGGATATCCCGCCGTACCGAATGTTCGTCCTGATGCGAGAGCGAGGAGAGCTCTTCCGCGTGGACGGGCTGTGCGGCGTCCGGCGCGTACAGCAGGTTGTCGTCCACGCAGCTCCCCCAATCTTTCGGCATATCGATCGGCTCGTAGGGCGAAAAAACGACGTTTTCCCGTACCGTGTCCCCGCTTTCGGGATACCACACGTGAAAGTGCAGACCGTTGTTCACGCAGAGATTGCGCCGCACCGTGCGGAAGAACCCCTCCCGCAGCTTGATCCCGCCGTTCAGGCAGAGATTTTCTTCGACGACGTACCACGTCGATCCGTCGTCGAGATCGATATCCCAGCCCCGGTCGCAGCGGAATCGGTTCCGGGCGATGACGTTCGGCGCGAGCATGTCGAGCCGCGCGTATCCTCCGGCTTCCCGGTCGTCCAGTCCGTCCAGATGCCAGTACCGGTCCCGTCCCCAGGAATTGAAGCTGCCGTGGTCGCCGGTCTCCCGGACGGTGTCGAACACGTCGCAGCCCTCGATCCGGTGTCCGCCGAAGGTCCCCTCGGAGACGTTGATCCCCGCGCGGGAGGTATGGCAGACCGTGCAGTTTTTCACCGTCACGCCGTACGCCATCGAGATCTCCACGCCCGTCGCCTGTTTCTCGACCGTTCCGACCCGCTCGATGAGGCAGTCCTCGACCGTGCAGCGTTTCGGGTAGTCGTCCGACCGCGGACCGGGCGTGCGGTCGACGGTCTCAAGCCGCTGGGTCTCCCCGCATTCGAACAGCGGCGAGCGCACGGAGTCCGGTCGCCCGACGAAACAGATCCCCGAAGCGCCGATCTCGCAAAAATGGGAGCGGGTGACGGCGATATCCGCGCAGTTTCCGTCGACGAATACGCCGTTTGAGCCGATATCCCGGAGGACGCACCGGTCGACGCGGCAGCCGCGCGCATCCCGGAACGTCACCGCGCCGCCGCGCCAGATCGTCCAGTCGCTGCGCAGCAGCGGCTCTTTCGTTTTCATGAAGGTCCGGACGGTCCGCTCGAAGACCAGGTTCTCGAAGGTCACGTTCTCACAGTCTTCCACAGTGAAGAACCCCTCCGAGACGGCCGCCTCCGCCTGATCGAGGTCGTCGCCGCGGAAAGGACGGACAAGGATCCTCATCGCCTTTTCGTCAAAGAACCACTCGCCCGGCTCCGTCAGCTCCTCGCGGATGTTCTCCGCGTACCGGTATTCCTCGTGCATCCCCATCTGCCGGTTGTTCTGCCAGCCTCCCGAGAGCGCGAGCGTGCCGTCCGGGTTCTTCCCCTCGATCCGATAGGAGAAGCCGCCCCAGAGACAGCGGTGCATGGCGTGGACGTAGCCGCCCGCCGGATCGGCCCACTCCTTCGTTTTCTCCGGGAGGACGCAGTCCGCGGCGAATCCCCCGAACGGAACGGAGGGATCGGTCGCTTTCGGATACCGCGCCATCGAATACCTGCGCGCGCCGATGAAAAAGCCGTCGACGGGAACGGGAACGGATGCGGAAAACACGCCGGGGGATTCTTCGGTGAAATCCGCCCGCCGGAGAGGGATCGTTCCCCGCAGGATCGCGCCGTCCTCGCCGATCACGCGGATATCCCGTTTCCCCGCGATCCGGACGGGGGACGGTATCCTGTGGACGCCCGCCGGGACGTGAAGGACGGAGCCGTCGGTAAGACGTGTAAAATCGATCATTTCATATCACCGTCACGTATCCGCGCTGCATACGCCTTTCCCGTCCGATTCATTCCGCCGCAAACTGTTTCGCCCACTTTTTCAGAGTATCGGCGGAGATCAGCGCGGAAAACCGTCTGCCGTCAAGGACGGTCGCGCCCGGTGCGAGCGACTGCATATTCTTCGCGGAATCGCCGAGCCCACTGCCGCCCGACGTGCAGAACGGCACGACCGTCTTCCCGGAAAAGTCCGCGCTTTCCATAAAAGTATCGATGATCGACGGCTCGCGGTACCACCAGACCGGAAAGCCGACGAAGATGAGGTCGTATCCGGAAACGTCCGGTTTTGCCGCCATCGCCGGGCGGCAGTTTTTGTCTTTCATCTCGGCGGTGGAACGGCTCTTTTTGTCCATCCAGTTCAGATCCGCGCGGGTATACGGCGTCTCGGGCACGATCTCGAACAGATCGGCGCCGATCGCCTCCGCCATCTTCTCGGCGACCTTTTTCGTCGTGCCGCTCGCGCTGAAATACGCGATCAGAGTCTTTTTCATTTTCGTGCGTCCTCCTTGTCTCATACCGTTTTATCGAGTTTCTGAATAACGTACCGATCCATGCTCATCCTCCGCAGATCCCGGTCTGCCGGGATCATTCGCCGCCGTTCTGTCCGCCGGACTGTTTGTTCAGTCGCTCCTCGCGTATTTTGCAGGTCCATTCCCTTGAGGATCACGTTCTTTCCGAACGTCTTTGCACAGCCGGACGGCGATTTGCCCTGCAGCCGTCGCACCCCCGTGAAATCGAACTATTCACTATACTGTACAGCTTTATTGAACATTGCTTGAATACAGATCCCGTGCGGCCGAAATCGTCAGATTCGCATCGTTTCCGCTGCACATAAAGGATCTGTCACCGGCAAAGACGAATAATAAACTGCTTTGCAATCGATTGTCGGGAGAGAACGTTTCCGAAAGGATATACGTACTGTTTGATTCGGGATCGGTATAGGTATGATAACGCAGTATCAATCCCGTTGCTCTGCTTGTGTTGTACGTGCACTGATACGACGTACCCGCGGCGGCGGGCAGTTCCGCAAATTCGACGTCCGTCACTAAGTGATTGGTCAAAAGATTCTCATACGTCCCGCCGGGCAATAGCCAGTACTCCATTTCCTTCCGCAGCAGATCTTCAGAAGAAAAAGGGATAAATGCCAAAACGGAATCTGCGGTCGTATAATAAATTACATACTTAACATACTCATCGTCGTTATTCAATTCTACCCAGGATTCGGCATAGTCTGCATCTAATCCCTTAAGCTCTTTCAAATCAGATGTATCTATGCCGCTTAACGCATCGGGGGATGACGGGGGATCACCGTTCCTTTTTTCAATTTCTTCTTTCATTGTCCGGATACTGTCGAACGTCCGCGTGGTCGGCTGGCAGGACTGATCGGGAAGAAGAGAGGATGCGGTTTCAATGGTTTCCGTGGTTTCGGTGATCGGTGCAGTCTGAGGGGGATCCACAAGGGATATATCGTCAGTATCGTTAGTATCAACACTATTATCGACAAGGTTATTATCAACGATATTTTGAGAACAGCCCGAAAGAGAGATTACAATAATAATCGAAAAAACAAGTAATACTTTTCGCATCATAAGAAGCTCCTTTGTTTAATTATTAAGATGCCGGGAAATATCAATCACGTTCGCGCCGACAGACGCGCCGGAGCGACCGATCCGGTCCGATCGTATTGTTTCATGCTTGGATCTCTTTGTTTTGCTTGCCGTTTTCGGCGGCATCGGTCACGCAGACGATCTTTGGGGTCATCGATCCTCCAATTCCAGTTTGGTAAGCACGCCGGCGCCGGCGTAAACGGGTATGACGTCGGGAACCTGTTCCGCCTTATGCAGGATCTCCACGTCGGAACGCTTGTTTTCCGCATCGTAGTAGAACAGAGCGGGATCGGTATCAAAGGCGGAATAGTCCGTCTGCCGGTCGGGGGAACAGGAGTATTTGATCCTTTCGGCATCAAGAACTTCGGCTCTGTCTTTTACGAAGAAGACTTTGTACGTATCGCCGCATCTTTCGTATATTTCATTCCACGATTTTACGACGCCCCAGATCTCATCCGAAAAATTATAGGTGGGATAATTCACTTTTATGAAATAATTCTCTTCGCTGAAAACGTATGTGTACGTTCTCGGGCTGAGTGCGTCGGTACAGTCGTAGTAGTAGTTGTTATAGTTGTGGATATTGGCGTTGCGGCTGTTCGGCGTTCTTTGCGCGACCTCGTGAAAATAGTTGTGATGGATGGTTACGTTGAGATGATAGTCGTACTCCCAGCCGCCTACCAGCATGGCTTTGCCGACGTTGTCGAATTTGTTGTAGGAGACCGTAACGTTGCGGATATCCATAAGATCGATACATTCGTCTCCCGGTTCGGCGCTTGACGGATCATACCCGCGGTTGAACGTATTATGGTGGATCCAGTACCAGCCGTATTCTGTGGTCCCGTCCGGCGCGTACAAGCCGACGGCATCCACAGGCGTTTTATCAAACGTAAGATTGCGTACTTCGATGGACTTGGCATACAGGAAAGCGATGCCGAACTGGAAAAATCCCGCGTTGGTACCGACGCCCTCGATGGTGACGTCGCTTGCGTTTTCCGTTAAGATCGTGTTGTAGATGCCGCTTGCAAAGTAGCAGTCTTCACTGCGCTCTACGGCGGGACCGAGACCGTCCGGCGTGGTCGCGTATTCATGGACCGTACCGGAAGCGCTCACGAGCACGGGCAGTCCCGCAAGGTTTTCGCCGTATTCCGTTGAGATAAGAGCCGCCGCATACTCTGCGGATACGGCGGAGGGATCGATCTCCCGCGCGGCAATGTCGTCGACCCACTGATTCGCGGTGATGGTGTCCAGTACACGGATGATCAGCGGCTCTGCCATATGTTCTTTGGCTCTGAGAATGTCTGCCAGTCCCGTATAGGTCGTCCCGCCCGTATCCAGCGTTACCGTATTTTTGGTGGCATTGGAAACGTAGACGATCCTCGCGCCGTCCTTGACGGTGCCGTCGTTGTTGTAGCCGCCGATACCTTCTTCTCTGTGAAAATGCGCGTATCCGGAGCGGTCCTGCCTTTCCACGCTGACGTCTTTCAGCGTAACGCGGGAGAGCGAGCTTCCCTCGCCGCATTCCACCCGTACGCTGTAGTCGCCCTCTTTGAGTCCGAGGATATAGCAGCCGACGGAGCCTTCTTCGTCCAAAAGCAGTTCTTTGTCCACAACGGTGTATTTCCCGGCGTCGGCTGCCTTATAGGAGACGACGTACTCTCCGCCAGCGGGCTTGCCGAGGGACAGATAGATCTGCTCGTTCAGTCCCAGTACTTCGTATACCTCAATATTTTCAGGATGGATGTCGTCTGCATCGCCGCATGCCGCGAGGGACAGAAGAATCAGCGCGAGAACAAAAAACAAAGACGTTTTTTTCATGTGATTTTTCATCCTTTCTCTTTGTTGTGGTTTCTGAGTCTCGTTTTCGGTTCGGTTCGGATCGGTCATTCCCGGTGCGGGAACAGCGGCTGCCTGTATACCGTTTAGAGCGGGCTGTCTATTGATACCTCCGTCTGCGTTTGCAGCGTGGTTATGTCCTCGAGTTCTTCGCCGGCTTTCGCATGAGGGCGGCAGACCGGACGGAACGTGAGATCAACGTCTTCCGCGGCACTTTGTATCCTCAATCGACACGCTTTTCATAATAACAGAATTTCTCATCCTGACGCAGCGGGACAAAGCCGCATGCGGCGATCATCCGGGCGGACGGCGTGTTTTCGCGGCAGCAGCGGGCTGTGACCCTCAAATTCAGGTTACGGGAGGCGAAATCGGCGACCGCGCCGAACGCGGCCCTGCCGAAGCCTTTTCCCTGACAGGCGGGCATGATCCGACAGCCGAGTTCCGCCGTGCCGTCGGAGGTAAAATTCCATAGGACCGCTTCGCCGATCATTTCGCCGTCCTCTGTCAGCCGGACGGCGAAATTGATGGAATCGCCCGCCGCCGTATCGTACGTAACGGCGTCGAAAAAGGTGTTTTCATCCACGGGACCGGTAATGCTGACGTCCTCGCGGTAATCGTATCCCCAATACCGATTGTTTTGGACGTCGGTGTTCAGTTTCCGATACGCTTCCTTGTCGCTTTCCCGGATCTCGGTCAATACGACGCCGCCGGAAGCAATGGAGAACGTATCCGCCATTTTCAGTGCGGGAGAGCCGACGTGCACGAGATATTTATGCGCCATACGGATCGGGTGGTACTGCGTTTTGGAGGTGCGCAGTCCCGGATCGCCGGAATCATCCTCGCGGTTGACGTACTTGAGCGGACGGTCTGCCAGGCCGGCGATCAGACGCACGAAACCGGAATACATCGTCGGATAGATCCCCTCGTACCGCTTCAGTGCTTTTTCCGCATGGATCAGCAGCGAGTCTCCCGCGATCTCTCCGATGCTGAACGCCGCCAGCTTCCCTTCGACGAACAGTCCGGCCGCATACAGACC
This sequence comes from Clostridiales bacterium, assembly GCA_016288155.1. Classification (GTDB taxonomy): domain Bacteria; phylum Bacillota; class Clostridia; order Oscillospirales; family CAG-272; genus SIG701. The sequence continues at coordinate 14,170 of JAEEYP010000084.1, read as the reverse complement.
GAGCGCGCCGCACACCTCCAGCAGTTCTTCCGTCCTTTTTCGCTCCAGTTGTTCGAGCGCGCAGCCGTCCGGGTGTTCCTCCTTGTATTCGGCGAGCATTTCCGCGGCTTCCGCTTTGTCACCGGAGGTCAAAAGTCGGATATCCGGCTCCCCGTACAGTTTTTTGAATTTATTGATATGGTTTCTTTGACCGCTGTATTTTTTGCCTTTGAAGGTCACGGCGTCTTCAAAGGAATAAATATAATCGCTCCAGCGCCGGTCGTATGCCCGCTTGGCGGGCGTCAGACGTTTATCGGAACGAATGACGGCAAGCGTACCGTCGTCCACGGCGAAAAAGCGCAGCGGCAGATGATGCGTACGTACGTACCGCGTCAGCTCGTCGATCATCCCGTCGGGATCTGCGCCGATCGGATAACTGAACGCCGGCTGTTCGCCGATGATCTGGCGAACGGATAAGGTGCCGTTCCAGACACAGAACTGCAGATCGGCGCCCTCATGCCACATATAAAGGTATCCGGCTGAAAGGTCGCTGCACGGCGACGGATCGTTTTTCAGATACGGAAGCGCATTCTGAAGCGCCTTCAGGGAAAACGGTTCAAATTCCAACATATTGAAAGCCCTTTGACGTGAAACCGATCGTCACGGCAGCCGCCGACCGTGTCCTTCGTCTTTTGAATACGAAATGCGGATGGTCCCCGCCGCCATGATCGGCACCGCCTGCTTTGATTTCCTGATTATAAGTATATACCGTAAAGGCCGTAATGACAAGTAGTATCGCGCTTTTTGTAAATCTTTTTGAGAATGACCCGGCGAAGGGCCGTTTTCCCCGCGCCGGATCATCCGCCGCCGCCGACGGTATATGCGTATTCTTATCTGCTCCGGGAGATCCGAAAAATGAGCGTCCCGCTTGACATCGGGGGATTTATTCCCTATAATATAATGGTATCGGAGCGGATCAGAATGAGATGCCGTACGTCCGCCATTTGCTATTTTTCAGGAAATATCAGGGAGAAACATCCGAATATGGACATAATCAAGATCCTCGCCGACGAACTGAAGCGCGAACCGAAGCATATCGAAAACGTGATCGCGCTGCTGGACGAGGGCAACACGATCCCCTTTATCGCCCGTTACCGCAAAGAAATGCACGGTTCCATGGACGACACGATGCTTCGCACACTGGAAACGCGGCTCGGGTATCTGCGGTCGCTGGACGAACGCAGACAGACGATCGAGAAATCCATTGAGGAACAGGGGAAGCTGACGGAAGAGCTGAAAGTCGCGCTCGGCAGATGCGGGACGCTTGCGGAACTGGAAGACCTCTACCGACCGTATAAGCAAAAACGCCGCACAAGGGCGACGGTGGCAGCGGAAAAAGGGCTCACGCCGCTGGCGGCGCTGCTGTTCGCCCAAAAGCGGGATTGCCCGCGTCCGGAGATCGCGGCGCGGGAGTATATCGACCCCGAAAAAGGCGTCGGGACGGTGGAAGACGCGCTCGCAGGCGCGTCGGACATCATCGCGGAACGGATCTCCGACGACGCCGATCTGCGAAAGACGCTGCGCAGACTGCTGCAGGAAAAAGCGGCGCTCCGCACCGTGGCTGCGACGGAGGAGGATTCCGTGTACAGTCTGTATTATGACTTCACCAAGCCGGTTTCCAAGCTGCAGGGGTATCAGATCCTCGCGATCAACCGCGGGGAAAAGGAAAAGTGTCTGAAGGTCGCCGTAGAGCTGGAGAAGGAGCTCGCTTTGCGGGAGGTCTGCCGCTTTGCGGTCAAGCCCGGTTCAGCCGCTTCTTCCTTTGTGGAAGCCGCCGCCGAGGACGCCTACGACCGACTGATCTTCCCGTCCGTGGAACGGGAATTGCGCGGTGACCTGACCGACAAAGCATGCGAGGGCGCCATCGGCCAGTTCGCTTTGAACCTGAAACCGCTGCTTATGCAGCCGCCGGTCAAGGGCAAGGTCACGATGGGGCTCGATCCCGGCTACCGGATGGGCTGCAAAGTGGCGGTGGTGGACGCCACCGGCAAGGTGCTCGATACCGCCGTGGTGTACCCCACGCACGGCGAACGGCAGAAAAAGGAAGCCGTCGCCGCGCTGTCCAAGCTGGTACGCCGTCATCACGTAGAGCATATCGCCATCGGCAACGGCACCGCCAGCCGGGAGACGGAGCAGATGGCGGTGGAACTGATCCGCGCCGAGCACGAGGCGGGTCATACCGTCAGTTATATGATCGTTTCCGAAGCCGGCGCCTCGGTCTATTCCGCGTCCGAGCTGGCGGCGAAGGAGTTCCCGCAGTACGACGTCAATCTGCGCTCGGCGGTCTCGATCGCGCGAAGACTGCAGGACCCGCTGGCGGAGCTGGTGAAGATAGAGCCCAAGGCCATCGGCGTTGGACAGTACCAGCACGATATGCCGCAGAAACAGCTGGAGACCGCGCTGGACGCAGTCGTTGAGGACTGCGTCAACGCGGTGGGGGTGGACCTCAACACCGCCTCGCCGTCCCTGCTCCAGCGTGTTTCGGGTCTGAACGCCGCCACAGCGGCCAATATCGTCGTTTACCGGGAAGAAAACGGCGCGTTCTCTTCCCGTGCGCAGCTCAAAAAGGTACCGAAGCTCGGGGCGAAGGCATTCGAGCAGTGCGCGGGCTTTCTGCGGGTACCGGAAAGCAAAAACGTCCTCGACAACACCGCCGTGCACCCGGAATCCTACGACGCGGCAAAGGGACTGCTGTCTCTTATGGGACACAGCCTTGAGGAAGTCAACGCGCAGAAGCTGACGAAGCTCGCCGATGAGGTCCGCTCTTACGGCGAAAGCAAGGCTGCCGCCGCGCTGGGCGTCGGCGTACCGACTCTGCGCGACGTGGTCGCGGAGCTGCAGAAGCCGGGGCGGGATATCCGCGACAGCCTGCCGCAGCCCATCCTCCGCACGGACGTCATGGAACTGACGGACCTGCAGCCCGGCATGGTCCTCTCCGGCACGGTACGCAACGTCATCGATTTCGGTGCGTTCGTAGATATCGGCGTGCATCAGGACGGCCTCGTCCATATCTCGGAGATCGCGGACCGGTTCATCAGGCACCCCTCCGAAGTTCTCTCCGTAGGCGACGTCGTACATGTCGTCGTCCTCGGTGTGGATGAAAAGAAAAAACGGATCAGTCTGTCCATCAAGCAGGCGAAAACGACCGGGAATTAAGAAGGGATAAATGACAGACGGCATTACCGATCGTATTAAAAGGATAAAGATGAAAAGAATGCCGGATCTTTTCTCAAGCATTCGTGCGGTATTGCCTTAGATTTGGAAACGTACCGTACAACAGCGGTTCCTTTCTCCGTTTTGAGTCGGATTCCGCCCTCCGGGACCAAAAGAGAACCCCGCGCAGCAGCGCGGGGTTCTCTTTTGCATTATGCGGTCGGAATTGTTTTTTCCTTCAAAAACGGCGGATAAAAACGCATTGTCATCTTATCTTTTTCACTTCCAACGTCGGAACGTTATCTATATGGAGTTCACGAATGAAGGTTTCTTCAGAATCGATCTGCGCACAGTCGGCTATGATCCAATTGGAGACGTACGAAACCGTTCCTTCTCTGTCTGAGTTATACGTTACCCATATGGGATATCCGCTTTCAAACACAAAGACTAAGATCGTTTTTTCTTTCTGCGTTTTATGTTTTATACTTCCGCTGTCGCTGAACATAGCGGCAAACGCCAACGCGGATGAACCTTTTTTCGAATTGATCAGAGTAGGTATAGATCCGTATACCTGCGCGATGATTTTGGTCTGAAGATATTCGGAAAGCGTATCGAATTCCTCAACACGGTCTGTAATAGTTCCGAGCGCTTTCTCCGGATCGAACGTCACTTCGTAAACAGCCTTGTATTCGACAACGTTTTCGCTGCTCACAGCATGAATCATGTCGGAATCATTCAACGCAGCAGACGAGCTGATCATATTTCTGTAAGTCTCATTGCATACGGCTTCTTTCATCCGGGCGGCAGATTCCAGTCCGGCTTTGATCAACGTATCGCAGCCGTCACTTGATCCGCATCCGGTCAAAACTGTCGTAAGTGCTGTTAATCCAAATATAATCATCATTAAGACAGACAGCCTTTTCATATTTGCGATCTCCTATCATCAGTGTAAAAAACCGATTTGCCGATTCCTGCATCTATTATTGTATAGCAGAATTGTGAATAAATCAAGCCCTGCGAAAACGAAGTTCGCGCAAAGGTGCAAGTAAAAATGAAGACGGCGGCCAAGTCACCTAATGAAGCGAAGCCACCCGCATTCTCAGTGAGCACCGCAGGTGCGTCTTCATCAGCGAAGCGTCTTCATTAGCCTTAAGGGCGGCTTCCGGAGGCGCTTCTCGCCTGCGGGCTCGGTCCGGCGCGGCTCTGCCAGCCCACCGGGCTGGCATTCACTACCGCGCCGCAGCGCTCCGCGCTGCCCGGAACGGACCGGGAGCACGATTCGGTCATGGGGTGGCGCCTCCAACGCAAAAAGCACCCGCTGGGTGCTTTTTGCGCTGTGGTAACGCTTCAAATCGGATCGCCGGTCGAAATACTGCCATAATTCGAGGTTGGTGTTGTACGAAATGGAGCGTGTTTTGCTTTTTAAGAAAGCCCTAATCATAATCAAGGTGCTTTCAGACAGAAAGATACAGCCGTCGATTCGTTCCCCGGGACACATCCGTTCGCAGCTTTACAAGACTGCCGTGGGCGTCAGTTTTTCAATGAGCCTCACCATGCGGGGATCGGTTTCAAACTGTTTGAACTTTTTGCCTTTCAAGGATTTTAGAAGCAAGCCGGATTCGTTTTCGGTATAATCCTTGGACGGGTGAATGTCTGAAAAATAGATCTTGTTTACGATGAAGGAAGTAAACTTTCCGTCCTTTAGCGTATCATATTTGATTGCGTGTTCCGCGGCTTTTTCGAGGCACTCGAACATTTTTGATTCGTTGTTCAATTCCAAATAGTTCGCCGCCATTTCCCGATAGGTCTCCCAATACCGAGTGTGATAAAATCCGCAGTTTCCGTCCGGATAAAGCAGATCGAAGCATCCAGTGATAAATTCGCACGCTTTGATATGCTCTTCCGGCGTATATCCGCCCTTGTGACACATAATGCGCACGTTCAAACAGACCATATTAAAAAGATGTTGGATGTTGAACTGACAATACCGAACCGCTTCCTCTCCTTCCAGAATGCGCGGCATCATTTCATCGACCGTGACGTAATAACAGTCCGCCATATTTGCGTATTTCTTTGCAGATTCCGCGTCCTTTTTGGAGTAGTAATAGGTGAAGCACAGACATTGGATCGCGCCTCCGCGCAAAGACTGATCGGTGGATTCGTTCAGGATCCTCTCTCCGCACGCAATGATCTCGTCGGCGTTTGCGTTTTGATCCGCCGCGGACAAAGCGTACATCAGATCGTGAATGACGGACAAATCGTTCGGGAACTCCTTTTGGGCTTCTCTCCACAGCGTAACGCGTTCCGGGCTTTTTCCGTCGCGGAACAGTTCAGCGTTTTTATCACGGTAAGAGAGCAGCTTTTTCTCTTTCTCTATTTCTCCCACTCCGAGCAGATCGTCAACGCTGACGTTGTAATAGGATGCGATTGCCGGCAGAAGCGTGATATCCGGGTATCCTTCCTCACGCTCCCATTTGGAAACCGCCTGAGTGGAAATGCCGAGATGGGTCGCCAGATCTTCCTGCGTATTGCCTCTTTCCTTGCGGAGCTTTTTTAATTGCTCGCTCAATAAAATGTTCATCGTCTCCTCCTATGAAAAGAAATAGTAACAAGCGCTTGTTCCGTTTATATTATAACGTGACTTCCGCCGTAATACAATAACCGCTATGTTGATAATAGGTTGATTTTATAAACCATCTGTTTAATATGCCCCTTGCTCTCGCTCACCCGTTTTCATTTTTCATTGAAAAAAGCACGCTCACACGTGCTTTTTTATCCATTTTAGTTATAATTTTCTTTCGTCGTATTTATCGAGGCGATGAGCATACGGCGAATGGCGCCGCAATCGTGAAGGAGCTGTGATTAGCAAATAGTACCTTTGCCTATACTATTTTATCAGAACGTCGGGGTATTATCAATCGGTCAAAAGGGACTCGAGGTCCTCAGCGGAGTCAAGCAACCCGTCATAGCTCGGTTGGAATCCGGTCGAACGAGCCCGCAGCTCAGGACGGTTCTGATGATTCTCGCTCCGCTCGGCAAGACACTTGCAGTCGTACAGATGGAGAACTGCACTGAAGAATTCGGCTTCGGTTGAAGGCAATTCAAAGGATTCTCTGCCGCTCAATTTTGTACGCGCCAGGCGGCGTCTTCGGCAGGGAAGGCTTACTCGAAATTCAGCGTGTAGAGGACGGCGTCCTTCAGCTCGGCGCGGATGCGGAAGTAACCGGCGGGAAGCGTATCGAAGAGAGGCAGAGCGACGCCGTCGCCGACGATCTCCTTCTCGGCGAAGACCTTGCCGTCCGCGTCCAGCAGCGTGAATCTGGCATAGCCGCCGTCGTTTACCTTGATATTGACGGCAAGTTTCCCTTCAGCCGCCAGGGACCGCGTCGTAAAGGATCCGCCATTCTTACCGGAAACGGCGCCGAAGAGGCCGCCCTTGCGGTACACGGCGACGCCGCAGGTGGCGCTTAACGTGTTCCACGACTCCGCCAGTTTGTCCCACGAGCCGTAGTAATCCCAAAAGGGCCAGTTCGTACTGACGCCGCGGCTCTCAAAGGCTTCGCGGATCTGCTCGCCCGTGATCTTTCCGCCGAGTCCGGGCGCGTTAATGAGATCTCCCGAGAAATGCGGCGCCGGGGTCACCCAGCCGATCTCATGGTAGATGACGCCGTCCTTCTCGACGATGTGACCGTGCATGTTGATGACGCCGAAGGCCGGCTCGTCCGGTTCGCCGTTGCCGATCCACGGCTTGTGCCCTTCGAAGCGGTTCCACTCCACGCCGTTCCAGCTCCACGTGAGCTCCATGTAGAATTGCTGGGTGTGGGCGTTGTAGGGCATCATGAAGCCGACCATCAGGTCGTTCCCTTTGGGCGCATGGTAGAGATCGGAACCGTAGTGCTGCAGATCCGGCGTATCCGTCTCATCGGGGAGAGAGTAGTAGTGCCGTTCCCAGTTGACACCGTCGTGCGTGTAGAAGACGGTGAGGATGCGGGAGATCAGCGGGAAGTTGTCATATTCGTCTACGAAGGGCGCATAGCGCCGCAGCAGATGGGCACACACGAAATAGAGCGTCTTTCCGTCGGAGGAGAGCCATTGTCCGGCGTGGTTGTCGTTGCTGTCGGTGAGTGCTTCAAAACCGTTCACAGTGCTGATATTGTCCACCAGAAGAGGCTGGTCCGAGAGCACGAGATACTCGTCTCCCTTTTTCCACAGCGGCCAGGTGGACTGCGCTTCCGGCTTGACTACGCCCCAGTCCCGCGCCTCGTAGCCGACGTACTGCACGCGGACTTCCGCCAGATTCACGGGGCCGTCCTTTTCGGGATCGTACATGCGGATCACGGCGTCGCTTCCGGGTACGGACCAGCCCTCATACAGGGACGTGCCCTGCAGACGGCTCATCTCCGCGCCGTTCGTCATTTCGATCTCGTCCGCCTTCGGCTCGTCGATCAGGACCCAGTCCCATACGCCCGGCGTGCAGGCGGCGTAGCACGTGCCGGCGTGCTTCCATTCGTAGGTGTATTCATTGAACGTGATGGCGAGCCTGCCGTCCTTCAGCCAGTACATGGTGGAGCCGAGCTTGATATAAGCGTCCGGATTGGTGATGCGCGGGAAATCCAGATACTGCACCTCCGGCTCGAACATCGTGAATTCCAGTCCTTCATGGCTTTCCAGATACCAATCGTCGGGGAAGTAGAGACGCTTGCCGCTCATGCCGTCAAAACGTTCGGGCGGAACGGCTTTCTCGATCCGGTCGATGCGCAGGAGCCGCGACAGCCCGCCCTTGGCAGGCGCGTCATCACCCATGAGCCGAAGCTGCGCGCGGTATTCCCCGTTCTCCCATCCTGCTATATCGACGGGGATCACGTTCACGCCCGGCCGGAGAGTGACGCGGATGGGATCGCAGGGGACGGAACCGTTCCAGCGTTCCTTGAAGCTGACCTCCGCTTCGAAGGGAGATACGTTGTTCGCCACGACGGCATACAGCTCCGCCTTGTCCTGACAGCGGTATGCCTGCAGACGGAACTCCGCCTCAAGGAAACTGGAGACGCCGTAGGGATCGCCTTCGAGAGTCCACTCCTTATAGCGGGCGAGCATCTGTTCCTCCGCGGCAGACAGCGTCCGGGCAGGCTCGGCGTCCGTGTCGGATGCGCCGGGCTCCGCCTCGGGGGAGGATCCCCCGCACGCGGCGAGCGGCAGCAGCATCGCCATGTTGAGGAACAGGACAAACAGTTTTTTCATTTTCATGGAAACTCTCCTTTATCGGTTATCGTATTATCGTTCGGCGTTCGCTTACTCGTTGGTGTGATCCCAGTACGCTTGGTGGATATCGTCGTTCTTTTTCTCCATGCCAGTGCTGTATTGCTTGACGTTGGAAGCGTGCGTGTCGAAGTCGTCATGAAACATATGAAGGGAAGGTATCGGCTGTTTTGTTTTTCGCGGTTCAGTCCAGGGCGTGGGATCTGTACGCATTCTCGATCTGTTTGAATTCAAACAGGATCACCGGCTTCGCTCGTACGGCGTCTCTCGCATATGACTCGCCGGTCTGGAAGAAGTAGAAGAGTTTGATGAAATAGTTGCCGAGATTCAGTTGGTACACGAGATCGTACTGGACGTTCTTGAGCAGCATCTGCAGCACGCGCGTCGAATCCGGATCCGGCGATTTCTTGTACTCGAGAACCTTTTCGATATAGGTCGGGAGCGTCGTCACCTCGGACAGGGCGGAGAAGACCTCCAGAAGGAATCCGGTGCGGTCGATTTCTTCCTCGCCGAGGACGACGGGCACCATAATGGCCCCGGGGAGAAACGTCGAGGTAATGTAGTTTTCCTGTTCCTCGTTCAGCTTCGGCGGCGGCAGGATGCCGTACTCCGGCGCATCCGTCATATCAGCTTTGATCGAACTGAAATAGAACAGTGCGTTGTTGTCGTAGAAGAGGAAATCGCCCGCCACACTGAGCAGCCTGCTCGGTTCGCCGATGGATTCCCAGTTATGGCTCACGATGCTGGACGGATAGAGCTTGCGCGCCGCTTCCGCGATCCGGAGGTTTTCCTCGTTTTCGATATCGAGAACGAAATTCCCGTCTTCGTCCTTGTGCGAGTACTTATATCCGAGGCCGGTCAGGAAGATAGGGAACCACTGCGGATGCCAGAACACGGTGCCCCACGTGTCGGTCGAGTTGTAGAAATCGACCCGACCGTTGCCGTCCATGTCCCGGTATCCCCGCGCGCTGTATTCCGCCATCCTGTCGAGCGTCCATTCACCTGCCCAGACCGTTTCGTACAGATCGGGGATCGACAGATCGTCCGCCATTTTCTTGTTGAAGAAAAGGCAGTGCGCTTCGGCGTAATTGGAGAGCACGTAGGAGCTTGCCGTGAAGTACAGTCTGTCCGCGAACGAATACGATTCGGCGGCGTACGGATCCCAATACGGCTGATCCAGATCGATCCACGGCATGTCGTATAGATTGTGGAAAAGTCCGTCTCTCGCCATCCCGTCGGCGAAAAGCGGAGGATCGCCGACCACCTGATAGGCGCACTCCCAGGCGAGTGAATCGGCGCGGACGCGCCGGGTCAGCTCGGTACCGGTGCCGTTATAGGTCTCGCCGAGTTTTTCCGCGCTGACGACGACACCGTAGTTTTCCTCGATCATCGCGTTCCTCTCGAAGATCTCGTCGTTCAGAAGCTCTCCGGACAGGTCTTCAGCGAAAAACTCAAACATATCGGAAGCGTATAGAACGTGATAAGACGCGCCGTCGAAATCCTTCTTCGGGAAACGGGCGAGCACCTTTTCCGTCTCGCTCAGCGGTCTGTCGGGCTCCGCCTCCGTGACCGGTTCCGTCTCGGCGGGCTTGCCGCCGCATGCGGCGAGGGGAACGAGCATCAGACAGGCAAGAACGAGGGAAGATATCCGTTTCATTGCTATATTCTCCTGTATATTTCCGCAGCGGACGCTGCTGTTTCCGAATCTCGCTTATCCCTCGAGCCCGAGGAACCGGACGGCGTTTTCGCGCGCGATCTTTTGGAACGCAGCCTCGCTGATGCGGCCCTCTCCGCGCCATTTCAGCATGAGCGCCGGCAGATCGACCCGCATGCCGGGGAAACACATGTCCGTACCGAAGAAGAGACGGTCCTGAAACTCCTCCATGAACTTCGACCCGTATTCCTCGTCGCGCGCGAAGGCGTTGTACGCCGTGAAGTCGGAGAGGTCGCCCATGAGGTTCGGGTAGCGGCGGAAAAGCTTCGGCACGACGCCTTCTTCTTTGATCTTCGTCTTCGGCAGCCAGCCGCTCAGCTGCTGTCCCTTGAAGCTGAAATACACGCCGCGCTCTGCCGGCGTCTCGAGCTTTGCGATCTCGTTCCAGAATACCGGGCCGTGCCCGAAGATGATCAGGTTCGGGAAGGTTTGGAGCGTGAACTCAAGCTGCGGCAGGCCGGGATCGTCGTAGAGCCCGAAATCCCCGCCGAGCTGGGCGGAGCCGTCGTAGGTGATCGACATGCCCTCCTCCTCGGCGCAGAGGAAAAGATTCTGGACGAGCGGATCGAGCAGCGGCAGATTCGGCATGACCTCGCCGATGCCCTTGCACCCGGCTTCCTTGTAGTGGCGGATGAGCTGACCGAGCGGCGCGCGCGGGGAGTTCGTCATGGCGCGCGGGTCGATGTTGCAGAACGGGATCAAGCGATCCGGGTACTTGGCGCACATCTCGAGGATGTCCTCGTTCGCCTGCGGCATGTAGATCTCCGGGCTGACGATGGGCTGCACGACGCCCTTTTCGATGCCGTACTTGTCGTATTCCGCGATCAGCTCCTCCGGCGTGCAGAACGGATAGAGCGGCGCTTTGATGCGGTAGGCGTGCGCGTGGATGTCGATGAACATGGTGGTACCTCCCATTTCATATCAGATCGTATTTTATCAGATCGTATTTTTTCAGCCAGGCGATGAAACCGTCGTCAAACCATTCCTCGGGCGCGGCCCTGAACGCCGCGGATACCGTGTCGACGTAGGATCCCGCTTCGATCATGGTGAAGAGCGAGCCGCCGCACTGCGCGTATCGGATGAGACCGCGGGATCTCAGAAGGTCGTCCGTTTTGTCGGTATTGTGAAACGGCCAGACGCCCCGCGGCTCGCCGAACTCGAAGTACCGGTAGGTCGCGACTTCTTTCATGGCCGCGCATTTTTTCCCGACGGGGGAGATCCTGTTCAGATAATACTCGACGAGCGCGTATTCGGCGAAATGCTTCATCGTATTGTAGAGCGTCTTTACGCCGATGAAGACGATCTTCGCGTTTTCCATATACATCTTCTGCCAGGGAGAAGCGTACGAGAAGCAGTAGTCGCCGAAGATCCCCATCCGCGGGCCGTATTCCGTGTGTTCTCCGGTCAGCCACGCGGCCCGTCTGCCCTGCGCGGCGACGGAATGCGTCGCCTGATCGCTGCGGAGCGTGCCGGGAAGCGTGCGGAACACCTCCGTGATCATCCCGACGTCGGACGGCGTGGCGTCCTTGTCCCAGTTTTTGTACGCGTGCCCGAAGTCGCGCTGCACGAGTGTCGGGAAGACGACGGTCCCCTCCTCGCCGACGGCCGCTTTGGCCGCCTCGATCACGCTCATCGCGCCGCCTTCGACGTAGCCGAAGCTTTTCAGCGACGAGTGGATCAGGAGAATGTCGCCTTCTCTTACCTCGACCTCCCGCAGCGCGCCGACGATGTCGGCGCACCGCACGGTGCTGACGTTTTTTTCTTCTTTCATGGCGCCTCCGTTATGATGGATCGGTGTATTCGGAAAATTCCGGCGTCCCGCGGGCGTCGGAGCGAAGAAGGTCATGATCGGCAGATGCGAAGACGGACGGCGGATGAACGGAATGCGCCGGAAAGGACATTCCTCATCCGACCCAGTTGGGGTGCACGTACCGCATGTCCTTTTCGCCCAGAGAGAATCCTGTGGATGGTGTGGCACGCCGCCGTATCTTCGGGCATTCCGGCGGCGCAGGCCGGGTCGCCGAGCCGGGAGACGGCGTCCCACTCCGCCGGATGGATCGCGCGGTTCGGATAGGTATCCCAGAGCGCGATCGCTTTTCCTCCCGCGGCGTAGATCTGCTTTGCGGCCTTTACGTATTCCTCGACGCGGCAGTTGCTCTCCCACCGGATCTCCGAGAAGAAGTCGACGCCGTACCGGTCGGCTATGGCGCGGTACGCCGGGATCCCTGCGGCGAGAAGAAGATTCCCGGAGGCGGCGCCCGTTTCGTAGGGCAGCACTCTCCAGCGGTCCGACGATCCCGTGTCGGACAGCCTGTCCTTTTCCCGCGCGGCGGCCGCAAGATCGCTGACGATCACTTCTGTACGTTCCGTGATACATCCGCCTTTCTTCACAAATACCGGTATCAGTAACGATCAATATTTAGTATACTCCATGCTTTCGTATCTGAAAATAACAATTCCTGCAGTCTTTTTGCCGACAATGTCTGTTTTTGATACAGCGTATTGACAAAAAAACGGATCTGTGTTATAGTAAACGTATGTATGACCGGGATGGAGAAAAGATATGAACGATAATGCGGAATACTATCAGTTCAGCGTCACCGCGGAAAACGTGATCCTGGAGATCATGATAGAAAAGGCTTCGGCGGAAAACAGGCGATCCTCCGAACCGATACCGCCCGCCGTCGTACATACCCATGCGTCTTTGGAATTATTCGTGTGCCGTCGGGATCAGCTGCAGATTCGATGCAGCGACGACGTGTCCGTACTGCATCCGGGCGACGCGGCGATCGTTCCGGCCTTTATCCCGCATTACCGCATGACGGAGCGGGACGACGGCAGCGGAACGACGATATCGTTTTCCTTCCGCAGGCAGGCGGCGCGGGAGTGTCAGGATCTGTACAGCCTGCTTGCTCCTTTCCTCTCCGTCCGTCATATTCTGGTATTTCATGATGCCGGAGAGCTGATCTCCTGTGCGTTTGAGATCCGTCAAAACTGCCGCAGCAACTACCGCTTTCTGCTCGGACTGCATTTGCTGTTCCTGCTCGGGAAGCTCTCGGAAGAGCATCGGCTCGTTCAGAGGAGCGAACAGCTTGAAGCGCCGATTCAGGACAGTAAGCTGGTACGGTTTTACCGTCTGGACAAAATCATAAACATAGAATACATGCGGGATCTTACCGCGGCGGATATCGCGCAGAGACTTCATATCTGCCCGCGGCAGCTGGCCAGGATCGTCCGGAAACGGTACAATGCCACGCTGCATCAGATGATCTCCGCCAAGCGAATGTCCGTCGCCGTGGAAATGCTCCGCCAGTCGGATGTCCCGGTCAGCAAGATTGTGGAGGCAACCGGTTTTTCTTCCAGAACGGTTTTTTATCATGAATTCCGCGCAGTGTTCGGCATGACGCCGAACGAATACCGCAAGCGGTGCGAAGGAGACGAAGTGCTGCAGTCAGGGATCTATCCGAAGTGAAAAAACGCGTAAACGGGATCGGTCCGTGGGATGCAAAAGGCGTCGGTTTTCAGCCCCGGACCGACAGGCGTCTTACCCGATCCGATCCGCTCCGAGCAGCCGTCCGATCTTCTCCCGTACCGGGGCAGTCTCTTCCTCTGCGAGGAAGCCGAGCTCGATCTTCCACGAAGCCGCGCCGTGCGGCGGCAGATACCGCATCTGTCCGTTTTCCTTTGCGCAGCGGTATCCGAGATGCTCGCGGGTGGCGGGCAGGATCATCCCCATGGAGTCCTCGTCCCCCGTCCGGGAGATCCAGCGGATCCCGTACGGCAGAACGGCAGCCGAATGACGGACGTAGCATGCCCCCGAGCCCTGCAGGTACTGGAGCGTATAGCCGTACCCGTCTGCATCGGTCCTGTACGATTATGTTTCGCATTCCTTTGATGGCCAGCCAGGGAACCTCTTTATGTTCGTTTTTGAAGGCATCGGTCAGTTTGCTGTTGCTTTCAGCGATCTGAATGATCCGAAATAGAATCGAATCAACAAGTACAGGATCT
>JAEEYP010000083.1 GCA_016288155.1 Clostridiales bacterium | reverse complement strand
CTCGCCGCCCCGCTGTCGCTCACGTCCGCGCCGCGGCGGATGCGTCGTCTCTCCCTGCCATCCCTCTCCTGCGGCGGCGGAGCGCGCACGCTGTCGCTTGCGCGGCACGAATGCTTCAAGCTGCTGACGCCCGGTATGCTCCTCGCCCTCGCCGCGGCGATGATCCTTCACGCCTATGTGCAGGTACGGCTGTACCGCTTCGAGGAACCGTACGACGACCGCCTGACGCGCGCGTACATCGACCGCATCGACGGTCTGGACGACGCGGCGCGCCTCGACGTTCTCTCCTCGGAGCTCGCGGAGGCGACGGCGGTCATGGAGGCGGAGGAGGAGACGACGCGCCGGTACTTCGCCCGCGAGATCACGGCGGAGGAATTTCAGGCGTACCACGCCTCCCGCCTCGACGCCGAGGGGAGGATCCCCGTCCTGACGGCGCTCGTCGGCCGCGTGCTCTACGTGCAGAGGACGGCGGCGGACAAGGGGATCCGCCCGGCGCTGCTGTGCGATCCGGTACTGGAGCGCTTTCTTGACGATCCGTTCGACGGCGTACCGTATCTCTGCGTCGTTCTCCTCGCCGTGTCGGCGGCGCTTTCCGATTACAGGAGAAAGGAGGAGAACGGCATGCTCGCCGTCGTGTCCGCGTCAAAGAACGGGCGGCGCCGTCTCATTGCGACAAAGCTGTGCGTGCTGTGCGCGGCGGCGGCGCTCCTATGCCTGCTCGCCGCCGGGATCCGGCTCGCCGCCTATCTCCGGGCGGCGGAGGAAACGCACTGGGACGCGCCGCTCCTCAGCTTCCCCGCCTTCGCGGAAACGGATACGCCCATTACCGTCGCACAGTGGCTCTTTGCGCGGACGGCGATGCAGATCGTGTTCCACACGGCGCTGGCGGCGCTCTGCTTCGACGCCTCCTTCCGCATCCGGAACGCACCGTACGCCTATGCCGCCGTGCTTGCGGCGACGTTCCTCCCCCGGCTGCTCGCGGCGATGGGCGTCGGCGTTTTCCGATACGCGGACGCGGTGGCGCTGCTCTCCTCCACGGAGCTGTATCTGCGCTCCGCGGAGGCGGCGTTCGACTGGGGAACGGCGATCTTGTACCTCGCGCTCGCGGGCAGCGCGGCGGCGGTCTTTGCGCTTACGGATCTGCGCCGCTGTGAGAAGGGGCGGTGACGCCGCCGGTGGGCACACATAAATTTTCGACTTTTTTCGGAAAACGTGAAGAAAAACGCTCCTATATTTCGTATAATAGTATGAAAGCGAAAAACAGACCGGACATTCTGCTTTCATTCGGAGGAAATCGATTTGCTGCCCGTGATTCTCGCATCCGCCGCGCCCGCGTGTGACCGGGACAAGCTGGAGCGGCTGTACACCGCGTATTACCCGCTCATGTTTGCCGCGGCGATGAAGGTCCTGCACGATCCGGACAAAGCGCGCGACGCCGTCCACGAAGCCGTGATGAATATCATCCGGCATCTGGACCGCGTCGACGAAGGAGACGAATTTGCCGTCAGGAGCTTTCTGTGCGTCGTCGCCAAGCACTGCGCGATCGATCTGTGGCGCCGGGAGAACAAATCCCCCGTCGAGGACATAGAAGATGCGGAGCCGTACCTGAGCGATCCGTCGCCCTCGCCGCTCGAATCCGTCGTCAGCGGCGACGGCTACGCGTTCCTTGTACAATGTATCGGGTCGCTCAGCGACGCCTGTAAAACGGTCTGCCAGCTCAGATATATCCACGGGCTCCGGGAAACGGAGATCGCCGATCTGCTCGGTCTGCCTCCGAAGACGGTGAGCAGCCGGATCTACCGGGGAAAACAGAGTCTGATCCAAAAGATACGGGAGAGCGGTTACTATGGAGAACGTTATGGAAAAGAATAAGATGAACGAGGAGGTATTCGACGCCGTCCTGAAAAGCGCGTTCGCCGACGCCTTCCGGGACGAGCTCGCCGGATATGAGCGGGAGAGCGCCGCCTACGCACACGAGCGTCCGACCGCCGCGCAGCGGCGGATCGAGCGCCGGGCGTACGAGAGCGTCGGGCGGGCGCGCGTCGGCGCCCTCGCCGTCCTGCGCCGCATCGCCGCGGCGATCATGATCGTCTTCGGGCTCGCCGGCGCCGTCATGCTCACCGTCCCCGAGGTGCGCGCCGCCATCCTCGACGCGATCAGCCAATGGTACGATCTCCATATCTCCGTCGATCGGGAAAAGGCGGAGGCGAACCCGAAGCGGGTCAAGGACCTGCACTTCGCCGCAGAGCTTCCCGAGGGCTGGACGGTCACGACGGACACGAAATCGAAGAAATCCGCGCGCTACGTGCTGACGGACGGGAACGCCGTCATCCTCCTCGATCAGGAAGTGAGCGCTTCCTCCGTGCAGTTCTGGGTCGGCACCGAGGACGCGGACACCGCGGATATCCTCCTCGGCGGGCAGTACGACGCCTGCCTCGTGCGGCACGGCGACGGCACGCTCCAGCTCTTCTGGACGAACCGGTATCTGTATATCCTCACGGGGGTCGGATGCAGCGAGGAGCTGCTGATCCGGATCGCGGAGAGCATAGAATGAACGGGCGGTACACCGAAAGGAGATATGACGTCATGAAAACGATCCGCACGTATTGGAGAAAAAACCTCGTCCTCGCGCTGGCGTTGGCGCTCGCACTCCCCTTTCTCTCCTTCTGCGGGAGGGAGGAGGCGCCGCACACGACGCGCGTCGTCACCAGCACCGGCTTCGGCAAAGTCGGCGAGTACGGGCAGTATATCTACAGCGGGAGCAAAGTCACCTGGCGGTATGACCGGAAGACCGGCGAGATCCGCCGCGCCTGCCTCGACCCGGAATGTGACGGGAACTGTCCGCTGGAGGGCGGATACGCCCACATCACGCAGATCGCGGACGGGAAGATGTATTTCTGCACCTGGTTCTACCACGGTTCGATGGACGAAAATCTTGATTGGCCGACCGTCTACGGCTTCCAGGATCTGTCGACCGGTGAGATCACCGTCCTCGCCGAGGTCCCGTTTGAGGATTCCGACGAAGGGACCGCGGTATTCGTGTACGACGGGATGATGTATTACACCCGCTACACGCTGAAGGAAGGGCTCGATCCGAGCGAAGCGCGCGGCGAATCGAATAAAGAATTTCACGATCGCTGGCTCTGCCGGGTCCCGATCACCGGAGGCGAGGAGGAGCGGCTGCGCCGCACCGAGGGGATCGTCACCGACATGGGTCGGCAGGACGAGCTGTACTTCATGATCGCGGACGGGTATTTCCTCACGCGCACGTCAGACGGCAAGATCCTCTCCTACGACCGGGATTTCAAGGAAAGCACCGTCTTTCTCGATATGACCGCGCTCGGCTACTCCTTTGCCCATCAGCAGTATCTCGACGGGACGGTCTACCTCCTATTGTACGATGGGACAGACCCGGCAACGCGTTCGACCCCCTATCTCGCCTCCATCGACCTTGCGACGAAAGAGATCCGCCGTCTGACCGATATGTCCGTCTACGGCTTCGCGGTCACGGAGGACGCGATCTACTACGAGCCGTACCTCGGCTCCACGCTGTATATCCCGGAGAACAATGAAAAGCAATCGGGCCTCGCCCCCGACGAGCGGGACTGGGACCGGATCATCAACGTGCCGAACGCCCGGACGGTACACGCCTGCGCTCATGACGGGAGCGGCGACCGGATCGTCTTCACGAGCGAATACGATCAGTTCCTCCAGAACTTCACCGTGATCGACGGCGTGCTGTACGCATGGCTGTACGGCGAGGAGAGCCTCGCGGAACCGGCGAAATTCTGCGCCGTCGATCTTGCTTCAGGAACGGTCACCCCGGCAAAGAGAATCGATGCCTGAAAGGAGAATGACTCATGAAACAAGCGACTACTCTCGTCCGGAGAACGGCGGCGATCCTGCTCGCCGCATGGCTTACGCTCACGCTTTTGTCTTCCTGCGGCGGCACGGCGCCTCCCGCGGGAATCCACACGACGCGCGTCGTCTCGAGCTTCGATATCGGCGAGCTCGGAAACAACCTGTACACGAGTTACTTTTCGGTCATCTACCGCTATAACCGCGCGTCGGGAGAATTCTCCCGCGCGTGCCTCGATCCGGAATGCGGCGGCACGTGCCCGCTCGAGAGCGGATATTGCCGCGTCGTGCATATCGGGGACGGGCGGCTCTACTTCTTCGCCTGGATGATCCATGAACGGGATCTCCCGTGCCGGTACGGGTATCAGGACCTCGTGACCGGAGAGATCACCGTCCTCGCCGAAGTCCCCCAGGAGGAAGCCGACGAGGGAACGCCGGTGTTCGTGTACGACGGGATGATGTACTATACTCGCAAGACGCTGAAGGAGGAAGCGGAACGGGACGGCAGCTACACGGCGGAGGACTGGGTGAAGCACCTCTGCCGGGTCCCCGTCGACGGGGGCGAGGAGGAGAGGCTGCGGTCCGCGCCGGGCGAAATATTCTTTATGATCGCGGACGGATATTATATCACGTACTCCGCGGCGGAAGGCATCCTCTCCTACGACCGGGACTTCAGGGACCGCACCGCGCTCCTCAGCTTTGCGCAGCAGGACCTCCGCATCCAGAGCCAGCCGCAGTACCTCGACGGAAAGCTGTACTGCACGATCGCCTCCGGCGCGGATCCTCGTCCGTATCTGTACTCCCTCGATCTTGCCACAGGTGAGATGACGAAGCTGTTCGACACACCGGCGTACTACAACTTCCAGCTGACCGACGACGCGATCTGGTACCTCGACTATGACGTGCGCGTCATGTACAAGCCGGAGGGCTGGGACGAGATGACGGAGGAAGAACAGGACGAGATTTCCCTATCCTATTGCCCACACGGTACAACGCTCTATACCTGCGATCCGGACGGAAAGAACGCGCGCGCGGTATATACGAACGAGACGCTGGAGTTCTACGAGAGCTTCACCGTGATCGACGGCGTGCTCTACGGCTGGATGAGAAATTTCGACGACGAAACGCATACCTGGGGAAAACCATTCTTCGGCAAAATCGATCTCGCGTCCGGGACGATCACCCCGGCGACGCCGACGGAAAGCTGAAAAAGAGAGCCGGCGGGCGAACGGGAAGTTCGCCCGCCGGTTTTCCCTTTGCCCTTCTCCGCGTCCGTCTCCCCCGGCACGTCCGCTGCTTTTTTCTTTCCTCCCTGCCGGCCTTTTTCTCCCTGCCTCTCTTGACACATTATACTATGCGTTGTATAATATTGTGTGAAAGGCGGTATGGTATGGACATTCAGATGAAGCGGGGGCTCCTTGATGCGGCGGTCCTCTCCGCGATCCGCGACAAAGATTCGTGGGGATACCAGATCATCAAGGACATCAAGCCCTACGTCGATATATCGGAATCGACGCTCTATCCCATCCTCCGGCGGCTCGAAGCGGCGGGCTGCCTCACCGTGCGGACGGAAGAATACAGCGGACGGCTTCGCAAGTACTACCACATCCTTCCCGCGGGACGGGCGCGGCTCGACGCCTTCCGCGACGAATGGAAGGAAGTGCTCGCGGTCTATTCATACATCGTAAGGGGGGAGACGGCACCGTGACGAAAACGGAATTCTTAAGCGCGCTCCGTGACGAACTCCGCGCGCTGCCCGAAGCCGACGCGGCGCGTTCGCTGGAATACTATCATGAAATGATCGACGACCGCATGGACGACGGGATGACGGAAGAAGAGGCGGTCGCTGCCGTCGGGGATCCGGGAGAGGTCGCGGGCGAGATCCTCCGGGAATACGCCGCCTCCGAGGAGGAGCGCGAGGGCGGCGAGGGGATCCGCTGTCCGCGGTGCTCGAAAGTCGTCGGCGCGGAAAACCGCTTCTGCCCGCGCTGCGGATATCCGTTTGAGAAAGAACCGAATTCCGTCTCCGACCATCTTGCCGAGCCGAAGGCGGGCGGACCGATCGAAGCGATCTCCCACAATGCGCGCGAGGCGTCGTACGATCTGCGGTGGTACCGCGCCCTGATCTGGTTCGTCATCTGGTTCCAGGCTTTTTTGAACGGTCTCGTTCTGATTGATACCTTTTCTGCCATGACGGACAGCTCGTTCGCCGGCAGCGGCGCGGAAAGCTGGGCATGGACGAACGTGATCACAACGGTCTTGTATATCGTTTACCTCGTCATCGCCAGGCGGGCGCTGGCGCGCTGGAAAAAGCACGCGCCGTGTCTGTATCTGATCTCCCTCTTCATCCCGTTTCTGGCGCGGGTCGCCGCCGTGACCGTTTCCTATATTACCTGTAACTATTTCGGCGCGTTCGGATTTATCCCCTTGAGCGCGGACGACATTTTCCAACTGGTCGAAGCCGTCGTCCTCTTCATCCCAAATCTCATCTATTTCAGAAAGCGCGCGGCGCTCTTCACGGAGTAAATCGGAAAGGAGCAAGACTATGAGCATTCTTGAGATCCGCGGTCTGACGAAGATCTACCGCAGCGAATGGGGGGACGAGGTCACCGCCCTGAACGGGATCGACCTCGACGTGGAGGAGGGCGAGTTCGTCGCCGTCGTCGGCACCTCCGGCTCCGGCAAATCCACGCTGCTCCACGTCATCGGCGGCGTGGACAAGCCGACGGGCGGCACCCTCCGCGTAAACGGCGTCGACGTCGGTACAATGCGCGAGGCGGATATGGCGGAGTACCGCCGCAAGACCGTCTCCGTGATCTATCAGTTCTTCAACCTTCTCCCGATGCTGAACGTGCGGGAGAACGTCATCCTCCCGCTCGAGCTCGGGCGGGAGCCGATCGACGAGAAACGCCTTGCCGGTATCCTCAAGACGCTCGGCATCGCCGAGAAGGAATTCTACTATCCGGGACAGCTCTCCGGCGGGCAGCAGCAGCGCGTCGCCATCGCCCGCGGGCTGTTCACGAATCCGAAGATCCTGCTCGCGGACGAGCCGACCGGGAACCTCGACAGCAAGAACTCGGAGGAGATCGTGCGGCTCTTCCGGGAATCGAACCGGAAATACAAACAGACGATCGTCATCGTGACGCACGACGACCGCGTGGCGGGCGCGGCAGACCGCATCGTCCGCATCGAGGACGGCGTCATAACGGAGGAGATCCGCAATGAGGCTGCTGTGTAAGATCGTCCTCGGGCAGATGAAAGAGAAAAAGCTGCAGGCGGTCCACATGCTCCTTTCCCTCATCCTCTCCGTGGCGATGGTCACGGTCATCTACGCCGCGTTCGACGCCATAAAGGCGCCGTACGAGGCGAACCTCGATCTGCCGGGATACCGGGGAATATACCGGGACATCGTAACGGTCGGACGGATTTTCATCGGCATGACCTCCGTTTTGTGCGGAGTGACCATGGCGACGGCGTTCTCCATCGAGGCGGAGGATCGGATGAAAACGATCGGCTTTCTCTCCTCGGTCGGGTTGAAGCGGCGGCAGCGGATCCTGTACTGCCTCATCGAGACGGGAACGTATATCGTCCCCGCGATCCCGGTCGGGATCGCGGGCGGGTATGCAGCGGCAAAGCTGCTGATCGCGTACGTCCTGCGTCTGTTCGCACGGTATTACGGGGAAGAACCGACCTTCGCGCAGCAGCTTTCTTCCGTGCCCGTCCTGCCGGGCTCCGTCGCCTCCATCGCCGTGCTCGCGCTGCTCGCCGCCGGGGCCGCCGTGGGGATCACGATGCTCCGCATGCGGCGCGTATCGCTCCTCTCGGTCATCAAGCGCAATTCCCGCGTCAACATTGCACTGAAACAAACGCTCCTCTCGCGCCTCTCAAAAAAGCTCTTCGGACGGATCGGCGGACTCGCCGGGCAGAATTACGACAACTACAAGTGGCAGTACCGCTCCGTCTCCTTCGTCCTTTCCGGCGGGACGATCTTCTTCATGCTGTTCTACTCCTTTTTCCACTACGGAGTCGTGATTCACATCATGAACGACTGGCCGATAGAGGAATTTGAAGAGAATCCTTTTTTCGCCGTGCGGTATGCCGTTTACGGGCTCGCGTGTCTGTTCGTCTTCGTCTTCCTCTTCTGCGCGCTCGGATTTCTCCGGCGGAGCGTGGACGTGCGGAAACGCGATCTCATCGCCTGCGTATCCGTCGGGATATCGAAGCGCGACATGATCCGAATGAACGTCATCGAAGGCGTCTATCTGGCGGGATACGCGCTGTTTTACGGACTCGTCGGATCACTGATCTCCAACTATGCGATCCTTTGGTTATTCAGGGGAAATTACCTGCTCCCCTTCTCCTTCCCCATCTGGGGGATGGGGTACTTCGTCGTGCTCGACTTCGCCGTCGGCGTTCTGTACGCCGTATACACGGCGCGGCATCTTTCAAAGATGGATATCCTCGATACGATCCGCGCGGTATAAGGAAGGATTCCGACATGAAACTGCTTTTCAAGATCATCCTCGGAAAGATGAAGGAGAAAAAACTGCAGACGCTTCACCTGCTCCTCTCCCTCGTCCTCTCCGTGGCGATGGTCACGGTCGTCTATGCCGTCTTCGACGCCATGAAGGCGCCGTACGTGGCGGACACCCATTCGTCCGACTATTGGGATGCCGTATACACCGGATACGTGTTCATCGGCGTGACAGCCGTTCTGTGCTGCGTCACGATCACGACCGCTTTCTCCATCGAGGCGGAAGAACGGCTGAAGATCCTCGGTTTCCTCGCCTCGGTCGGGATGAAGCGGCGCCGGCAGTACCTGTATTTCCTCATCGAGACGGGGCTCTGCATCGTTCCCGCGATCCCGGCGGGGATCGCGCTCGGGTACGCGGGGGCGCGCGGTGCGGTCGCGTACTGTCTCCGTCAGTTCGCGCGCGTCTCCGGCGGGGATCCGACCCTCGCGGAGCAGCTCTCCTCCGTTCCCGTCCTGCCGGGCTCCGTCGCCTCCCTCGCCGTGCTCGCGCTGCTCGCCGCCGCATCCGCCGCCCTCGTCACCCTGTTCCGGCTTCGGCGGGCGTCGCTCTTATCAATCATCAAGCGCAATGCCCGCATCAACGTCGCGCTGAAAGAAACGCTCCTTTCCAGAATCTCGAAAAAGCTCTTCGGGCGGATCGGCGCGCTCGCCGGGCAGAATTACGAAAACTACAAATGGCAGTACCGCTCCATCTCCTTCGCCCTCTCCGGAGGGACGACGTTCTTTATGCTGATCTATTCCTATTTCCATTATGGCGTCGTCATTTACGCAATGCGTGAATCTTCCAGTCCGATCGAGAACAATCCGGCGTATGCCATGCGCTATCACGTCTACGGACTCGCGTGCCTGTTCGTCTTCGTTTTCCTCTTCTGCGCGCTCGGATTTTTCCGGCGAAGCATCGATGTACGGAAGCGCGATCTCATCGCCTATGTCTCCATCGGTATCACGAAAGTTGACATGATGCGTATGAGCATCATTGAAAGCGTGTATTTGGCATGGTATGCTCTCCTTTACGGACTCATTGGTTCGCTGATCGCAAATTATGCCCTTCTTTTCGTATTGAGGATCACTTCCTCAGGAAAATACCTGATCCCGTTCTCCTTCCCCATCTGGGGGATGGGGTACTTCGTCGTGCTCGACTTCGCCGTCGGCGTTCTGTACGCCGTATATTCCGCGTGGCGGCTCTCAAAGATGGATATCCTCGATACGATCCGCGCGGCATAAGGAAGGATTTCGACATGAGACTGCTTTTCAAGATCGTCCTCGGGCAGATGCGGGCGAAAAAGCTCCAGACGGTCCACATGCTCCTTTCGATGATCCTCTCCGCTGCTCTCGTGACGCTCGTCTTCGTCGCGTTCGATACCGTAAAAACGGCCTTTGCACTGGCAGAATACGAGGCAGGCTACTGGAGATTCGTCTACGTCGGCCGCGTGTTCATCGGGCTCGTGGGGATCCTGTGCGGCGTCACCGTTGCGACCGCGTTCTCCGTCGAGGCGGAAGAACGGATCAAGATCCTCGGCTTCCTCTCCTCCGTCGGGATGAAGCGGCGGCTGTCGTACCTGTATTTCATGATCGAAATGGGGCTGTATATCCTTCCCGCCGTCCCGGCGGGGATCGCGCTCGGCGTACCGGCGGCGAAAGCGGCGATCAAACACTGTATCGGCGCCATGGCGCGCGCGGCGGGCGAGGATCCCGCGCTCGTCGGAGAACTGTTCCCGCTCCGGCTCTTCCCGGCGACCGTCGCCGCCATTGCCGCCGTGACGCTGGCAGCCGCGCTCATCGCCGCGCTCATCACCGCGTTCCGGCTGCGGCGGGCGTCGCTGCTCCTCGTCATCAAGCGCAATTCCCGCATCGGCGTGTCGCTGAAGCGGACGCTCCTCTCCCGCCTGTCGGAAAAGCTCTTCGGGCGGATCGGCGCGCTCGCCGGGCAGAATTACGACAACTACAAGTGGCAGTACCGCTTCATCTCCCTCGCCCTCTCCGGCGGGACGATCTTTTTCATGACGATCTACTCCCTCTTCCACTATGAGAAAGTGATCCGGTTCATAATGAAATGGACGTCCTTGGACAACGCTATGCTGTATGCCGTTCAATATCCGGTCTATGCGCTGTGCTGTCTCTTCGTATTCGTCTATCTCTTCTGCGCGCTCGGGTTTCTCCGGCGGAGCGTGGACGTGCGCAGGCGCGACCTCGTCGCCTATGTCTCCGTCGGCATATCGCGGGCTGACATGGTGCGCATGAACGTCATCGAGGGCGCGTTTCTTTCGTGGCACGCGCTGCTTTACGGTCTCGCCGGGGCGCTTATTGCCAATTATGCGCTCCTCTGCGCGCTCCGAGCCGTGTATCTGGAAGAAGTATACTGGATCCCCTTTTCCTTCCCCATTGGGGGAATGGGGTACTTCGTTGTCCTCGACCTCGCCGTTGGCGTACTGTACGCCGTATACTCGGCGTACCGCCTGTCGAAGATGGATATCCTCGACACGATCCGGCAGGTGTGAGATATCCGCGCGGACAGCCCGTCTTCGACGGGCTTTTTTCGTCTCCATCTGTCACCGTGCCGCCTCCCGCGACATATAGTGATCGTGAGGATCTTTTTTCTCACGACCTTACCGTATGCAAAGGAGTTACG
>JAEEYP010000082.1 GCA_016288155.1 Clostridiales bacterium | reverse complement strand
GTACGTCAGCCTGCTCGTACGTGAATCGCCTTCGCGGACAGCCGTCCGCGATCCCGCTTGAGCGGGACCGGCGATTCCGAGGTGCAATCAGATATACTGTACGAGCGTAAAGATTGTGCGGGATGTACGTCAGCCTGCTCGTACGTGAATCGCCTTCGCGGACAGCCGTCCGCGATCCCGCTTGAGCGGGACCGGCGATTCCGAGGCATACCGGATCGGTGACATCAAAAAAACTGCCGCGCCAAACGAAAGGATCGCTGTGGACTATACGCATCGTTACGCCTCGCCGCTCGGCACGATCACGCTCGCAAGCGACGGCGAGGTACTGACCGGACTGTGGTTCGACGGACAGAAATTCTTTGCCGCCGGACTCTCCGCGGAGCGCGAGGAAAAGGATCTTCCGATCTTTTGTGAGGCCGCGGCGTGGCTCGACGTCTATTTCGGCGGTCAGGCGCCGGATTTCACGCCGGCGCTGCGCGCGGAGGCGACGCCCTTGTGCCGCGCCGTCCGGGAGATCCTTCTAACGATCCCCCGGGGACAGACGACGACATACGGACGGATCGCGCGGGAGATCGCGGAGCGAAAAGGGCTCCCGCGCGTGTCCGCGCGGGCGGTCGGACGCGCCGTCGGGCGCAATCCGGTCTCGCTCATCGTCCCGTGTCACCGCGTCGTCGGCGCGGACGGCGCTCTCACCGGATATGCCGCCGGTATCGCCGTGAAAGCGGCGCTTCTGCGGCGGGAGGGGATCGCCGTCGGCGGGGAGGAAGTTTTACGGATTCAGGACGGAGGAAAACGATAATGGACGAACGGTTCCCGTACGGTTACGACGCGGACGCGTACGTCGAAAAGGCGCTGGAGAAACTGAAGATCACGTATCCCTGGGCGGCGCGGGAATTGTTCCGCAAAAACTGGCGGTACGCCGTCGAGGAAGAAAACGGAAGGCACGTATACGTTAGTTATTTCGCGTGGTCCAAAAAGGATATCGAAAGATTCGTCCGCGGCGGCGATGCCGACGAGTTCATCGACAGCATCGTCGACGATCAGAGGAGCTGGATCGAAAGTGCCAATCCGGTCGCCGAGAAGTTCGCCGTCCCGTTCGGCGGCGTCAACGCCCACGGCTGGCATCTGGAGGGGTATGAGTTCCGACGCCACGTGCTGGGCGGGTATTCCGCCTGGGTCCAGGCGGGGGATCGGAACACCGGCGGCTCGCGGACCTTCTTCATCCCGCCCGTGTTCTTTGACGGCACGTACGAGGAATTTCTCGACCGGTACTGCGGGCTCGTCCCGGGAGCGGCGTTCGGCCTCGGGCGGGAGGATCTGGAGAACGTGCCGGGGCTGAAAGTCTTTCTCGGCTTCTGACGGCGGGCGAGAACGGCTGAAACCGTCTTTTCCCTTGACGGGGGAAGACAACGGTGGTATACTGTAAATACAGCAGAGCTCGCTGGAACGATGAAAGGAGGCGTTGTGAAAAATGATTTCCGAGAAAATGATCCGTAATACCGAGGTGGCCCGGGGCTGAAGCGTTGTATACGCCGGCGCCGGATGGAAAAAGACCGCAGGCCACAGCCGTAGGCGGCTCCGCCCACAGGAGCCGTCTGCGGCTTGTCGTCTGCCGTGGACGAGGTGCTGGATTGTCATATAAGAACGCAAAAGACGTGCTGCCGCAGGCGCTGCTTCGCCAGTTGTGGCAGTACGTCGAGGGAGAGGCGCTGTACGTTCCGCGCAGAACGGAACGCCGCGCGGCGTGGGGCTCGGAGAGCGGCGCGCGCCGCGAGTACGAGGAGCGCAACGGGCGCATCCGCGCGCGCTACGCGGAAAACGCCACGCTCGAAGAGCTCTCAAAAGAATTTTGTCTCTCCGTCGAAACGATCCGCAAGATCGTATGAACGAAGACCGGCGGCACGGAACGCTCCGTGCCGCCGGTTTTGTTTATGCGCCGAGCAGCGTCTGATCGTAGGCGAACAGCGCCTCGTTGATGGCGAACAGATCGTACTGTCCGCGGGCGATGAAGTATTCGACGATGACGTCGGACTTGCTCGAACGGGAGAGGGCGAAACCCGCCTTCTCCAATAGCTCCCGCGCCTCCGGCAGCGGCAGTTCCAGCGCGACCGCGAAGGCGAGCGCCGTCGGCTTGCTCGGCCGGTAGTGGGGATCGGAGCGGATCTTGGAGAAGAGTTTGCGGTCGATGTTCGCCCGCTTGTAGCACTGCGCGTCCGTCATGCCGCGCTCGTCGATCTTGCGCAGCAGCATCTCGGAAAAGCTCTCGTCGAGGTGTTCGAGGACGTCCTCCAGCGGCTTCGGCACCGCGCTTTCCGCGAAGATCCCGCTGCAGAGCGACGTATCGGCGTCTTCGCGGGCGGCGGCGCCCGCCGCCGCGCCGAAGGTCGGCGCCGGCGCCTCGTTCGCCCGATCCGCCGCGCTTTTGCGCATCGGACGGAAGAAGCACGGTCGGCGGGCGGCGCTCTCCGCCGCGGGTTCCCGGCAGACTTTCTCCCCGGCGTCCTTCCCGGACAGGCGCCTCTCCAGCGCCCGGCGCACCGGTGCGGCGAGCGGAACGTCCACGCCGTCCTCCACCGTCAGAATGACCGTGGGCTCCCCGCCGCCGGACTCGTCGGCCAGAGCGCGGAGATGATCGAGCGTGCGGCGGACGTCTTTCTCCGACGCGCCGTCCTCTGCCGGGGTGAGCCGCAGAAGGATCGGCGCGTCTCCGTACGGACCGACGGCTGCGAGCGCGTCGGCGAAGGCGCGGCGGACGGCTTCCTTCGTATCCGTCGGACGGATGGGGATGCCGGACGGGGTCGGGGTGCGGTCAGCGCGCCGCATATAGAACGGCATGATACCGGCCTCCTTTCGATAAGCGGTTTTAGGAGCAGTTCCCGTGGGTCGTGGATCACCGGACGGAGATCCCGATCATGACGGTCTCCTCGTCCCGGGCGCTCCACACGGAATGGGGGATCGTCCCCTTGACCAGATACGCTTCGTTTTCCGGGATGAGCACTTCTTCATCCCCCAGAAGCACCTTCGCTTCCCCCTTGACGACGATGAAAAGATGATCGTGCCCGTGCGTGTGCGGCTCGGTCGGGCCGCCGCCCTTCAGATGGATATACGCGATGGAACCGTCGATGATCCGTCCCATCTCGCCGAACAGTTTTTTTGCCTCAAAATTTACGTGCTTGGGCGGAGTCATAAAGCCGTCTCTCATACAGTCACTTCCTCTGCGGATTCGATATCATCAGAATATGCCGCCGTTGTACTTCTTCTGTACGCGGATCAGGATGACGGAGGAAACGATCACTCCCGCAAACAGAACGAACAGCGAAGCGGAAAACGCCGCGCCGCTTTCTCCGAACAGCGCGAGGATCCCGCTGAGGGCAAAGGAAACGCACAGAGCGAATATCCCTTTGGCAAACGCCCTGCCGTATGCTCCCCGTTCGGACTCTTTGACGTTTTCCTGATGGTAATCGTGGATCAGTTTCGTATTGCCCCGATGGATCGAGGCGCCGACGGCGAAAAGCAGCGCCGCGACCGCGAACAGGATGATCGAATACAGAAGCATATCGTATACCTCCGTGCGCGAACCCCGGCGGGAGATCCGAGTGTAATTCAAGTATACACCATTTGCCGCGTATTGTCAAGATTGTACGGCATCACCGTATTTGCCTCCGCTGCCAAGCGCTCCCGCTTTCTCTCCGTTGTTCAGTTACCGAATGTCCCTCGCCCATAACACCAATGGGGGGGCTTGGGGGCTATGCCCCCAACCGCTGCATATCCGTCCGTGGGTGTCTGTATTTTCCGCCGGGGATTCCAAAGGGGGACCGGGGCTTCAGCCCCACGAGACGAGGTCCCCCTTTGGCGGGGGAGCCCGTGGGGGCAGAGCCCCCGCGTCTTCGGCTAACTATATTTGCTTCCGCTGCCAAGCGTTCCCGCTTTCTCCCCGTTGTTCAGTTACCGAATGTCCCTCGCCCCAATACCCTAATGGGGGGCTTGGGGGCTAAGCCCCCAACCGCTGCACGCCCGTCAGCGGGTATCGGATACCGAAGCCGGGGTTTCCAAAGGGGGACCGG
>JAEEYP010000081.1 GCA_016288155.1 Clostridiales bacterium | reverse complement strand
CTGCCGACCGGCGTCCGCTCCTTCGAGGATGCCGCGCAGCTCGCACCCGATCCGCTCCGGCGCGATCCCGCCGAGCAGCGGGAGCGCGGCGAGCATGGCGCGCGCCGTCCCTTCCTCCACCGTGAAGGCGTACCGCGCCGCGAAGCGGACCGCGCGCAAAATGCGCAGCGCGTCCTCTTCAAAGCGAACGTCCGCGTCGCCTACGGCGCGGATCACCCCGGCACAGAGATCCGCCTGCCCGCCGAACGGATCGAGGATCGCGCCGTCCGGCGCCGCCGCCATCGCGTTGACGGTGAAGTCGCGGCGCGAAAGATCCGGCAGGATCCCGGTCACGAATGTGACCTCGTCCGGGCGGCGGTGGTCGGTGTACGCCCCGTCGCGGCGGAAGGTCGTGATCTCGCAGAGCGCGCGCGGATTGTCCCCGAGCGAGACGGCGACGGTGCCGTGGCGCGCCCCGGTCAGATCGACGACCCGGTACGGCGGGGCGGCGAAGACGGCCGCCGTCTCGGCGGGGAGCGCGTTTGTCGCCAGATCCCAGTCGTGCGGCACGCGGCCGAGCAGCGCGTCGCGCACGCAGCCGCCGACGGCGTACGCCGCGTATCCGGCGTCCGTCAGCCGCGCGAGCATATCGCGCACGTAGGGCGGAAATTCCACGCTCTCCCCTCCTTTCGGACGATCCATTATTTACGATATCCAGTATATACCGCGCGGCGCGAAAAGTCAAGCGGAAATCGCGCCGCCAAAATCCGCTTTTTCCCCATCTGCGCGCGGATCGCTGTTGCAATCCGCGCGTTTTTGTATTATAATGGAGATACGGACTTGCTCAAACGGAGAAAGGGGAACCGTATGAAAAAGATCAGCCTGATCGGCGCCGGGAGCGGATGTTTTTCCACGAAGCTCATAGGAGGGATATGCAATTCCAAAGTCCTGTCCGGATGCCTCGTGAGCCTGATGGATATCAACGAAGAGCGGCTGGACGCGGTATACACGCTGTGCGTGCGCCTGAACGAGCTGCGCGGCGGCGATATCCGCTTCGAGAAGACGACCGACCGCGCCGCGTCGCTGACGGGCGCGGATTTCGTGATCAACACGGCGCTGGCGGCGCCGCACGACCGCCTCCAGGCAGGGTTCGATATTGCGAAGAAATGGGGCTTCCGCTTCGGCGGCAGCTACCACGTGATGTACGACGAGGCGTTCTGGATCAATTTCTACCAGTTCCGCCTGATGGAAGCCGTCACGCGGGATATGGAAAAGTACTGCCCGGACGCGTGGCATCTGATGGTCGCCAATCCCGTGGTCGCGGGCGTCACCCTGCTGCAGCGCAAATATCCGAAGGTCAAGATGGTCGGGCTGTGCCACGGGTACGAGCACGTGTATCTGGTCGCACAGACGCTCGGATATCAGCGCGAGGACCTGACGTATCAGATCCCCGGCGTGAATCATTTCGTATGGCTGAACGAGGCGAGCCTCAAGGGCGAGCCGCTGTTCCCGATCCTCGACCGGTGGCTGGACGAGCACCCGGAGACGCTCGAGAAGGGAAGCTGCGCCCCGCTCGGCAAAAAGAAGATCGACTTTTACAGAAAGCACGGCGTGCTCCCCATCGGGGACACGATGGGCTGGACGGGCGCGAGCTGGCCGTGGTGGTACCACAGCGACGACGAGATTGAGGAGGAATACGTCGGCTATTCTCCGCAGAAGGGCTGGAGCTCGTATTTTTCCTCCGTGAAGGAAAACGCGGCGAAGCTGATCGAGGTATCGAAGGGTCCGCAGAGCGGCATGGACGATTTTTTGTCCTCCATCAGCGACGAGGTGTTCATCGTGAAGCTGGTCGAGTCCATGGCGGGCGATACCCAGCGGGTGATGATCGTGAACGTACTGAACCGGGGGCAGCTCGTCCCCGGTCTGCCGGAGGATTTCGAGGTCGAGGTGCCCGCACTGTGCAACGCGGACGGCGTGCATCCGATCCGGACGTCTCCGCTGCCGAAGCATGTGATCGCGCATATCCTGCGCGACCGTGTCGCGCCCGTGGAGATGGAGCTGGCGGCGTACGAGGAAGGACGGTTGGATTTCTTGCGGGAGCTGATCCTGATGGACAAATGGGCGACGTCCTGCAAGCAGGCGGACGGATTCCTCGGCGAGATCCTGTCGCTGCCGTATCACAGAGAGATGCGGGAACATTACAGATAAAAACTTCGTTTTCACGGATAGCAGTGAGGGGAAGAGCGCGCAGATTGCTGTTGCAATCCGCGCGCTTTTGTGTTATAATGTACGAGCATAAAGAAAGTGTGATCGTACGTCAGCATGCTCGTACGTGAATTGCCGCGCTGTCCGGGAGGACAGCGTTTCGCCTTTGGCGAAATCCCGGCAATTCCGAGGTGCGGCTATTCCATAATATCGTATATTTATCGGCATCCGACGGGATGCGGAGGTATTCTGTGTTCAGCGACACTCATACACATTCGATCTATTCCTTCGACGGGCACGCGCAGCCGGAGGAGATGTGCGAGGCGGCGATCCGCGCCGGCGTCCCGGCCTTCGCCGTGACGGATCATTACGACATCGACGGGATCCTCGCCGGGTATTATCCGCCCTTCGACGCGGCGGGCGTTCGCCGTGCGCTCGAACGCGCGCGGGAAAAGTACGCCGGACGGGTCCGGCTCGTGCGCGGCATCGAGCTCGGGCAGGCGTGGCTGTACCCCGACGAGGCGCGCGCGTTCCTTTGCGAGCAGCGTTTTGAATTCGTGATCGGCTCCTGCCACAATCTCGAGGGCGTCCCCGATTTCTCGTTCCTCAACTATACGCATATGCCCGACGCGCTCATCTCTCAGCTGTTTTCCCGGATGATCGCCGCGCTGACGAAGTGCGCCGCGTTCCCCGGGGTCTCGGTGATCGCGCATCCGCTGTATCCGCTGCGCTATATCCGCCGATGCGGGCGGGATCTGCCGCTCGAATCGTTTGAGGAACCGTTCCGGGAACTGTTCTCCGTCATGCGCGAGAACGGCGCCGCTTTGGAGATGAACCTGCGCGGCATCCTGATGGGGTACACCGATGCGGAGACGGAGGGGTGGATCATGCGCCTGTGGCGCGACGCCGGCGGGCGCGGCGTGACGCTCGCCTCCGACGCGCACCGCCCGGAGGATATCGGCGCGGGGCAGGATATCGGCGCGCAGATCCTGCGGGACGCCGGCTTCACGCGCGTCGTGTTCCCCGGCGTGGACGGACCGACGCATGAAGATCTGTAAGAGAGGGAGGAGCAGACATGGCAGAACATGAGCCGATGACGGGCGATATCAGCCTTCTGTATCCCGACGCGGAGAGCGCCCGGCGTTCCGACGCGCTCGGCGCGCGGCTGTCGGAGGCGAGCGCCGAACAGCTGGAACTGTATTACCTGATCGACCTGAAATCGAGCGATATCGGGAGCTTTTTCACCGCCGATCCGGAGGTGATCCGCTACCGGCAGGAGACCTTCTCCGATATGGCGGAGAATCCGGAGCTCGGACGGACGCTCATCAAGATGCTGCCGCTGCTCTCCGACATCACGGAGCTGCGGCGCATGGGGAGCGAGCAGGGAGCCACGACCGAATCGTATCTGTATTCGATCACCGAGGTGGAGCTGTACACCTCGCTGATCGAGCATATGAAAAAGGGTCTGCTCCCGATCTCCGACCGGCTCACGAGCCGCGCGTTCCGCGCGCTCGCGGATCGGATCCGCACGCTGACGGAGAGCGAGTATTATAAAAACCTCAACGAACGGCTGAACGAGCTGACGCGCCGGGTGAGAGAGATCAAGAGCATCACCGTCGGCGTGAATCTCGACGCGCAGCTCCGCCCGGAGCACGCGGGCGTTTTGTCCATCAACAACGAGCCCTTCAAGTCCGGAGAGATCCTCGACAAGATCCTCCGCCTCGACTTCAAGGAGGACGAATACACCTGCATCGCCTCTCTCGTCCCCTTCCGCAAGAACCAGAGCGAGAACCAGCAGATGGCGCTCTCTTTCGCTTTCAATTCCGCGATCAACGAGGTCTTCAAGACCTCCATCCGCTCGTGGAAGAAGGTCGTGCAACTGTACGTTCTCGAAAATACGGACTTCCTCATCCGCATGATGCCGGAGATCGAGTTCGTCGTCAAGGCGTCCGAGCTGATGACGCGCCTGCGCGAGCGGGGCTGCCGCCTCTGCCGCCCGGAGATCCTTCCGGCGGAGGAGAAGCGCTTTGAGGCGGTGAACCTCTGCAATCCGGTCGTCGCGCTCAAGATCAGCGATCCGATCGTGCCGAACGACTTTTCCTTCGACGAGGAGGGCATGATCTTCGTCATCACCGGTCCGAACCGCGGCGGGAAGTCCGTCATGACCTGCGCGGTAGGACTTGCGTTCGTCATGGCGCAGCTCGGACTGTACGTCTGCGCGGACAGCGCGCGCGTCAGCCCGTGCGACGCGATCTTCACGCATTTCCCGACCGGCTCGGAGGACACGATCGACAAGGGCCGCCTCGGCGAGGAATGCGCGCGGCTCGACGCGATCTTCGACACGCTGACGGAGAACAGCCTCGCGCTGCTCGACGAGTCGCTCTCGTCCACCGGCTCCTACGAGGCGTCGTATATCGCGGGCGAGGTGCTTTCCGGCTTTTCCATGGCGCGCTGCCGCTGCATCTTTTCCACGCACCTGCACGATCTCGCCGCGTCCGTCGACCGCATCAACGCGGAATGCCTCCCGAAGGGCGGCGTGAAGATCGACAATATGGTCGCCGCCATCGACGACGGGACGCGCTCGTTCAAGATCCGCCGCGCCCGTCCGGACGGCAAGAGCTACGCCCGGGACATCGCCGAGAAATACGGCCTCTCCTTCGATAAGATCATGAGCAAGATCGAGGCGAACCAAAAGACCTCCGGCGGCGCCGCGCATGAGGAGAAAAGGAACGCACAATGAACGGAAAGCATCTTCTCCTGGCTGCCGGTCTGGCCGCTTCGCTCCTCGTACTGTCGGCGTGTCAGGACGCGCCGGCGGTCCCGGCGGCGCCGGGGAGCGAGCCGGACCCGCCGTATAAGGAGAACGATATGGGAGCCCTTCTCGAAAAGAACTACGTATACATGTGGCAGAAGGACGGTCTGAACAGAGACAAAAGACGGATCTGCCTGCAGAGCGAAACGTACGGGCTTCTGGTAGACGGGAAAACCGGCAAGCTGATCGGGGCGGCGGCGGCCGATCCCGACGCG
Source organism: Clostridiales bacterium (assembly GCA_016288155.1). Taxonomy (GTDB): domain Bacteria; phylum Bacillota; class Clostridia; order Oscillospirales; family CAG-272; genus SIG701. The sequence goes on along the minus strand of JAEEYP010000081.1, from coordinate 11,252 downwards.
CCGTATACCGAATGCGACGCGGACGCGCTTCCCCCGGTCGATATGTCCTTCCAGCTGAAAAACGGCGATGCGTACGTGACGAGTCGGATCCCATCCGAGCCGTGCCGCATCATTGACAGCGGTCGGTACGTGGATCGGCTGGACAACGTATCGCTGAAATTCAGCGGGATGGCGGGGAAAACGGCAAGGGTGGAGTATACGGCGACGAAAACGCACGTCGGCATACGGTACGGTCTCCACTCCGATGAGGCGGGGAGCTTCGACCTTCGTTTTTCGCTGGCGATCGACGGATACGCCGCCGCCGGACTTCCCGGCGGAGAGGGCGTTTCTCTGCTCGACGCGGACGGCAGCGGCTTCGCCGTGATCGTTCCGCAGGGGCAGGACGGCGCCGCGGTCACCGTCGAAGGCGATACGGTGTACGCGGAATGCCGGGGCGTTTCCGTTCAGGAGAATACGTTCAGCCATTTCGGCGTGGTCCTTATCCCCGTGCGTCACGGATCGATGACGGCGGTCGAGGAATATCTTGCCACGGCGCAGGCGGTGCTCACCGCCGAGACGCCGGACGGATCGGCTTTACCGGTGCATTACGACAGCCTGGACGGGATCTTTTACGTGGATACCGACGGGATATCCGTCGGACCGCAGACGGTCGCCGAGAACCGGACGGCGCTGGAAAGAGTTCGCTTTTCCATCCGCAACGATTCTCCCTGCCGGGTGGAGCCCACCGTCTGCTTCACGAAAGAAAAAAGCAATTTCAGCGTGACCGGCATGTCCCCCGTGATCCGGGATGCCGGAAGCGGGGAGCCGACGGGAGAGCAGGTCCAGATCTCCAAGAACTGGCACGTCTACTCGTCGTCACCGGAGTACTTCAATTACGCTTCCGTCACGGATCCGAAGCAGATTTGTTCCGGCCAGTGGTATCACGGCTATCTCACGCTCGGCGTAAGCGGCAAGGAAAGCGTGAACAGAGAATACGTATGCGCCTACGGGAACTGGGGCAGCGTATACGCGGTCTCTCACGCGCAGCTGTGCCTCGTGGGATACGGCGGGAATCAGCTGTGGGAGGAATCCGCGCTCGGCAGCTGGGGCGAGAGCATCACCTATGACCCGGATATCGGACTGGGCCGCTCCATGGTGGACGACGTAAGACCGTTCCTCTGCACCGCTCCCACCGGCGGGGGGCAGGAATACAACTGGACGGGGAACGTGGGCGGCGCTCAATTCCTCAAGAAGAATATCGTCGATCAGAAGATCACCTACCGCACCCAGGCGCCCTGTCTGACGCACGTCAATTACAGCGGCGAGACGTCGGACGGCAGGATCCGTACCGACATAACGATCAATATGGGGCGGACGGACGACGCGGTAAGAAGTTATTACACCATCCTGTATGAATTCGCACAGGACTGCACGCTCCGTTCGCCGCTGTGTCTGTTCAAGATCGCCGCGGACGGCTACGCCGACAACCAGTACCGCCGCTATGCGTACGGTGACGCGTCGGGGATCTTTGAAAAGGACGTCGGCGCCGCCGTCAGGGCGGGATACGGCGGATCGGTACGGGATGCGGAGGACGACGCCTTCTGGTTCGCGCTGTACGATTCCTCCAGCGCCGATGAAAACGGCAACGTCATCATGATCGTCAGAGAATTTGAAGCCACGCTGAACGGAGAGACCTACGACAAGCCGGGATTCATGTTCTACGGCACGAACAACGGTACCCAGCAGATGTCGTGCGAGCTGACGCTCCCTTCCGCCGTCGGAAAGAAGGTCGAAAAAGGAAGCGCCGTCAGACTGGTGGTCGAATATGCGGTCGTTCCCGCCGATATAAATACCTATTACGGATCTTCCGCGTATCTTCTGGCGGATCGCGATCTCATGGGCACCGCCGAAGCGCTGTATGCCCAGGTGACCGGGGCGGCGCTTTCCGTTTCCGCCGACGTCGGGGCGGTCGTATCCGAATATCCCGTATATATCAGGGGGAGCAGGGATCGGCTCGCCGCGCGGTTTACCCTCGAGGGCGGCCTCGGCTACGTGCCCGTCACGATCGGATCGCTCGGTACGTACAAGAATTGGCAGCTTGAGTACCGCGACGGGGAGGAATGGCGGACCGTCGATCAATCGGTGAACGGCAGCGATTACTGGCAGACGTATTACGACGCCCGCACCGGCACCTATGAGCTCACGTATAACGTAAACAACACCGCGAAGACCGAGTATCGGCTGATTCAGAAATAAGAAAGGACGGTTGATCTGTCAATGAACGAGATGCTGCAGCTTCTGGAAAACAACGCGCGTCTGAGCGAGGAACAGCTCGCCATGATGCTCGGCAAGGAGAAGGGCGAGATCCGCGCCATGATCGAGAAATTCGAGCGTGAGCGCGTCATCCTCGGCTACAAGGCGCTGATCGACTGGGACAAGACGGATAAAGAATCCGTCACCGCGCTCATCGAGGTCAAGATCACGCCTCAGCGGGATCGCGGCTTCGACCGCATCGCGGAGAAGATCTACAACTATCCCGAGGTGGAGAGCCTCTATCTGATGTCCGGCGCGTTCGACCTCGCCGTCCTCATCGAGGGGAAGACGATGAAGGAGGTCGCGTACTTCGTCGCCATGAAGCTCGCTCCGATCGAGGACGTCGTCGCCACGTCTACGCACTTCGTGCTCCGGAAATACAAGGACAAGGGCGTGATCTTCGGCGCCGATCCGGTGGATGAAAGGATTACGAACGGATGATTGACTACGAAGCCTGTATCCCGTCGGCGGTGCGGGAGATCCGCCCGTCCGGGATCCGGAAGTTTTTCGATCTGGTCGGCGGGCGGACGGACGTCATCTCCCTTACCATCGGCGAGCCGGATTTCGTCACGCCGTGGCATATCCGCGTCGCCGGGATCGATTCTCTGGAGAGAGGGAAGACGTATTATACCTCCAACAGCGGCATGAAGGAACTGCGCGAGGCGATCTCCGCCTATCTCGCGCGCCGCTTTCAGATCGCGTACGCGCCGTCGCAGATCCTCGTGACGGTCGGCGGCAGCGAGGCGATCGATCTGACCTACCGCGCGCTGCTCGCTCCCGGCGACGAGGTCATCGTCCCGCAGCCGGCGTTCGTCTGCTACGGGCCGCTCGCCTCGCTCACCGGCGCGGCGCCCGTGTATATCGATACCCGCGAGGAAGACGACTTCCGGCTCACGCCCGAGGCGCTGCGCGCCGCGATCACCCCGCGCACGAAGCTGCTCGTGCTGCCGTATCCGAACAATCCGACCGGCGCCATCATGACGCGGGAGGATCTGGAGGCGATCGCCGAAGTGCTCGAGGGAACGAATATCCTCGTGCTCTCCGACGAGATCTACGGCGAGCTGACCTACGGGCGGCAGCACTGCTCCTGCGCCGCCGTGCCCGGACTGGCGGAGCGGACGATCCTCGCCAGCGGCTTTTCCAAGGCATTCGCCATGACCGGCTGGCGGCTCGGCTACGTCGCCGCGCCGGCGCCGATCTTCCCGCAGATGCTCAAGATCCATCAGTACGCGATCATGTGTGCGCCGACGACGGCGCAGTTCGCCGCCGTCGAGGCGATGACGGCGGGCGACGCGGACGTCGAGGAGATGCGCAATGAATACAACCGCCGCCGCCGGTATCTGACGGCCGGTCTGCGCTCCATCGGGATCGGATGCTTCGAGGCGCAGGGCGCGTTCTACGTTTTTCCGAATATTTCCCGCTTTGGGATGACGAGCGAGACCTTCTGCGAGCGGCTTCTGAACGAATACGGCGTCGCCATCGTCCCCGGCTCCGCCTTCGGCGCGTGCGGGGAGGGCTTCGCGCGCATTTCCTACGCGTATTCCGTGGAACATATTTCCCGCGCGCTCGACAAGATCGAGAAATTCACTTCCTCGTTCAAATAAGAGGGAATTTTGAAAAAATGCGAAAAAAGTCTTGCAATCCTTTTTCTGATATGGTATAATACCCTTTGCTGATTTTGTCAGGCATACAACTCATGACGGAGGTACTGGATATGGCTAAGTGCAGCATTTGCGGAAAGGGCGTCGTTTTCGGTGCTCAGGTCTCCCATTCTCACCGCTCCACCAACAGAATGTGGAAGCCGAATATCCGGAAGGTCAAGGTCGACGAGAACGGCACGCATAAGACGATCGCCGTCTGCTCCCGCTGCCTTCGTTCCGGCAAGGTGAACCGCGCCGTCTGATCGGTCTCGTTCCCGCATTACAATCCCACGAGCGGTGGGATTTTTTGCGTTCGACGCATTGACGGCACGAACAATCAACGTCCGCCCGCCGGGCGGGAAAGGATCACGCCATGACCGTTCACACGATCTCTCTGCGCGCGGACGACCCGCGCGTCACGCTGACCGCCTGGATCTCCGACGACGAGGGGCTCTCCGTCTCTCCGCGTCCCGCGATGCTCGTGATCCCCGGCGGCGGGTACGGCGGGCTCGCGCCGCGCGAGGCGGAGCCGATCGGCCGCGCGTTCTTCGCCGCCGGGTTCCAGATCTTCATCCTCCGCTATTCCGTCGGCGCGGCGGCGCGTTTCCCGCGTCCGCTCGAGGACGGCGCCCGGTCGATCGTCCATATCCGCGAGAACGCCGAGGCGTACCACGTCGATCCGGCGCGCGTGTTCGTCGTCGGGTTTTCCGCCGGGGGACATCTTGCCGCCATGCTCGGTACGATGTGGCATCTCGACTGCGCGCGCGTTTCGCCGGACATGCCCGAGGGACTCAACCGCCCGACCGGCATGATCCTCGCGTACGCCGTGCTCACCGCCGGGGAGTACGCGCACAAGGGATCTTTTCACAATCTTCTCGGTACGGAAACGCCGGCGCAGCGGGATCTCGATTTCCTCTCCATAGAGAATCGGGTGAACGAAAAGACCGTTCCCGCTTTTATCTGGCACACCGCCGCGGACCGCACCGTCCCCGTGCAGAACGCGCTTCTCATGGCGTCCGCGCTGGCGGCGCACGATATCCCGTTCGCGCTCCATATCTATCCCGACGGACCGCACGGCATGGCGCTCGGAACGGAGGAGACCCGCTCCCGGAACCCCGCGTACCTCGACCCCTGCGCCGCGCGCTGGGTGGACGACGCCGTCCTCTGGACGCGCCGCGTGAAGTAATATCCGAATCGGTATCCAAACTCAATTTGTCGGCGGCGAGACCGCAGAAAGGGAACCACCATGATCATGACACTCCGTTACTTCGGCCCGAGCGATTCGATCCCGCTGAAGTATATCCGTCAGGTGCCCGGCGTCAAGGGCGTGATCTCGACGCTGTACGACACGAAGCCCGGCGAGCCGTGGACGCGGGAGGCGGTGCACGCGCTCAAGACTTCCATCGAGGACGCCGGTCTGGCTCTCTCCGGCATCGAGAGCGTCAACGTCCACGACGATATCAAGATCGGTCTGCCGAGCCGGGACGAGTACATCGAGAACTATATCCGTTCGCTGACCGCGCTCGGCGAGGAGGGCGTGCGGATGGTATGCTATAACTTCATGCCGGTCTTCGACTGGACGAGGACGAACCTCGCCAAGCCGCGCCCGGACGGCTCCACCGTGCTCGCCTACGATCAGAAGGTCGTCGATTCGATCGATCCGCAGGTCTTCTTCGACCAGACGGACGCCAACTCGAACGGCTTCGTGATGCCCGGCTGGGAGCCGGACCGCCTCGCGCACGTCAAGGAGCTCTTCGAGGCGTACAAGGACGTCGATTCGCAGAAGCTGTTCGACAATCTCGTGTATTTTCTGCGCGCGATCATGCCGGTCTGCAATAAGTACGACATCAGGATGGCGATCCATCCGGACGATCCGGCGTGGCCGGTCTTCGGTCTGCCGCGCATCATCACGAATCAGGAAAACATCCTGAAGTTTTTGCACGCCGTGGACGACGTGCACAACGGATTGACCTTCTGCACCGGTTCTCTCGGCACGGATCTGAACAACGACCTGCCCGGCATCATCCGCGCCTGCAAGGGGCGCATCCACTTCGCGCACGTGCGCAATCTGCAGCACTTCGCGCCCGGTCTCTTCGAGGAGGCGGCGCATCTCTCCGCCGACGGCACGTTCGATATGTACGAGATCGTCAAAGCGCTGTACGACACCGGTTTCGACGGACCGATCCGCCCCGATCACGGCCGCACGCTGTGGGGCGAGGTCTGCATGCCCGGCTACGGTCTGTACGACCGCGCGATGGGCGCCTGCTATATCAACGGCCTTTGGGAGGCCATCGAGAAATCGAGCACGAGAAAGTAAGTGAACGAGAACGGGGCGCCGGGCGGCGCCCCGTTTCTGCTCAGCGGAGGTAGGAATATGGCTTCGAGACCGGAATATCTGCGTTTCATTCTGGCGCAGTGCGCCGGATTGCCCGACGTCACGTACCGCGCCATGATGGGCGAGTACGTATTGTACGTGTACGGGCGCGTCGTCGGCGGGATCTACGACGACCGTCTGCTCCTCAAGCCGACGGACGCCGTTTGCCGGATGATCCCGGACGTGCCGCGTGAAGTGCCCTACGAGGGCGGGCGGGAGATGCTGCTCGTCGAGGAGGTCGACGACGCGGAGTTTCTCTGCGCGCTCCTCGCGGAAGCGGCGAAGGGAGCGCCGCCGCCCCGCCGGAGGCGGTGAAGAAGGAAGCGCCGAAAAAGAGAGCGTCTCCGCACAAACCGTGCGGAGACGCTTCTTTCATTTCGGATGAGGTCACGCCGTGACGATCTTCGCCGCGTTCTCGAGTCCGAGCTTCTTCACCGCTTCCTCGCGCATCTTGAACTTCTGGATCTTTCCGGCGGCGTTCATCGGGAAACTGTCCACGAAATCGATGTACCGCGGCACCTTGTGCCGCGCCATGTGCTCGCGGATGAACGCCTTCATCTCGTCGGCGGTCATGGTCTCGCCCTCCTTGAGGATGATGCACGCCATGATCTCCTCGCCGTAGGAGGCGTCCGGCACGCCGATCACCTGCACGTCCTTCACCTTCGGGTGCGTGTAGATGAATTCCTCGATCTCCTTCGGGTAGATGTTCTCGCCGCCGCGGATGATCATGTCCTTCAGCCGCCCGGTGATGCGGTAGTTGCCCTCCGGCGTGCGCGCCGCGAGGTCGCCGGTGTGCAGCCAGCCGTCCGCGTCGATGGCGGCCGAGGTCGCCTTCGGCATTTTGTAGTAGCCCTTCATCAGATTGTACCCGCGCGCGACGAACTCGCCGTTCACGCCGTCCGGCACCTCTTTCCCGGTCTCCGGATCGACGACGCGGCATTCGATCTCCGGCATCGCGCGCCCGACCGTCTGCACGCGCACCTCGAGCGGATCGTCCGTCGAGCTCATCGTACAGCCGGGCGACGCTTCCGTCTGTCCGTAGACGATGACGATCTCCGGCATGTGCATCTTCTCCACGACGTCCCGCATCACGGAGATCGGGCAGGGGCTGCCCGCCATGATGCCGGTGCGCATGTGGGAGAAGTCCGTCTTCGGGAAATCCTCGTGTTCCAGCATGGCGATGAACATCGTCGGCACGCCGTTGAAGGAGGTGATCCGTTCGTGATGGATGCAGGAGAGCGCCGGCTTCGGCGAGAAGTAGGGGATCGGGAAGAGCGTCCCGCCGTGCGTCATCGTCGCCGTCATGGAGAGCACCATGCCGAAGCAGTGGAACATCGGCACCTGCACCATCACGCGGTCGGCGGTGGAGAGATCCATGCGGTCGCCGATGCACTTGCCGTTGTTGACGATATTGTAATGCGTGAGCATCACGCCCTTCGGGAAGCCCGTCGTCCCGGAGGTGTACTGCATGTTGCAGACGTCGCTGACGTGGACGGCGTCCGCCATGCGCAGAATCTCCTCGCGCGGCACCTCCCGGCTGCGGACGAGCGCTTCCTCCCACGTCATGGCGCCCGGCATGGAGAAGCCGACGGTGATGACGTTGCGCAGAAAGGGAAGCCTTTTCGCGTGCAGCGGCATGCCGGAGCGCGTCCCGGCAAGCTCCGGGCAGAGCTCGGAGACGATCGCGCGGTAGTCTGAATCCCGCCAGCCGGAGATCATGACGAGCGTGTGCGTGTCGGACTGGCGGAGCAGGTACTCCGCCTCGTGGATCTTGTAGGCGGTGTTCACCGTCACGAGGACGGCGCCGATCTTCACCGTCGCCCAGAAGGTGACGTACCACTGCGGCAGGTTCGTCGCCCAGATGGCGACCTTCGAGCCGGCGCGGACGCCGAGAGCGGTGAGCGTGCGCGCGAAGGTGTCCACGTCGTCGCGGAACTGCGCGTACGTGCGCGTGTAATCGAGCGTCGTGTAGCGGAACGCGAGCTGATCGGGGAATTCCTCCACCATCCGGTCGAGCACCTGCGAGAAGGTGCAGTCGATGAGGCTGTCCTTCTTCCAGACGAATTTGCCCGTGTGCGCGCGGTTGTCGTACAGCGCGGAGGCGGCGCGCGCCGTGTCCGCGTAGCGGCGCATCGTCGACTCGAAATGCGAGAAAATGATCTCCATGTCGTTCAGATCCGGCATCCACGCCGGGTCCCATTCGAGCGAGAGATACCCGTCGTAGTTGACGGAACGCAGCGCGGTCATGACGTCGTCGAGCGGCACGGTGCCCTCGCCGATCAGGCGGTACTCGATGCCGGCGTCCGTGACGGCGGAATCGCGCACGTGCACGTGCCGCACGTAGGCGCCGAGATTCTGGATCGTCGTTTCCGGATCCTCGCCCGCCAGCCGGTACGGATCGTGGATGTCCCACAGCGCGGCGAGCGAATCGGAGGCAAAGCGGTTGAGCATGTCGCGCAGGCGCGCCGTATCGGCGAAGATGCCCGCCGTCTCGATGAGGACGGTCACGCGGTCGGCTTCCGCCGTCCGGATGACTTTTTCGAGGAGCGCGGCGACGTCGTCCGTGTCCGTCTCCTCCCGGCTGTACGCGTGGACGCGCACGTACGGGATCTTCAGCGTCTTCGCGGCGTGGATGCAGCCTTCGATCTCCCGCAGATTCTCTTCGGAGCGCGCCCGGTCGGCGATGTCGCAGACGGAATCGAGGCAGGGGATCGTCAGATTGTGCTCGTACATTGAGCGGATCGTCGAGGAGGCGTGCCCCGGCGTCAGCGCGGAGAATTCCGCTTTCGTGTGGTTGTGGATCTCGATGCCGGAAAAATGCATCCGTTCGGCGGCACGGCAGAAATCCTCGAAGGTGAAGCCGTGCCAGCCTTTGGTGGAAAAGGAAAGTTTCATCTCTCGCTCCTTTGCGTCATGCTTCTTCGTATACGATCTTGTTGACGGCGTTCAGATAGGCGCGGATCGCCGCGCTGATGAGATCGGTGGAGATCCCGTTGCCGAGATACAGCTTTCCGTCGTCGGAGCGCAGGCGGACGAGCGTGGACGCCATCGCTTCCTGTCCCTCCGTGACGGCCTCGATACGGAACTCGTCGAGCTCGTAGTGATGCCCGATCAGCCGCTCCAGCGTCTGGAAGGCGGCGTCGATCGGTCCGTCGCCGAGGGAGATGCCGGAGAGTTCCTCGCCGTTTTTCTCCAGATGGATCTGCGCGGAGGCGGGCATCGCGCTGTTGCTTTCCGCGGAGTAGCTGAGGAGCGTGTAGGTCGGCGGCACCTGCAGGGCGCTCGTCGCCACGATGACCTCGAGTTCCCGCGCGCTGACCGGTTTCTTGCGCGCGATCCGCTTGAACGCTTCGAAGACTTTCGCCTGGTCCTCTTCGTTCAGATCGTATCCGAGCCGCCGCGCGGCGGCCGTTACGTCCGACGCGGTGGCGTAATTGTCCAGCGCCGTGATCTGGTCGTGAACGGCGGCGGGATTCGGCGTGCTGATGCTCTCCTGCACCCGTTCCCCGCCGAGGATCCAGCGGATCTGCGAGGTGAGGCGGTTCATCTCCGGAACGCGCAGTACCGCGCAGATCCCGAGAGAATCGCCGCGCGCGCGCAGAAATTCGCCGATGCCTTCCTCGGTCGGGAACTGCCCGCCGACGCTGGCACAGCGGATCTCATCCGCTCCCGCTTTCATCGCGGAGGCGGCGCAGGCGAGTCCCATACCGAGGCCGTCGCCGCATTCGATCCCGAGACGGATCCCGCTCTCCGCGCCGAGGTCCGCGCGCAGGCGCGTCACCAGCTCCGCCGCCTCGTCAGGCAGGAGCAGCGACGCGCTGTCGCATACCGTGACCGTCGAGGCTCCGGCGGCGACGGCGGTGCGCAGTATCCCGATGAGAAAACCGTAATCGGAGCGCGTCGCGTCCAATGCGAGGAATTCCACGTTTTTCGTGTGCGAGACGGCGCGCGCGACCAACCGTTCCGTCAGCGCAGGCAGATCCTTCGGCTTGACGTGCGCGAGATACTCCATCTGCGCGGCGGCGGTGGGAAGGGCGACGGCGAGACGCGCGCCGGAGACGCCGGAAACGGCGTCCCACGCGCGGTCGATCTCTTCTTCCGTGTCCCCGCAGCGGAGCGAGACGCGCGCGCTCGTCATGGCGGCGGCCGCCGTGCGGAGGAGCAGCGGCTCGGAGCGGTCTCCGGTGAGCGGAGCGAACTCCACGTAATCGACCGCCATGCGGTCGAGGGAGCGGACTGCCTCCAGCTTTTCACGGAACGTATGGGAGGAGGAAGAGGAGGAGATCGTGCAGTCGGTGACGGTCACGGTATGCATAGGGCAAAGTTCCTTTCATTATGGATTCAGTGAACGGCGGGAAAAAGAAAAGTCCCTGAGAAAACTCAGGGACGGAAAAACCGCGGTACCACCCTCATTACCTTCCCGCAGGGGAAGATCACTCATCCGGCTCAGACAAGCCGTAAGCCATGGTAACGGGGCGTCCGGGATCCCTTACTGACTTGGGGGATCCTGCTCGGGAAGGAGACCGCACGGGGATGAAGCAGACCGGCTCGCACCGAACGCCGGCTCTCTGCGCTGTTCATCGGAGGCGTAATTCCGTCATTGCATTTGATCTGATTACCCGCATATTATAGCACGGATCGCAGGCGATGTCAAGAAAAATTTCAAATTTTCGAAAAAATGCTTCCGCCGCACGATATTTGTCCCCGCTGTCCGACGCTCCCGCTTTCTCTCCGTTGTTTCGTTACCGGGCGCTCCACGCCCATAACACCAATGGGGGGGCTTGGGGGCTATGCCCCCAACCGCTGCATATCCGTCCGTGGGTGTCTGTATTTGCCGCCGGGGATTCCAAAGGGGGACCGGGGCTTTAGCCCCACGAGACAAGGTCCCCCTTTGGCGGGGGAGCCCGTGGGGGCAGAGCCCCCGCGTCTTCGGCTAACTATATTTG
>JAEEYP010000080.1 GCA_016288155.1 Clostridiales bacterium | reverse complement strand
GTCGTTCAGACCGAGGTTGAGGATGGTGTCCATCATGCCGGGCATGGAAGCGCGCGCGCCGGAACGGACGGAAACGAGGAGCGGATTCTTGAGATCGCCGAACTTCTTGCCGTTGATCTCCTCCATCTTCGCGACGTACCGCATGATCTCCGCCATGATCTCGTCGTTGATGCGGCGGCCGTCCTCATAGTACTGCGTGCAGGCCTCCGTCGTGATCGTGAAGCCCTGAGGAACGGGAAGACCGATATTGGTCATTTCCGCGAGGTTCGCACCCTTGCCGCCGAGGAGCTCGCGCATGGTGGCGTCGCCTTCGGTGAAGAGGTACACAAATTTCTTTGCCATAAGATCCTCCAAAAAAATATTTTTCACAACGTCTTTCCGCGCGTCCGGCGGCGTCGCCGCCGACCGCACCATACATTATAACACGCAGCGGAAGAAATAGCCAGCATTTTTTGCAAAAGCCCGTGAAAATTTATCGTTTGTTCATCATTTCCCGTTCTTTTGCGCGCCGACGGCGTCCATGACGGATTCGTACGCCCGCATGACGCCGAGGCGGCCGCTTTCGTAGGTCAGTCCGCCCTGCAGAAAGACCGTATACGGCGGGCGGAGCGGCGCGTCGGCGGAAAGCTCGATGGAAGCGCCGCCGACGAAGGCGCCGGCCGCCATGATGACCTCGTCCGCGTAGCCGGGCATCGGAGACGGGACCGGACGGACGTGCGCGTCGACGGGCGAAGCGGACTGGATCCCCTCGCAGAAGCGGCAGAGCAGCTCGGGCGAGCCGAGCGACACGGTCTGGATGATGTCGGACCGCCGCTCGAACGGGCCGGGATTGACGGAAAATCCCGCCTCGGCGAAGAGATACGCGGCGAGATGCGCCGTTTTGAGCGCCTGCGCGACGGTGTGCGGCGCGTAAAAAAGCCCGCGGAGCATATTGCGGTTCTGGCCGAGGGAGGCGCCGGCGTCGAGCCCGACGCCCGGACAGCAGAGACGGTTCCCCGCCAGCTCCGCGGCGCGCCGCGTGCCGCAGAGATATCCGCCGACGTCCGCCATGCCGCCGCCCGGATTCTTGATGAGCGAACCGATGATGAGATCGGCGCCGACGGCGCAGGGCTCCGTTTCCTCGGTAAATTCGCCGTAGCAGTTGTCCACGACGAAAAACGGCGCGTTTTTCGCGTGCGCGCGCACGAAGCGGATCGCCTCGGCGATCTCGGAAACGCGCAGCGTCGGGCGGTCCAGATACCCTTTCGAGCGCTGGAAATACACGACGCGCACCCGCTCGCCCTCCCCGCGCAGCGCCGCGGCGATCCCATCCCAGTCGAAGCCGCCGCCGGGCGCGAAGGGCACCTCCGCGTACCGGACGCCGAAATCGGCGAGCGAGCCGGAGCCGTCAGCGCCGTCCATGCCGATGACGGGACGGAGCGTGTCGTACGGCGCGCCGGTCACGGAGAGCAGCACGTCGCCGGGACGGAGCAGCCCGAAGAGCCCGACGGTCAAAGCGTGCGTCCCGCTGATGAGGGCGGGGCGCATGAATCCCGCCTCCGCGCCGAAGACGCCCGCGACGATGCGGTCGATGGCGTCGCGGCCGACGTCCCCGTAGCCGTAGCCCGTCGTGGGCATGAACATGGATTCGCTGACGCGCTCCTTCCGGAACACGTCGAGGACGCGCTCGGTCCCGGCGCGCGCCGTCTCGTCGATGGCGGAAAACAGCCCGGCGAGCCGCCGCTCCGCCTCGGCGGCGGCGGCTCGCGTTTTCTCACTCAAGATCATACGGTATCCCTCTTTCCTGTGTGATGACGGGATATATTATACGCCTCCCGCCGCCGTTTGTAAAGACTTGACCGCGTCCCCGCGGCGTGCAACGGAAAATCCATTATCGGACGGAAAAAGCCGGAGGATCCTCCCCCCAGACGCGGGATGGGCGCCGTCATCGCGCCGGCGCCGGTCTTCCGCGGGCGGTGGACGCCGGGCGGGATCTCACATGCTCGCCGTCAGGATGCGGACCAGGGCGTCCTTATCCAGCGAAACGTACATCCATTCGTTCTCCGTACTGTCTTTCTTCAGGATATGATCCGCCATCTCCCCGATCTTGTCCGCCGTGACGCCGAGCTGCGCGAGATGCATCGGGATGCCGATGGATTCAAAGAAAGCGTAAAAGGCATCGATCACCTTATTCGCCGTCTCGGCATCGGGAATATTCTTATCGAATCCGAAAAGCTCTGTGCCGAGCGTGACGAAGCGCTCCGCCGTCCGCGGCGAGAGGATCTCCTTCATCCAGCGCGGCGTGATGACGGCGAGCCCCGCCCCGTGCGTGATGTCGAAATACGCGCTGAGCGCGTGCTCGATCGAATGCATCGGCCAGCCGGAGCTGCCTGCTCCGTTGGCGAGGATGCCGTTGCACGCCAGCGTGCAGACGTACATCAGCTCGCTCCGCGCGCCGTAATCGTCCGGATGCTCCAGCGCGGTCGGGACGTTCTCCATGAGCGAGCGGAGCGCGGAGATCATCATGCCGTCGTTGAAGGTCGAGTGCGGGCTGGCGAAGAACTGCTCCAGCACGTGATTGACCGCGTCCGCCGTCCCGCAGGCGGTCTGCCAGCGGGAAACGCTGAACGTGTATTCCGGATCGAGGAACGAAGCGGCGGGAAAGAGCAGATCGTCCAGATATCCGCGCTTATCGCAGAGCGCGGTGTGGGAGATCACGCAGCCGCAGTCGTATTCGCTGCCGGTCGCCGCGAGCGTGATGACATCCACGACGGGGATGGAAGCCTCGGCGCGCACCTTGCCGGAGATCAGATCCCAGCCCTCTCCGTCGTACTTCGCGCAGACGGAGATCGCCTTCGAGCAGTCGAGGACCGAGCCGCCGCCGACGGCGAGGATGACGTCGGTATGGTTTTCCTTGCACAGTCTCGCGCCGGTGACGACGGAGGGATCGTATTTGGGGTTCGGTTCGATCCCGGAGAGCTCGACGACGCTGAAATCGCACAGCAGCTCCCGGATCTTTGTGTACAGCCCGATCTTTTTGATCGAGCCGCCGCCGTACGTCAGGAGGACGTTTTTGCCGAACCGTCCGAGGACGCCGGGGAGGTCTTTTATGACGCCCCGCCCGAAATACAGCTTCGTGGGGGTATGGTAGGTGAAATCCGCGATCATTTCCTCATGCTCCTTTTTTCGTATATTTCCGTATATTTTCAAACGCTTTCCAGCGCGCGCTCCAGCGCCGCGAGGTCCTCTTCCGTCGTCGACCAGCTCGCCGCGAAGCGGACGACGGTATGATCGGCGTCATATTTTTCCCAGCGGCAGAAGCCGATCTTTTCCGCAAGCCGTTCCATATATCCGTTCTCGAGGATCACGAACTGCTGATTCGTCGGGGAATCGACGAAAAAGCGGAAACCGCGCGCCGCAAAGAGCGCTTTCATCCGCTCTGCCATATCGACGGCGTGCCGGCTGATGCGGAAATACAGCCCGTCGGTGAAGAGCGCGTCGAACTGTACGCCGAGAAGCCGCCCCTTCGCCAGAAGCGCGCCGCGCTTCTTGACCGAAGTGAGGAAGCGCGCGGGCTCGTTGTGCCTCGTGAACACGACGGCTTCCCCGCACAGCGCGCCGACCTTCGTGCCGCCGATGGAAAAGACGCCGCACAGCCGGGCGATATCCGGCAGCGTCAGATCGGCGGCGCGGCTCATGAGACCGCAGCCGAGACGCGCCCCGTCGAGGTACAGCGTGATCCCGTACCGCCCGCAGATCTCCGAGATCGCTTCAAGCTCGCTCTTCGCGTACAGCGTCCCGTATTCCGTCGGATGCGAAACGTACGCCATGCCCGGAAAGACCATGTGTCCGCGGTTCTCGTCGGAGAAAAAGTCTGCCAGATACCGCGCGAGCGTCTCCGGCCGGATCTTCCCGTCCTCCTGCGGCAGCGTGAGGACCTTGTGCCCGGTATACTCGATCGCGCCGGCCTCGTGCGCGCTGACGTGCCCGGTCTGCGCCGCGATCACGCCCTCGCAGTCCGAAAGCATCGCGGAGATGACGACCGCGTTCGTCTGCGTCCCGCCCGCGAGGAATTCGACCTCCGCGTCCTCCATCCCGACGGCGGCGCGGATCTTTTCTTTTGCGCGCGCGCTGTACGGGTCGGCGCCGTACCCCGGCAGGGGCTCCCGATTCGTTTCCACAAGCCGCCGCAGCAGCCGGGGATGCGCCCCCGTCGTATAATCGCTTTCAAAAGAGACCATCGCCGCACCGTCCTTTCCTGACCGCTTTCCTGTGATCCCGACAGCATTATAACATATCTCGGGCACCGTTATCAAGCGGGATATCGATATTTCTTCCGTCAAAGTCGGATCCCGCGCCGCCTCCGCGGCGAAAACGCATCGTACCGCCGCGACAATGAGAAGTCGGGCGTCGCGTCGGCGATAAAGATCGGCCGGGCGCGGAACGGACGCCCGGTCGGAGAATATTTTCCCGCTTCGGCGGCGAATGCCGCCGAGCCTCTTGCGCGAAACGGAAAAATGTACTATAATATAGGCAGCGGGGCGTCCTCCGTCCCGCTCCATTCCGAAATGATGCAAGGAGATTTGTGATATGGTTCCTTTCAAGGTCGATCTTTCAAGCGAAGTCGCCGTCGTGACCGGCGGCGGCGGCATCCTCTGCTCCGGTTTTTCCAAAGCACTCGCGGAGTGCGGCGCGAAGGTCGCCGTGTGCGATTTGCGCCTTGACGCGGCGGAGACCGTCGCGCGCGAGATCCGCGAGGCCGGCGGCTGCGCCGCGGCGTTCGAGATGAACGTGCTCCAGAAGTCCTCCATCGAAGCGGCGAAGGACGCGATCGTCGCCGCCTTCGGCCCGGTGACGATGCTCCTCAACGGCGCCGGCGGCAACAATCCGCGCGGCAGCACGACGAAGGACAACCTCACGCCTCAGGACATCGAAGCGCTCGACCGCGACGGCACGATCGAGGGTGTGAAGACCTTCTTCGATCTCGATCCGGACGGGATCTCCTTCGTGTTCAATCTGAACTTTCTCGGCACGCTGCTCCCGACGCAGGTCTTCGCCCGCGACATGGCAAAGACCGGCGGCACGATCATCAATATCTCGTCGATGAACGCCTTCCGTCCGCTGACGCGCATCCCCGCGTATTCCGGCGCGAAGGCCGCCGTCTCCAACTTCACGCAGTGGCTCGCCGTCCATTTCGCCCCGGTCGGCATCCGCGTGAACGCGATGGCGCCCGGCTTCTTCCTCACGAACCAGAACCACGACCTGCTCGTCAACAAGGACGGCACGCCGACCGCCCGTGCGGAAAAGATCCTGGCGCACACGCCGATGAACCGCTTCGGCGTCGTGGAGGATCTGACGGGCACGCTGCTCTGGCTGGCGGACAAGAACGCCTCCGGCTTCGTCAACGGCGTCGTCGTCCCGATCGACGGCGGCTTCGCCGCGTACTCCGGCGTCTGACGGCAAAACGGGAAAACGGCTCTGCGCCCAACAGCGCAGAGCCGTTTTTGCTTCGTCTCCCGTCAGGTCGGGATCTGCTCGCCGATGACGGCGCCCTCCTCCACGTCGAGCGTCTCCGCGTACTCGACGCGGTCGATGCGGCAGCCCGCGTGGACGAAGATCTTCCGGCCGCGCACGACTTTCGCGTCGAGCGCGTCCAGCTCCAGCGTGTCGCCCTCGACGGTATCCGCCTTCATCCGCGACGGCTTCACCCCGAAGACGCCGCCGACCGCCTCCAGTATGCTGCGCAGCGTCTGCATGCTCTCTCCCCACGGCAGGATCGTGATCTCCGTGCCGCCGATCTCGGTCACCTCCGAGTCGCCGCCCGGGCGGAGATCGATCTTCTCCGCGTTGAGCAGTCCCCCGACGTGCATGACGCCGGAAAGCTTGACCGTCTCCGCCTCCACGCCGCCGCCCACGCGGAACGCGCCGCTGCCGGAAAGCTCCGACGCGCGGACGTTCCCGTCCGCGTGCAGCGAGCCGGAGATCTTCACGGTCCCCGCCTGCACGTCCCCGCCCGAGCGGAGCGTCCCGGAGACCTTCACGGTCTCCGCCCGGACGCCCTCTCCGACCCGGCATGCGCCGGAAACGGAGAACGCCCGCGCGCTCACCCCGCCGTCCGCGCGGAAGGAGCCGGAGACGGAGAAATTCTGCGCGCAGTCCGCGCTGCCCTCCGCACGGCACGCGCCGGAGACGGTGAGGGCTTCGCAGCGCACGCTGCCGAGGAGCTTTCCCGATCCGCTGACGCTGATCTTCCCGTACTGATCGCCGCCGGGAAGCGTCCCGGAACCGCTGATGCTGTGGTCATTCATGTCCGTTCCTCTTTTCTGTGATTTCTTTGATGATATGCAAAAGATCCTCCTCCGCCCCGCCGCACCGGACGGACACGGCGAGCAGGTCCGACGCGGGGAAGCTGCTCTCCCCGTACCGCGTCCGGACGACGAGGCGCGCGTCGTCCGCCTCCGCCGCGCCGAAGCGCCGCGCCATCTCGTCGAGCGACGCCTCGTCCTTGCCGCCGAGGATCTCCTCGATGCGCGCGCAGATAAGGGCGCGGGGGAAGACCGTCTCCTGCCCGGTCGGCGCCGCGCGGTGCTCGAACCACGCCTCCGGGATGAGCTTCATGCGCTTCCATCGGTACAGCGCGCCGTAGGAGATGCCGTAACGCGCGAGCAGATCCTTCTTTGTGATTTTTTCTTCCTCCATGCTCCCCTCCCGTAACATTGTTATGGTATCATTATAACATAACAATGTTACGATGTCAAGAGGGATGCGGAAAGAATCCGAAAAAAATCCGCCGCGGGGCGGGCGGACCCCGTACGGCGCGAAAGACCGGCGTCGGCACAAAGCCGACGCCGGTCCGTTTTGGTTGAGGACGATGCGGCGCTCAGCCGTTCAGCTCCAGCCGCTCCAGGTATGCGGTCAGCATGACCCGGCAATACTCCAGCAGCGTATCGGCGTACGCCTCCGTCCGGAGCGCTTCTTGTGCCGCCGCCGCGGGGAATTTCGCGCGGATGCTGCTCTCGTACCCCGCGCCTTCCTCCGGCGTCCAGTATTCTTTCACGGAATACGTTCCGTCTTCACCGACCGAGAAGATGATCGCCGTCGGGACGAGACCGTGCCCCGTTTCATGAGGTCCTCCGTACATGCTGTATTTCGCGTGACATACGGCCAGGTACACCGTTTCTTCCCGCGGCGTTCCGTCCGACGTCTCCCGGTCGAACAGCCGATAGCTCTGCACGTGGATGAGTCCGTCCGGATCCTCGCTGCGGTACTTCTCCCGCAGGGCGGCGGTGATCGCGGCGGACAGGGCGGCGTCTTCCGCATCGCGCTCGCCTTCCGTCACCTGAGCCGAATCATCGTCTTCCTCCTCTTCGCCGTCTCCGTCAAGGCGGTCGGACGCCGTACCGTTCAGTGTCTGCAGATATTCTTCATGATCGGCTTTCGCCATGCTTTCCAGCTCTTCGGCGTATTTCTCGGGCCGGAGCGCCTCTTGTACCGCCGCCGCGGGGAATTTCGCGCGGATGCTGCTCTCGTACCCCGCGCCGTCCTCCGGCGTCCAGTATTCTTTCACGGAATACGTTCCGTCTTCACCGACCGAGAAGGTGATCGCCGTCGGGACGAGACCGCTCTCCGTTGCGACAGCTCCTTCGTACCTGCTGAATCTCGCGTGATATACCATAAGGTACACCGTTTCCGTCCCGTCCTCCGCTTCACGGGCGAGCACGGCGCAGTTCTGCGCGTGGAAGAGCCCGTCGGGGACGTCGCTGCGGTATTTTTCGCGGACGGCGGCGTCGATCGCGTCGGACAGGGCGGCGTCGATCCCGACCGGTACGGCGGGCTCGCCGCCGGGGACGCCGGTTTGAGGATCAATCGTGACCGCGGCGTCCGTTTCCGTATCACTGTACGCCGTTTCGGCGCCGTCGGAGGTCCCGCTCAATCCGTCTCCCGAAACGATCTTCGGGTTCGTCAGAAAGCACACCGCCGCCGCCGCGCCCGCGGCGATCGCAGCTATGATAATCCAGAATGCCGGTTTTTTGTACGTAAGCACTTTTTTCACCCTTTCTTTTACACCGATCTCGCCGAAGGCAAGCGGGCACGCCGCGAGCATCCGGCGGTTTACGCTGCACGTCAGGAGTGCCTCGGAATACTCCGCGCGCTGCGCCGCGTCCATTTCCTTCACCGCCTTCTCGTCGCACGCGAGTTCGATATCCCGGCAGAGCAGCGCGTATCCGAGCCAGACGAGCGGATTGAACCAGTGGACCGTCAGAAGCAGAAAGCCGAGCGGCTTCCACAGGTGATCCCCGCGGCGGATGTGCGCCTGCTCGTGCGCGATCACGTGCTCCGTATCCTGCCCGCTCATATGAAAGGGCAGGTAGATCCGCGGCCGGACGACGCCGAGCACGAACGGCGACGCGACGGATTCGCTCTGGTAGACGTTCTCCCGCAGAAGGACCGCCGTCCCGATCTTCCGCTTCAGCCGCAGATAACTGACGGCAGTGTAGCCGAGCATCAAAACGACGCCCGCGATCCAGACGGCCGAAAGGAGCGGGATCCAGATCCGGAGCGGATTCGCGCCGTCGCCGGGAGCGGGCGAGAGCGAGCTGCCGACGGCGGGATTGACCGCGCGGTCGATGACGGGGATCCCCACCTCGATGTGCGGCGTCTTCTCCGTCATGATGTCCGGCGGGATCGTCTCGGCGCTCGGGATCAGGCTGAGCGCGCTCTCGAAGGTGAAGGGACAGATCAGGCGGAGCGCGACGATCCCCCAGAGCAGGACGGCGATCCACTTCGGCGCCCGGCGGAATACCGCGCGGAGGAGCACCACCGCCAGAACGATCCAGCCCGCCGCGATGCTCATGTTCACGACCGTCAGAAAGATCTCGCTCATTTTCCCCCTCCCTTCCGGCAGCGGTCGATCATCTGCTGGACCGCGTCGATCTCCTCCTCTGTGAGCGTCTGATGCTTCGTGAAGGCGGCGATGAACGCCGGCAGGGAACCCTCGAAGGTCTTTTCCACCATCTCGTTCAGTTCCGCCGCCTGCACCTGGTCCTTGCTCACGAGCGAAGTCACGACGGTATTCTCGTTCTTCAGCACCCCGCGCTCCGACAGCCGCTTGATGACGGTGTACGTCGTCGTCGGCTTCCAGCCGAGCTGCTCCCGGCAGAGTTCGACGAGCCGGCTGCTCCTGACCGGCTCGTGCTCCCACAGGATCAGGCAGAAGCGGTATTCGCTCTCAAATACTTTCGGCGTTTCCATAGGCGTCCCTCCTCTGCGCTCTAACTCATTAGAGCGCATATACACTCTAACACAGTAGAGCTACAATGTCAAGGCACAAATGCGATTGTTCACAAAAAATTCAAAAAACCGCCGACGGAACGGCGGCGTATGCCGTCCCGTCGGCGGATCTCCCTCTTCGGATCGCTTCGGATCGCCGCTCCGTCCCCGGAGCGCGCCCTCTCTTTTATTCGGTTTCACCGGCAGCGTCGCCGAAGGCGGTGAGGCTGACGACCCCCGGCGTGATCCCCTCCGGCGCGCCGAGGATCCGCAGCCGGAGCCCGTACGCCCGCACGGGCTCCGTCTCCCGGTAGTCGATCGGGAGATCCCGCGTATTCTCCGAGGCGTCGATCAGCGTCTCCCACGTCTGCATCCCCGCGTCCGGCGCGGTCTCGACGACGTACCGGAAAGGGCCCGGATCGATCCCCTCCGCCGTTTCCATGCCGATATCCCGCCAGATGAGGCGGACGGCGCGGACGAAATATCTCGTATCGCGGCCGAGCCGGAAGGTAAGAGTCGGCGCGGGATCGTCCGCCGCCGGCTGCCACCAGGTGATGACGCTCTCGTCCGAGGCGTACAGCGGATCCCTGCCGGGGGCATGGCTCGTCGCGGTCGGACGCTGCATGAAGGTCAGCGGCAGCCACCCCGTACCGTTGCCGCGCTCCGGGGCGGAAAGGACGCCGGGCGCGAACTGCGGCGTCTCCGTCACCGCCGGACAGTACAGCTCGCCGTCCCCGTCGATCCCGACCGGGTCCATGCCGATGCGCCGCTCGTACATGTGATTGTAGCCGAAGCAGCAGGTGTAGAAGGTCCAGAGCGTGCCGCCCGGTCCGTCGACGAGGCAGCCGTGCCCGGCGCCGCGCACGAGCCCGTACCGCTTGGCGGTGAAGGGATCGTGGTTCTTCTGCGGGCGGAAGCCGGAGAGCGGTCCCTCGTCGGAGACGGCGATCCCGTTCGCGTAAGTGGAATACTGCGTCCCGGAGCCGGAATACAGAAGATAGTACCGATCCCCGATCTTCTTCATCCACTGCCCTTCGATCCATCCCATGCGGCGGTTCTGGTTGTCCTCGCCGATCCTCTGCCAGACTTTCCCCGGATCGTAGCGGTTGAGGACGACCGGCTCGTGCAGCATCTTCCACGGCGCGTCCGGATCCATCTCGACGCCCATGGTACAAGTGACCGATTCCACGTCCATCCCTTCTTCCGGAGCGGCGTCCCCGATCCAGTACATGTACAGCCGGTCTCCGTCCGCAAGGAAGCAGTTGTCCGCGACCGCGGTCACGTTCCCGCGGGGATCCGTGAGCTTCCCGCACTCGGTGAAGGGACCGAGCGGATCGTCCGCGCGGTACACTTCGGATACGCCGTGCCCGGACAGGTACCACTTGCCGCGGAACTGCACGACCGCCGGGCTGTAGCGCAGATGAGGAATGCCGATATCGACGTGCCGCCAGTGCACGAAGTCCTCGGTGACGTACGCGACGGCGTAGCTCGGGTAAAGGATCCATTTCCCGTCGGCGTATACCACGCTCGGATCGGAGATGGAGCGGTAGTCCGAAAACCGCATCGGGTCCGCCCCCGTCAGTTTCGCGTCCAGCCAGCGGCCGCTCGGAACGTCCGCGACGGACAGGGGATTGCAGTACGTGCGCTGATTTTGTTTTTCCATAGGACGTCCTCCCGTTGTTTCGCATTCTGCTATCATTATAGCAGAAAAAGCCGCCCTTTGCAATATCGCCGCGCCGTTACCTTTTTTCTCCGATCGGCGCGTCCGCTCTTGCCCGCGGGCGCGATTCATGGTATAATGTACACAGCGTGCGGACAGCGTACGCGTTCTCATCCAGACAGAGAAACGGAGTGATTCGCATATTCAGAGAAAAATTCCTGAAGATCGCCGCGGAAGGCGGCGTCGTCAAGGGGACGCACGCCTTCTGCGGTACGCCGATGCTGACCGAGGCGATGGCGGGCTGCGGCTTCGACGCCATCTGGATCGATATGGAGCACACGGCGATCGATTATCCCGAGGTGCTCGCCAACCTCATGGCGGTGCGCTCCGGCAGTCTCGGCAAAACGGCCTCCTTCGTCCGGATCCGCTGGAACGATATGGTGCTCGCAAAGCCGGTCCTCGACATGGGACCGGACGCGATCATCTTCCCGTACGTCCGGACGGTAGAGGAAGCCCGGGCCGCGGTCGCGGCGTGCACGTATCCGCCGGCCGGCGTCAGAGGATACGGACCGCTGCGCGCGCTCGGCTACGGCGCCGACACGCCGCTGCATTACGTGACCGAGACGTTCCGCACGCTGATGCGCTTCATCCAGGTCGAGCATATCGACGCCGTGAACTGCCTTGGCGAGATGGCGAAGGTGGAGGGGATCGACGGATTCATCGTCGGTCCGAACGATCTTTCCGGTTCCGTCGGACACATCGGCGAGCCGCTCCACCCGGATATGCTCCCGATCTACGACAAGATCGGCGAGGTACTGCGCGGCAGCGGGAAGCTGTTCGGCGTGTCCGTCGGCTACGACGTGCCGACGATCCGGCAATGGCTCGCGCGCGGCGTCAATCTCCTCTTCACCGGGAACGACGTCGGCTACGTGTACGACGGCGCGATCGGCGTGAAGCGGGGACTGGACGAACTGATCCCGACAAAATAAGATAAAGAAAGGACCGCACCATGAATTTCACGAAAGAATACCTCGACCGAAAGGACATGTCGCTGATCCCTCCGACGTACGTCACGGACCGCGCCGTCCTCGACGATCCCGCCGGCGACTACACGGATGAGAACCGCCTGTTCCAGGGGATTCCCGGGATCGAGTGCACGCCGAAGGGCACGTATTACATGGTGTTCTACACCGGCGGTCAGAGCGAGAACATCGGCAATTTCCTGCTCCTCTTCCGGGCGGACGATCCGCACCGCTTCGGGAAGCCCTTCATGGCGGTCGTCCCGCCGGACAGAGAATTCACCCGGTGCTTCGATCCCTGCCTGTGGGTCGACCCGCTCGGACGGCTGAACCTCTTCTGGGCGCAGTCGTTCGGCAATTTCGACGGCCGCCTCGGCGTGTGGCGCGCCGTCTGCGAGGATCCGGACAGCGAAACGCCGCGCTTCGACCCGCCCGAGAGGATCGCCAACGGGATCATGATGAACAAGCCGACCGTCGTCCGCGGCGGGAGCTGGCTCCTCCCCTGCGCGATCTGGGCGCCCGCGAGCTCCGAACTCAACGATATCCCCGAGGAAAAATTCGCCAACGTGTACCGCTCGGACGATAACGGAAAAACGTTCCGGCTGTACGGTCACGCGGACTGCCCGAGGCGCGGGATCGACGAGCACATGATCTACGAACGCAGCGACGGGAGCCTGCGGATGCTGATCCGCACCTCGCCCGGCATCGGAGAATCGACGTCGTACGACGGCGGGAAAACGTGGAGCGACGGGAAGGATTCCGGGCTCGGCGGTCCGGATTCCCGCTTCTGCGTCCGGAAACTGAAAAGCGGGCGGATCCTGCTCGTCAACCATTACGATTTTCGCGAGCGGGACCATCTGACCGCCATGCTGTCGGAGGACGACGGAGAAACGTGGAAGGGATTCCTTCTGCTCGACGAAAGAGCGAGGGTGTCCTACCCCGACGCCGCCCAGTCCCCGGACGGGATGATCAATATCATTTACGACTGGAACCGCAAGGACGACAAGGAGATCCTGCTCGCGCGCGTGACGGAGGAGGACATCCTCGCCGGGCGCCTGACGGACAGCCGCTCGGAGCTGAAGCTTCTTCTGAACAAGGCGACGGGCACGCCCGACAAGCAATAAAAAAAACACGGCGGGGGATACACTATGATGGAATGGAACGCGAAATCAGCGATCGAGGCGCTTTTGGACGAGACGGACGCGGCGCGCCTTCGCGCGATCTGGGAGCCGACGGTCGTCGGGGTGATGCCGCAGAACGCGCGGCGATACCTCTGCGTCATGCCGGACGGTGAGCTCCGCTCATACGGCGTCACGGGAAAAAGCTCTTACGCGGATCCCGGCAGACCGTGTTATCTGTCCTCCCGGAGCGGCGGGCTCGACTGGCGTCTGCGCTACGCGCCGGAGGGATGCATGGGCGCGGCGGCGTACGACGGCGAGCGGGATCGCTTCCCCGCCGTCGCGGCGGAGGACGGGCGCGGAACGTTCTGCCTCCTCTCCGACAAAGGGCCGGACGACACGGAATTCCGCCGCGTCCTGATCACGGAGCACTGCCTCATCGATTATTTCCAGCCGGTGCGGCTGCCCGGCGGACGCTGGTACACGACGGCGAGTTGTTTCATAGGTCCCGGTGAATACCA
The DNA here is from genome assembly GCA_016288155.1 of Clostridiales bacterium. Lineage (GTDB taxonomy): Bacteria > Bacillota > Clostridia > Oscillospirales > CAG-272 > SIG701. The sequence continues at coordinate 14,805 of JAEEYP010000080.1, read as the reverse complement.
CCCCGTATTCATGTATTCGGACGACGGCGGCGAGAACTGGGAAACGGTGATCTTCCCGCCGACCCGCCGTCACAGCCCGGTCTGGCCCGATCTCGACCAACGCTGGCAGAACAGCGGCTCGGAGCCGTACGCCGCGCGCCTGCCGGACGGGCGGCTGATGATGGTCGCCCGGACCTCCCTCGATCATCTGTACGTATATTACTCCTTTGACGACGGAACGAGCTGGACGGAGGGCGAGGAATCCGATTTCCCGTGCACGCTGACGACGCCGTTCCTTCTTTCCCTCGAGGACGGACGCACGGCGTTCTTCTGGAACAACGCGCGGCCGCTTTCCGAGGCGCGGCACGATTTTGCGGATCCGCCGCTCAGCGACGGATATCTGAAAGGGTACTGGGAGGACGTCTTCACGAACCGCGACGTCTGCCACTGCGCACTCACGGAGAACGGCACCGATTGGATCGGCGTGAGAGAACTGTACCTCAATCCCATCCGCGACGCCGCGGATTTCCGCACGAAGGGCGGGCCGCTCTCCTCCTCCGACAAAAGCGTCCATCAGTTCCAGGCGATCGAGCTCCCCTTCGGCAAGATCCTCGTCGAGTTCGGACAGCACGAGGTCTCCCGCCGGATCGTGATCTTCGACGTCGGCTGGCTGTATGAGAAAAAACGGACGGAGGACTTCCGTTCCGGGCTCGAGCATATCAGCTCGCACCTGTACCTGCGCAGCGTGTCCGGCTCGCATCTGAAGGACGCGCCGGGGCACTGCGCGTGGAACCGGATCCCGGGCGCCGTGATGATGCCGAGCCCCGACCGCGACTGCACGGAGGTCCTCCTCATCGGGCGGGTCCACGACGAGCGCCTCGTGAGCGAAAAGCAGGGCGCCGTCTGGGCGTTCCCGGCGGCGAAGAAAGGACGGCTCACCGTCCGGCTGATGGTGCGCGGCGCCGGGCTCCGCTTCTGCCTGTGCGGCACCTGGATCAATCCGTGCGAGGAATACGCCGCTGAGTTCGCGCCGTTCCATTTCGATCTCGACGGCCGGTGCCTCACGAAAAACGAATGGCACGATATCGAGGTGCGCTTCGACTGCGCCGCCCGCCGCGCCGCGGTGTACGACGGCGGGAAGCTCCTGTTCGCCGTGCGCATGACGGCCCAGGCGCCGCTCGGTCTGACGTATCTGCACATGCAGACGCTCGCCGAGGCGGAGGATTTCGAGGGAACGTGCGTCAAGCGCATCGACTTCGCCTCGGGCGGCTGAGGCGAACGGTCCGCCAAGCACAGCGCCATACGAAAACGGCGTCGGCAGAAACCGACGCCGTTTTTTCGCCGAGGCGGGCGTATTATTCCGTCGACGTGACGAAATACCGGCTGTAGAAGCTGCGGATGCTCTGGATGATCTCCGGCTCCGACGGCTTCTCGTTTTTATACGCGTACTCGAGGCCGAGCGCCTCGTATTTGGACGTGCCGAGGCGGTGGAACGGCAGCAGATCCACGTGCGTGACGCCGATCCCGCCGAGATCCGCGCAGATCTTCCCGCAGTCCTCTTCGCTCATGTTGAAGCCGGGGATCAGCGGGATCCGCACGTGCACGTTCCTGCCGAGACCGATCAGCCGCTTCAGGTTATCGAAAACGAGCGCCCTGTCGCCGCCGATCACCGTCCGGTATTTCGCGTCGTCGCCCGTTTTGTAATCGAAATAGAACATGTCGGTCACGTCGGCGACGGCTTCAAGCTTCCCCCACGGAACACACCCGGCGGTGTCGATCAGCGTGGACACGTCGGCTTCCTTCAGTTGGCGCAGGAGCACGGCGGCGGCTTCCGCCTGGAGCAGCGGCTCGCCGCCGCCCAGCGTGACGCCCCCACCGCCGGCGCGGTAGAAATCGGCGTCCTCCATCACGTCGGCGAACACTTCATCGACCGTCATCATCCTGCCGTAGGATACGGTCTTTCCGGCGTTTTTATATTCGAGCGTCTGCGGCTCCGGGCGGATGTTCTCGGGGTTGTGGCACCACGGGCAGCGGAGATTGCAGCCCTTGAGGAAAACGGTCGTCCGGATCCCCGGTCCGTCGCCCGTGGAAAACCGCTGGATCGCGGATACGTTCAGTTCCGTCATACCGTCTCGTGCTGCGTCCGCGACAGGATATCCTCCTGGATGTCCCTGCCGAGCGTGACGTAAATGGCGGAATAGCCCGACACGCGCACGACGAGGTTCGGGTACTTCTCCGGATGCTCCATCGCGTCCTTCAAGATCTCGCGGGAGGTCGAGTTGATCTGGATCTCCTGCCCGCCGCGGGCGAAGTAGACGCGGATCAGCTGCATCAGCCGCTCGCGCTTGCCGTCCGTGAACGCGGAGGGCGAGAACTTCTGGTTCACGACCGTCCCGCACGCGCAGCGCGTGTAATCCGGCTTCGAAACGCTGAGCAAAGTCGACGTGACGCCGCGCGTATCGCAGCCGTAGGTCGGAGAGGCGGCGTCAGAGAGCGGCCGTCCGGCCAGTCTGCCGTCCGGCGTGGCGGACAGGCCCTGCCCCGCACTGATGTTCGTGGTGTTCGCCGCCATCGCGGTATAGATCGGGCCGTCGTCGTGCGTTTTGTACTGATCGAACATATCCGACAGAGTCCTTGTGTACCACACGGCGTACTTGTCGACGAAATCGTCGTTGTTGCCGTACTTCGGCGCCGCCAGCAGCGTCTCTCTCACGTTCTCGTACCCCTCGAAGTTGTGATCGATGGCGGTCACGATCCCGGAGAGCGTGAGCGACTTGTCGACGAAGACGGTCTTTTCGATCGCCGCCAGGCAGTCGCTCACCGTGCCGATCCCCATGAGCACGGCGCCGTGCGCCGACGGATATTTCGCCCCGCCCATGTTGATGTCGAGCGCACGGTCGATGCAGCAGTCGCAGAAGCAGGACATGAAGGGCATCGTGTGGTTTTCAGGATCGGGTACGTCGGACACGTCGTGCGCCCACTTCGCGTACTTCTGTGCGCCTTCGGCGAGGCGCTTCTCGTACAGCGCCATGAACACCTCCATCGAGGCGAAGGCGTCGAGCGTCCCGGCATCGAAGCCGTGCAGTACGTCGAGCAGGAAGCAGATCGGATCGAAGCGGCCGTCCACCCACGGCGGCTGCTTGCCGGTGATGAAGTTCTCGATGCAGCCGACCATGCAGAAGTTCCGCACGTCCTTCAGCTCGTAACCCTTTCTCAGGAGCGCGGCGATGTGGACGTCGTCGTTCATCAGCGCCGGATAGCCGAGACCGGTGCCGATCACCTTCAGGCATTCGTCGAGGAATTTGTCGGGGTTTTTGTGCGAAACGCGCGCGGACAGGTTCGGTCCCGGCATGTTCACGTCGCGGACGGCGTGGAGCACGCAGTACGTCAGACCAGTGACCGCGTCGTCCCCGTTCTCGTCCACGCCGCCGATGCAGATGTTCACCACGTCGTCATAGCCCATGTAGCGGTGTTCGCAGATCTTCGCAAAGGTATTCGCCACCAGCTCCGTCGCGCGGTCGTCGTCGAGCGCGCCGCTCTTCACGTCCTTTTCATACAGCGGATACAGGAACCGGTCGATCCTGCCGAGCGCCATCGCGTACTTCCCCTCGGAGACGAAGCAGTTGTGGATCATCCATACGAGCTGCAGTCCCTGCTCGAAGGTCTGCGGCGCGCCGACCGTCAGCGCGAGGCAGTTTTCCGCGATCCTGTCCAGGCGCGCCGCGTCGTAGCCTTCCGCCGTTTTCAGGGCTTCGGCCTTGGCGGCGTACGCGCGGAACTTTTCGATCAGCCCGACAAGCGTTTTCTTCATGCTGTCGAGGAAAATGAGGGCGCTTTCGCTGTCCTTATGCGCGATCTTTGATTTTTCGATCTTTTCGATCAGCCCGGGGATACCGAGCTCGACGGCGGTGAAATAATCGGGGGCGAAATGGTCGCCGTTCTGTCCGAAGCCGCGGCCCGGATACTTCTTTCCGTACTCCGCCGCCGCCTCCGCTTCTTTTTCATCGACGTCATCGACAAATATCGGGCGGATGCTGCCGACGATCAGATCGTTCTGATAAATGAACGGCTCCGGCAGAGTGAACAGCGCGTAGATCCCGTCGGCGCGCACCGCCGAGGGATCGGAAGCCTTCGAGTTTTTGTAGCCCTGATACCTGAAATAGTCCGGATTGAATTTGCCCTCCGGCCGTTCCCGCATTTCCCGCTGCAGATCCTTCAAGATGCTCATATCGTTCCGCCTTTCCTTTTATCGGATTCGTTTATCGGATTCGTGCCCGCCGCGTATCGTCCTCCGATCCTCGTGAGAACCGGGATTCACAGTTCTCCATTATCATTGTATCACAAATGTCGGAATTGTCAATAGCCGTTTTTCCGATCCCGCCGATATTTTGCGGACGATCCCCCCGCGCCGGGGCGCCGCGCCGGACGGCGCGCCCGCAAATATGAACATTCCGTAAATTCCATGGGAAATCTATAGAAAAATCGGGAAACTTCTTCCCTTTAGCGTGATAATGTGATAGAATGAATTGTCCGTCCGGGAACGTCATCCCGACCGATCCGTTCCCCGACGAGTCCAGACACGTAAGGAGACGAACTCTCAATGAAAAAATATCTTGCTCTTCTGATGGCGGCGCTCATGCTGGTCGCGCTCGCCGCCTGCGGCAAACCGAAAGTCGATCCCGCCATCGCGGACCGGACGAGCTTCATCATCGGCATCGATCCCGAATATCCGCCCTTCAGCTACCTCGGCGACGACGGTAAGTATACCGGCTTCGACGTGGAGGTCTGCCAGGCCGTCTGCGACGCGCTCGGCTGGAAAATGACGGTGTTCTGCGTCAACTGGGATGAAAAACTCGTGCAGCTCGATTCCCTCGAATGCGACTGCGTCTGGTCCGGCATGACGATCCTCGACAGCATGAAGGAAGCCGGCTACGTCCTGTCCAAGCCGTATTACGACAACACGCAGGTCCTCGTCGTGAAGGAGGACAGCGGATTCAATTCCTCCGCCGATCTGGCGGGGAAGATCGTGGCGGTCCAGCTCGGCACCTCCGGCGAACTGCTTCTGAATGAGGATCTGGCGGATCTCTCCGCGACCTTCTCGAACGTGCTCACCTGCGACAGCTTCCTGAAATGCTTCACGGAACTCGCCGGCAACTCCGTCGACGCGGTATTCGTGGATCTTCCCGTCGCCGCAAGCTACGTCAAGGAGCACGCCGGCTACAAGATCATCGACGAGCAGCTCGGCGCCGAGCAGTACGGCATCGCGTTCCGCTCCGGCGACACCGCGCTCTGCGAAGCCGTGGAAGGAGCGATCGCCGACCTCGTCAAGAGCGGCAAGTACGCGGAGATCGCCGCGAAGTATCCGGATATCGTCAACAATCTGCTCTTCCTCAACGACTGATCTTCCGCTCCGGACAAGATGTTTCGATGAGCTCCCGAAAGCGCCGGGAGGCGCTTTCGGGAGCCTGTCTTTTCCGTCCGGCGGACGCCGCGTCGGACGGCGTATCGAATCTGTGTAAACGAGGTATGTTCCATGTCGCTCTTGACGATGATCCTGAAAATGAGCGAGGGACTGGGAAAGACGTGCGCCATCTTCTTTCTGACGCTGTTGTTTTCTTTGCCCCTCGGTATGATCGTAGCCCTTTTGCGCATGAGCAAAAACACGGTCGTATCGTCCATCGTCCGGTTCATCATTACGGTACTGCGCGGGACGCCCCTGATGCTCCAGCTGCTGGCGGTGACGTACGGACCGTACTATCTTTTCGGCGCCAACGTCGCCCGCAACAAGCTGATCCCCGTGGTCGTCGCGTTCGCCATAAACTACGCCGCGTATTTCGCCGAGATCTACCGCGGGGGGATCGAATCCATCCCGAAGGGGCAGTACGAGGCCGCGTCCGTCCTCGGATACAGCAGGCTCCAGACCTTCATGCGTATCGTTCTGCCGCAGGTCGTCAAGCGGATCATGCCGAGCGTGACGAACGAGGTCGTCACGCTCGTCAAGGATACGTCGATCGCTTTCACGGTCTCCTACCAGGAGATGTTCACGATCGGCAAGCAGATCGCCAACTCCCAGACGAGCTTCACGCCCTTTATCGTGGCGGGCGTGTTCTACTATCTGTTCAACTTCATCGTGGACCGGGTCATGGGACGCATCGAAAAGCGGCTCGATTATTACAAATGAGGACGGAGGAAAACGACATGTCGGAAAAAACAGAACACGCGCCGTCCGGCTCCGCTCCCATTCTGGAGATCCGCGGGCTGCAGAAGGCGTACGACCGCGTACCGGTACTCAAGGATATCTCCTTTTCCGTCAGCAAAGGGAACGTCGTTTCCGTCATCGGTCCCTCCGGTTCCGGAAAATCGACGCTTCTCCGCTGCGCTTCCTTTCTTGAAACGGCGACCGGAGGCGATATCCTCTACGACGGGCAGTACGCCGTAAAGGGCGGCGTCTACGCGCCGAAGAAGGAGCTGAACCGTTTTCGCCGGCTCTTCGGGATGGTCTTCCAGAATTTCAACCTGTTCCCCCATTATTCGGTGCTGAAGAATATCTGCGAGGCGCCGCTCCTCCGGGGGGCGGACAAAGAGGAGATCCGGGAGCGCGCCGTGTCGCTGCTCAAGAAGATGGGGCTGGAGGGCAAGGAGAACGCGTATCCCTGCCAGCTCTCCGGCGGTCAGCAGCAGCGCGTCGCGATCGCCCGTGCGCTCGCGCTCGAACCGGAGATCCTGTATTTCGACGAGCCGACGAGCGCGCTCGACCCGGAGCTCACGGGCGAGGTGCTGAAGGTCATGCGGCAACTGGCGGAGGATCACATGACGATGGTCGTGGTGACGCACGAAATGTCTTTCGCCCACGCGGTGAGCCATCGGGTGATCTTCATGGACGGCGGCTACATCACGGAAGAGGGTCCCCCGGAGCAGATCTTCGGCAACCCGCAGCAGGAAAGAACGAAGAAATTTTTGAGTAATTATCAGAAATGAAAGAGATCCGATACGCGCTGCTCGATCCGACGGGAAACCAGACCGTCCTCGTCGAGAGTGAAGTCCCCCCGGCGGCACAGCCGTCGGCGGCCGCGCAGATCATGCGGCAGGAGCCGGACGCGGAGCAGGTCGGCTTTTACGCCGCCCGCCGGAACGGCGCCGCGCTGCGCATGGCGGGCGGCGAATTCTGCGGGAACGCGGCGATGAGCGCCGCGGTCCTCTTCGCTCTTGAAAAGGATATCGCCGACGGGACCGTCTCCGTCGCCGTCTCCGGCCAGCCGGAGCCGACCGCCGTCCGCGTGTCGGCGCTGCCCGACGGGAGCATGCGGGGCGCCGTCGCCATGCCGCGCCCGGTCTCGGTCGGGGAGGAACGCTTCCCCGACGGGATCCGCCGCCCGGTCGTCCGTTTTCCCGGCATCTCCCACGTGATCCTCACCTCCCCGCTCCCGCGCGCGGAGGCGGAGGCGCTCGCGCCGCTCTGGTGCGGGCATCTGCGTTCCGCTTCGCTCGGGATCATGACGTACGACCGCGCCGCGGGGACGCTTCTCCCGCTCGTGTACGTGCCCGCCGCGGGCACGCTGTTCTGGGAGCGATCCTGCGCCAGCGGCACGACGGCGGTCGGCGCGTTCCTCGCCTCAAAGGAAGGCGCCGTCTCCCTCTCCCTCCGCCAACCCGGAGGAACGCTGCGCGTGGAGACGGCGGCGGACGGCAGGCTCGTCCTCACCGGGACCGTCCGTCTGCGGTATCGGCGGGAGATTCTGATAGATACGGAATGAACCGAAGCCGCCCCCGAAGCGGCGGCAGATCATCATCATACGGAGGCACATATGAAACAGCGATTGCTCGGGAAAAAGGCCGCGATCACCGGCGCGTCGAGCGGGATCGGCCGCGCGACGGCCGTGCGCATGGCGAAGGAAGGCGCGGACGTCGCGCTGATCGCCCGGAACCTCAAGCGGCTCGAGGAAGTCGCCGCGCTCGTGCGCGCCGAGGGACGCCGCGCCGTTGTGATCGAGGCCGACGTCACGGACGCCGAAGGCATGAAAGCCGCCGTCGCCGAAGCGATCCGCGAACTCGGCGGGCTCGACGTCTTCCACTGCAACGCGGGGATCTATCTGCGCTGCCCGGCGAAGGATCTGCGCATGGACCAGATCCGGAAGCTGATGGAGGTCGATTACTTCGGCTGTCTGAACTGCGTATACGCGGTGCTGCCGTACTTCCTTGAGAAAAAGAGCGGCTCGATCGTCACGACCTGCTCGATGGACGGCAAGAAGGGCGTCCCGCCGGACGCGGCGTACGTCGGGGCGAAATTCGCCATGAACGGCTTCTTCCAGGTGCTCCGGCAGGAGCTGCGCGGCAGCGGCGTCCACGTCGGGATCGTCTATCCGAGCCGCATGGATACGCCGCAGATCGCGCACGTCGACTGCCCGAAGATCACGCCGAAGGGCGACCCGGACATGGTCGCCCGCGCCGTCGTCCGCTCCGTCGTAAAGAAAAAGAAAGAACTTCTGGTGCCGTCGTTCTCGTGTCATCTGCTGACGTGGGCGGACGCCCTCAGCCCGTCGCTCTCCGACTGGCTCGTGCGCGTCAACCGCATCTCCGGTACCGTGAACGACGTCGAACCGATCAACGAGGCGAAGTGACCGGGAGAATATACGTGCTTTTTCCGAAAGAAAAGCCGGGGGATCGTTCCCCGGCTTTTCTTTCTCTTTTCCTCAGTCCCCGCCGCCGTCTTTCTTCCCGATCCCCGCGGCGTCGATCTTCGCCTCGCCGATCACGTACGCCGCGACCGAGACGGCGGAGGTGATGATCCCCGCGATCTGCGTCCACTCCGACGTGTCGATCCCGAACGCCGACGCGATCCCGACGACGATCCCGATGATCGCCACCCAGAGCTTGCGCGATTTCAGCTTCTCCAGTATCGTCCTTTTCATTTTCCGTTCCTTCCCCGCGCCGGAGCGCGTTTTTTTCAATGGGGGATATTTATCCCCCGATCTTTGCGAGGTTTTTCACGTGCACCGCCGCCGTCACGACGGAACCGATGCCGATCACGACGCGGTCCCCGCTGACGGCGATCACGTCGTATGAGCTGTAGTACACGGCGAAGCGCCGGATACTGTGATAGACGTACGGCGAGACGACGCGGACCTTGTCGCCGACGCGGATCGTGCTGTCCGCGGCAAAATACCCGTAGTCGATGTCCACGTTGCCCTTTACGCCGTCCACCGTGCCCGGAGACGGCTGCCATATCGTCGGACTGTACGCCAGCGCTTTGTCGGCCGTCACCCCCCAGTACGCGAGCCAGAGCGGGAGATCGGAGACGTCGCCGAGCCTGTATGTCAGATAATTCGGATTCGAGTACAGCATCGGTCTGTATCCAGCCCGGACGATGATGTCCGCGAATACGCGGATCATCTGCGTGAGGGCGCCCTTCTCCGTCGGGAGGTTTGCATCGTCCTCCGCATCGATCGCCGCCCACAGCGTCACCTTGTCCTTGACCGGCGCGACCGTCTTGATGAAGAATGCAGCTTCCTTCTCCGCCTCGGCGATATTCCGCGCCGAGAGGTAGTGGTACACCCCGACCGGGATCCCGGCGCGTACCGCGCCTTTGAGGTGATTCATGAACATCGAATCGGCGAACGGTCCGACGTTCGGGTCCTTTGCGAGCTTCCCCTGCGACGCCTTCACCATCGCAAAGCTGATCCCGTCCGCCTTTGCCCGCTGCCAGTCGACGGCGGATTGCCAATTCGATACGTCGATCCCCTTAACCGGCACGGCCGCCCTCCAGTCTGCCGATCCGCTTTTCGTGATCGCGGATCTGCCCCTTCATGTCGGCGTGCTCCACGGCGTTATCGCCGCGGAGCTCTCCGACCGCCTTCGTCAGCTCCCTGATCGCCGTTTTCAGCTCGGCGATCAGCGCCGACAGTTTCCACACCGCCCCGCCGATCGTGGCGGCAAATCCGACGAGCGCGATGATCCCGACGACGATCTCCCAGGTCATGCGCTTGCAGGATGCTTAAAGCACTTCGGTTTGAGTACTTCGAAACCTTCCTCGGTACACATCGTAACGGTATGTACTTCGACGGTACTGATTGCCGCCGCCGAACACTTTGCATAGAACGCACTTTCCGCAGCGTTGCGGTCATTGCTTGTGAACGGCGTTACAATCGCCGTCACACCTTCGTTAGTCTGATACTCATTGACAATGTACATTTGCTGTTCCTCCTGTTATGTTAAGAATTGGAAGCCCAAGAAAGAGTTGCCGTGCCGTCTGCGACCGTGCAGACGAGGGAATACGTTCCGTCCTCCGTCGGATCGGCGGGAAGCTCGCCAAGATACTGGACGTAACTGTTTACGCCGTTCTCGCGCTTCATGAGATACAAGCCGTCCGCGCTCGGAGAATCGGGAGCCGCTTCCAGTTTGTCGCGGAGATTCGGGAGATAAACGGAATCATGTCCGACCGGGATCGCAACGTCCCGCGTTCCCGCCGCGACACCCGCGTCCTCATACTCCTCCGTACCCCAGTTGTCGCAGATCTGCGTTTCGGTGTACGGATCGGCGGATTCCGTGGTAGGTACGGCAAGCGGATAGATGATCGTCGCGTCGGTAAGCGCGGCCGTCAGCGTCAGCGTATCACCCGACAGCGTCCCCACTTCTGCGAGATGACCTTTGGAGGTGATGATATCCGTTGCGTTCGTGTCGATCCCCGTCAGTGTCACCGTGTCACCGATCGCGCCCGTCACCCCGGTCATCTCCGCGTACTTGCGCGTCACTGTGCCGTCCGGCGCGTAGATATCACCGTCATAGACGATGTTGTTGTCCTCGTCGAGATACGGCATACCTCTCAGCGTCAGCGAATCGTCGAGAGCGTAGGTGTGCGCGGAATACGCCTCGTATTGTCCGTCTCGTTCGCCGTCCCACACGAGGTGAACGCACGTCGTACCGCCGCCTCCCGTCACGGTCAATACGCCATTCTCGGACGGTGTAAACTTTCCGCTCTCGTCCGGTGTGATCGTTTCGCCCGTCGAGTAAGACAGTGCAGTATATGCGCCGGTGATTTGATATTCCATCCCGCCGAGCAGCTTCGCCGTCCCCGCCGCGAGGTCAAACGCATTGAACCCGACCGTCTTATGCGCGGATGCGTTCACCGAGAGGAGCGTCCCGGTATTATATGCGTAATACTCCTTCGGGAACATTTTTGTCACCCAAGCAATACCCGCGCCGGGAGTTGCTGTTTCCACTGACGCGAGATAGTCTGCAATCTCCGAACCGAAAAGCCACGTGAGATCGATTATCATGAGATTGGAAATTGTAATTGTCGGAATATTGGTCGACGTTCCTACGGTAATTTTTATGTTGCCTGTTCCGTTTGCGTTTCCATTTCCTTTTATAATTGACGTTTTCCTTCCGGAGATGGGTGATCCGCCTTTTGCAATAACGAAACTTGTACCGCTGTCCAATAACACGGTAATTCCATTTGCCACGCCGGAATTAAACGCGGCACTGAGGGAATAATCTGCGAGGCAAAACCAAACGTGACCCTTGTAGCGTGTACAGTTATAGGTTGTCCTAACGCCTTTGCCGCTGACTGATGTCGAAAACGTAACTGATCCGTCATTGAATGTCGCTGTCGTGTCGCTTAATGCCGCGTAATTTGTTGAGTTGATCGGCTTGCACATCTGATTCCATCGAAGTGTCCCGCCTATGATCTCCTTAACCTTCTCGCTGTCCCCAACCTCATGGGAGCCGCCCGTAATTCGGAATGCGTACGGAGTATTATCGTTCTCCCCCACTGTCGAGACGAGCTGATTCGCATACTCCGCGAGTTCCACCGGAGCGTTCTTGTCAAGTTTCCCGTTTTCCAGCGAGAGAAGTTCTTCCGACACTTTGTCTTCGCTTACGTTCGTCCCCGGCGTGATCGTCTCGCCGTTTGCGATGGCGGCGGTGACTTTGTACAGCTTCCCGTTATAGACGAGATAGTCCCCCACCGCGTAATTCTGTGTCGCCGTACTTGTCGCTTCACGCGGCGCGATCATGCCCTGCGTCTCTCGGATCCCGTCGCCCGCCGCCTTCGCGTCCGCCGCCTGCCCCGCCTGCGTCAGCGTGCCGTCGAGCGTGAGCATCGCCGCGCTCGCGGCTGCCGCCGCCGCGCTGTCCGCCGCGTCCTCGGCGTATTTCTTTGCGTTGTTGGAGGCGGACGGCGTACCGCCCGTTCCTCCCGTCGCCCAGGCTTCGGCGTGGTCCTCCGCCGTCTCCGCCGCCGTCTGCGCCGCTCCCGCCGCCTCGGCGGAAACTCCCGCCTCCCCGGCGTAGTATTTCGCGTTGTTGTGGTACGTCGGGTCCGTGCTCCCGACGTCCGCTCCGTCCCGCTTCCCGACCGCGTATGCTTTTGCGTCCTCCGCGCTGCCGTCCGCCGCCGACGCCGCGTCGATCGCCTGCGCGACGTACGCCTCCGCGTCCGTCACGTCGATCACCGACCGCCATACCGACGTATCCGTCGGCGGGACGCCCGTCGTCGTCTCGTCCTTAAAATGCCAGTACAGCGAACCGTTCAGCGAGACGACGTCGTTCAGCTCGTACGCCGTCGCCGCATTGTATGCGCCGCGATGCAGCGGCACGACGCGCCCCAGATCAAAGTTTGCCATTTACAGCGTCACCTCCATATGTCCGTCGGATCCGAGCGCGAAGACCGTCGTCCCCGCGAGATCCGCGTTTTTCATGACCAGATGTCCCGCGCCGGACATCGTGAACGATACGTACGCCATCTGCCCGACCGCCGCCTGCGCCGACGCGGCGGAAACGCGGGCGTTCGCTTCCGCCCGGATCGCGGCGTCCCGCGCATCCACGGCGCCGTCCGCCGCCGAACGGGCAGCCGTCCCGGCCTGTACCGCCTCCCGTGCTGCCGCCGTCCCGGTCTCGGCGCCTTGTTGTGCCTGTGCCCCGGCACGCAGTACGGAATCGACCCAGGAACTCCAGGGCGCCGGCGCTTCGGCGGCCGCTTCGCCGAGCGAGGGATCCGTCCGCGTCAGATACGTCACGGATTTGGCGATCCGTTCTCCGGCGACGTACACCAGCTCGCATTTTCCCAATCCGGCAACGGCGGTGTCCGCCGCGCCGACCTCCCAGACTGCGTTTCCGTTCTCCTCCGTGACCGGCGCCGCGTAGGGCTCGTCCTCCGTCGGACGCCGCACGAGCAGCTGAAACGTGCCCTCGCCGAACAGCGCGCGCCACGTGTCGGCAAACGGGAACAATATGCGCGTCGCGCCCTGTTCGCCGCATTTCCCGAGATAGAGCAGCGCTCCGTCCGCCACTGTGTCTCTCATTGTTCTTCCCCCTTTCCTGTTTTGCCGTCCGTCACCGCATCGGCGGCCATCCGCTTTGACCGTCCTGCCGCCTCCGCTCCGTCCGTGCGCGGCGGACCCGTGCCGCGCCGTCTCCGTATCACTGCCTTACGTATCTCCTTTCATTAAGAACATTTGTTCGTATTATACGCGTTCCGACGCGGCGTGTCCATGGAAAATCGAACGGCATTGGTAAAATAGCGTATATATTCCCCTATCCCGCCTGGTCAGCTCCGTTTCCGCAATTCTCGCGCTGCCGCGGCAAATACCGTCCGTCCTTCTCCAAAATCGACATTCGTTCCCCACGAAGGGGGCTTTTTCCCCGCATATGCGGAAAAAATTTTTCCACAATCTGTTGAAAATGCGGATCGTATGTGATAGAATAGTAGCCGGTTACAGGGAAGGAGGCACAGCCATGCGATTTCTTGTCACCGGATTCGCGCCGTTCGGCGGTGCAAGGACCAATCCCTCCTGGGAAGCCGTGCGCCGGCTGCCGGAAGCGATCGGCATCCATGAGATCGTACCCGCACAGCTCCCGGTCGAATACGGACGCGGCGGAGACGTTCTCGTCGATCTGATCGGGCGGTACGGCCCGGACTGCGTACTTTGCGTCGGACAGGCCGCCGGACGGGAGGGGATCTCCCTCGAAAACACCGCAGTGAACGTTCGCGCAGCCAATCAGCCGGACAACGCCGGCGTCACCTACAGCGGCGCGCCGGTCGTCGAAAACGGACCGGAATCGCTGCCGGCGCGGCTTCCGCTGCGCGATCTCGCTTTCTCTCTGCGCGAGGCGGGGATCCCGGCGAAGATCTCCTATTCGGCCGGCACGTACGTCTGCAACGATGTCTTCTACCGCCTGATGTATTACATATCCGACGAGGATCCGACCATGTTCGGCGGCTTTATCCATATCCCGCCGGACGTGGATCAGGCGGACGAATTTGCCCCCGGCACGCCGGTGCTCTCCACGGCGGAGGTCGTGCGCGCGCTCAAGATCTGTGTCGCGGGAATGTAACGCGGCGTTCAGCCGGACATAAAGAAAGCAGACTGAGACCAGTCTGCTTTTGTTTATAAAAGGATCCGATATTTCCTTCGCTGTCCGCCGCCCCCGCTTTCTCTCCGTGGTTCAGTATCCGCTTGCCCCTCGCCCCTAACACCAATGGGGGGCTTGGGGGCTATGCCCCCAACCGCTGCACGCCCGTCCGTGGATGTCGGACGTCGAAGCCCCGCACTCCCGCCGCACGATATTTGCCTCTGCTGTCAAGCGCTTCCGCTGCCTCTCCGTTGTTCAGGTACCGAACGCCCTTCGCCCATAACACCAATGGGGGGGCTTGGGGGCTATGCCCCCAACCGCCTCCCGCCCGTCCGTGGATGTCGGACGCCGAAGCCCCGGACTCCCGCCGCACGCTATTTGCCTCCGCTGTCAAGCGATTCCGCGGCCTCTCGGTTGTTTGGTGTGCGATCGCCCTTTCCCCATAACACCAATGGGGGGCTTGGGGGCTATGCCCCC
>JAEEYP010000079.1 GCA_016288155.1 Clostridiales bacterium | reverse complement strand
GAGCGGCGCTCTCCGGCGCGGGCGGCTCCGGAGGGGTCATTCTGAGGGAGGCAAGGCAGCGCGCGAGGCGCGCGGCGCCCGCCGGGTCCGCCTGCGGCGCGTCAAAGGGATGGGCGAAGGCGTCCTCCGCCAGCCGGAAATACGCGCTGTCCTGGAACATTTCTCCGTTCCCGGCGTGAGAGACGAGGAGGATCCCGCTCTCGCGGAAGCCGAGCACGTTCTGCCCGAGCATGCCGTTGAAGAGGAAGGAATCGCTCTTTCGTCCCGTCCAGATCTGGTAACCGTAATCATAGAGGGAGGAGACGCCGCCCGTCGGGACCTGCCGGTGCGCGGCGGCGTTCAGCCAGTCCTCAGAGAGCAGCCGCTGTCCGTTCCAGACGCCGCCGTCGAGCACGAACTGGCCGATCTTCGCCATGTCCTCCGGGCGGATATAGAGCCCCCAGCCGCCTTTCTCGATGCCGAGCGGGCAGCATTCCCAGAAGACGTTCTCGATCCCGAGCGGATCAAAGAGACGGGGACGGAGATATTCCGTCAGGTTCTGCCCGGTCTGCTCGCGCAGGATCGCGGAGAGGATATACGTGTTCAGGCTGTTGTAGGAGAAGGCGCCCGGATCGAAGGAGCCGGAGAAAAAGCCCTTGACCCAGTCGCGCTCGCTCATCATTTCCGCCTCGTTGAAGGAGGCGCCCGTCGTCATCGTGAGCAGATGGCGGACGGTCAGCTCGCGCGTGACGCCGCGCGGCGCGCGCTGTCCGAGAAACTCCTGCACTTTGTCCTCCGGACGGATCTTCCCCTCGTCATAGAGGAAGCCTACGGCAAGGGAGGTGACGCTTTTGCAGGCAGAGAAGGTCATCTTCCAGATCCGGGGATCCTGATCGCCAAAGACGGCTTCCGCGATCATCTTCCCGTGGCTGAGGATGAGGATGCAGTGCATATTCAGCGTCTCGTCGGCGGATAGCGCTTCGAGGAAATCGGCGACGGCGGCGCTCGGTACGCCCGCCTCCTCCGGGGTGACGCGTGAAAAAGGCTGCCGGATCGGCGTGATCCGGTACGGCGGCTTCTCCGAGGTGTCGGGATAATTCGGTTGTACGGCCTGCCGCGTGTCGGCGATGCGCCCGAGGAGCGCGGCGGTGTTGGCGGCGATGGGAATATTCATGTTTTCTCCCTTTCTGTGCCGGACGGGCGGCTCGGACATGTCTGCAAAACGGAAAAAGCGGAACGGCGTGCCGGGCGGCGCGGATCAGCCGAAGCGCTGCGCGAGGCGGCGGTTCGCCGCGTCGGCCCAGGTGCGGATCGATCCGAACGACGCTCCCGCGGCGAAGTTCGAGAAGCCGGTATAGGTGGCGTTGGCGATCTCGGAGACCGTCGATCCGAAGGAAAAGGCGAAATCGTACGTCCGCGAGAAGGAGATGATCTCCAGCATGTTGGCGGAATCGTTGTCGCGCAAGAGGTCGTTCATGGCGTACTCGACGTACGCTTCCGTGATCACGCCGTAGGAGGCGGCGTTGATCGCACGCAGAAGGACGGAGACCTTTTCGGTGTCCAGCGTGTTGATCTGCGTGCCGAAGAAGAGCGCGTCGCCGCTGGCGAGCGAGCGGTAGGAGGACTGTTCCTCCGTTGCCTTCGGGAAGGGGAGGATGCCCCAGCGCACGGCGCTGTTCGGCATCCACGACATCAGATACAGCCGGTCGAGCAGAAAGAGCGAGCCGCCCGTGTGGAAGGCGGAGACGCCGCTTTCCGCGTCCGTGTGGCGGAACGGATCGGTAAAGAGCCGCCTGACGACGGCGGCGAGATTCTCCTCCTCCTCGGAGTACGAGACGGTCGGCGCGGTACCGGCATAAGAATCCGTGAAACGGCCGCCCACGGAGAAGAAGACGGCGCTCGGCAGCATATCCGCCGCGTACTGGTACGCGAAGGAATTCGGTCCGTTCACGCCCGCCGTCACGGACGAGGTCGTGTACGCGAAGAAGGAATCCCACGTCCACGTGCCGCCGTATACCTGCGCGTAGGGCAGCTCCAGCCCCGCTTCCTCCATCATGCCGCGGTTGAAGAAGACGGCGCACAGCGTCGCTTCCTCGAAGGAAGCGGCGCCGGCGACGGCGTAGCTCGCTTTCCCCGCCGTCGCGGCAGCGAGAGAATCCGCGTCGAAATACGGCTGGGAGAGATCGAGGAACGGGAGGCTGCGCAGGTTGAGGAGGATCCCGTTCGCGGCGAAGGCGCCGATCTGCTTCTGCGGGAGCACCAGCAGATCGCTGTAATAGGAGTCCGCCCGCACGCTCTGGAGGACCAGATCGGCGTAGGAGGTCTCGTCGACGACGGAAACGGAGAGACGGACGTTGAGCGCGGTTTCCACCGCTTCATTGCGCGCGGCGAGCGCGTCGCCGTAGACGGACGCTTCGCTTCCCGGAAGCAGGCAGGTGTCGCGCGGCGCGGCGAGAAAGACGGTGGCGCCGCCGAAATCCGCGCCGGTCTTTGCGATCTGCGCAAGATAGGCGCGGGCGTATTCCGCGTAGCGGTTCGTCACCTTGTCCGGGAGATCCGTCGGCGCGGCCGTGACCGGCGCGGAGGTATCGTGGGGCTCGCCCGTATCGGCGGGATCCTCTCCGGTCGGATCGGAGAATACGATGATGCCGCAGCCGCTCAGAAGGAGCGCCGCACAAAGGAGCAGGGGGAGAAGGCGTCGGATGGGATGATCCATAATCGTCCTCGCAGACAGAGCAGGATAATGATTATCATATTGATTATTATAGTATGCCCGGCGGGAAAATTCAAATCCTTATTGTAAACAAACTGAAATGCAGGAAAAAATTGTGCGTTGCACGCGGCGGCGACATATGCTACAATGTACTCGGCATATAAATAGGAACGTACACGGCATACGGGCCGCCGTGAAAAAAACATCTGCCGGAAAGGAGCCGACCGCATGAAAACGAATTTCCGCCGATGCCGCGGCATATGGAGGCTCGGGATCCTCGCCGAGATCCTCGTGCTGCTGCTGCACGCCTCGCCGCTCCCCGCCGCCGCGCAGGCGCCGCCGCGCGAGCCGGACGGAGCGGACACCGTCCGCGTCGGACTGTACGTAAACGGCGTCCCCTATCCGGGACGCGCCGTTTTGTATCAGGATACGACCTACGTGGAGCTGCACGAGTTCGCCTCCGAGGTACGGCTCTGCCGCGCCGAATGGAGAGAGAAGGAGCGCTGCGCCGTTTTCACGTCGGAGGGACTGACGCTCTCCGTGCCGGACGGCGCCGCGTACATCTGCGCGAACGGGCGGTATCTCTGGTGCGCGCCCGGCGTATTCTCGGATAAGAATGCCTCCTACGTCCCGCTGCGCGCCGCGGTGAAGGCGTTCGGCGGTACGGTCGAATGGAACGCCGACGAATTCGCCGCCTACGTGCGGACGACGGGCGTTCCGATCGCCTCCGGCGACAAGTTCTATAAGGAAGAAGAGGTGCTGTGGCTGTCGCGGATCATCTACGCGGAGGCGGGGATCGAGCCGTTCCTCGGGCAGATCGCCGTCGGGAACGTCGTACTCAACCGCGTGCGCTCGCCGTACTTCCCGAACACGGTGTACGAAGTGATCTTCGATCATTCCTTCGGCGTGGCGCAGTTTTCGCCCACGGAGAACGGGACGGTCTACTGCGTCCCGTCCGCCGAGGCCGTCATCGCCGCGAAGATCTGCCTTGAGGGATATACCGTCTCGGATAAGATCCTTTATTTCATCAACGCGGCGCTGGCGCGCAGCCTGTGGGTGCCGCAGAACTGCGAATACGTCATGACGATCCAGAGCCACGATTTTTATTCCTGAACGGAAGGCGCACGCCGTCCCGACCGCCCGGTCGGGACGTTTTTTTCGGGGAGGCGCCGACGGCGCTCACGGGGCGAACTGGCTGTTGTACAGCGAGGCGTAGAACCCGCCGCGGGCGAGGAGCTCGCCGTGCGTCCCCTGCTCGACGACGTTCCCCTCCTTCATGACGAGGATCACGTCCGCTTCGCGGATCGTGGAAAGGCGGTGCGCCACGATGAAACTCGTGCGTCCCTCCATCATCTTCATAAACGCCGCCTGGATCCTCGCTTCGGTCAGCGTATCGATGGAGGAGGTCGCCTCGTCGAGGATCAGCATCGGGGGAAGCGCCAGCATGACGCGGGCGATGCAGAGCAGCTGCTTTTGTCCCTGCGAGAGGGAGACGCCCCCCTCGCCGACGACGGTGTCGTACCCGGCGGGGAGACGGCGGATGAAGCCGTCCGCGTGGGAGGCGGCGGCGGCCGCCGCAATCTCTTCGTCCGTCGCGTCCGGGCAGCCGAGCGTGATGTTCTCCCGCACCGTGCCGGAACGCAGCCACGTCTCCTGGAGGACCATTCCGTAATTCTCGCGCAGGCTTTGGCGCGTCACGGTGCGGATGTCCCGCCCCTCGACGAGGATGGCGCCGCTGTCCGGATCGTAGAACCGCATGAGAAGATTGATCATCGTCGTCTTGCCGCATCCGGTCGGACCGACGATGGCGACGCGCTGACCGGGCTTCACGCGGAGGCGGAAATCCCGGATGAGCGGGCGGTCCGGCGTGTAAGAGAAGGAAACGTCCTCCACGGCGACCTCTCCCCGCACGTCGGCGAGACGCGCGGCATCCGGCGCGTCCGGGATCTGCGCCGGTTCTTTTGTCAGCGCGAAGAGCCGGGCGGCGCAGGCGAGCGCGTTCTGGAGTTCCGTTATGACGCCGGAGATCTCGTTGAAGGGCTTCGCGTACTGCGCCGCGTAGCTGAGAAAGCACGACAGCCCGCCGACCGTCAGCGTCCCGCCGATGACGGCGAGCGCTCCGGTGAGGGCGACGGCGGCGTACACGAGGCTGTTTACGAAGCGCGTGGACGGATTGACGAGGGAAGAGAAGAAGGTCGCGCCGCGGGCGCATTTTTCGAGCCGGTCGTTGATCCCGTCGAACTGCGCGAGCGTCGCTTCTTCATGGGAGAAGGCGGCGATCGTTTTCTGTCCGGCGAGCGCCTCGTCGACGAGCGCCGTCTCCTCGGCGCGGATCTCGGACTGCGTGCGGAAAAGTCCGTACGTCCGCCGCGCGATGAAGCGCGCGACGAGCAGGGAAACGGGCGTCAGCACGACGACGGCGGCGGTGATGAGCGGATGGATCGTCAGCATGAAGACGAGCGTTCCGAGGATCGTGACGACGCCGGTGAAGAGCTGGGAGAAGCCGAGGAGCAGCCCGTCCGCGAACTGATCCGCGTCGGTGATGATGCGGCTGACGAGCGCCCCGGACGGATGCGCGTCCAGATAGGAAAGCGGCAGGGACTGGACGTGCGTGAACGCCTCGACGCGCACGTCCCGCACGACGTGGAAGACGATGCGGTTGTTGAGCACGCTCATGCACCACTGCGCGAGCGCGGCGCACGCGGCGCACAGCGCGATCCTCAAAAGCAGCGGAGCGAGGCGGGAGAAATCCACCGCGCCGGCGCCGACGGCACAGTCGACGGCGTCGCCGATCAGGAGCGGGATGTACAGCGTCTGGGCGACGGAGACGAGCGCGAGGAGCACGGAGACGGCGAGCGGGAGCCGGTAGCGGCGGATGTGCGCCAGCACCTGCCGCACCGTCTGCCGCCGCTGGGCGCCGTTGTCACGAGAGGAAGGATTCACGACGCATCCGCCTCCTTTTTGAACTGGGAATCGTAGATCTCCCGGTATACGGGACAGCGCGCGAGCAGCTCCGCGTGGCTTCCGCAGTCCCGCGCGCGTCCGTCCTCGAGGACTACGATCTTATCCGCGTGCGCGATGGAGGAGGTGCGCTGGGAAACGATGAACACGGTCGTGTCCGTGAGGGTGCGCAGCGCCTGCCGGAGCGCGGCGTCCGTAGCGAAATCGAGCGCGGACGCGCTGTCGTCGAGGATGAGGATCTCCGGACGGCGTACGAGCGCCCGGGCGATCGTCAGCCGCTGGCGCTGTCCGCCGGAGAGGTTGAGCCCTCCCTGTTCGATCATATAGTCCAACCCGCCGGGCTTTCCGTCGACGATCTCCGCCGCCTGCGCGAGCGCGAGCGCCTCGCGCATCTCCTCTTCCGTCGCGTCCGGGGCGCCCCAGCGGAGATTGTCCCGGATCGTGCCGCGAAAGAGCACGGCGTTCTGCGGCACGACGCCGATGCGCCGGCGCAGCGCCGACGGATCCCATGCGCGCACGTCGACGCCGTCCACCGTGACGCTTCCGTCCGTGACGTCGTAAAAGCGCGGGATGAGATTGACGAGCGAGGATTTGCCGCTCCCCGTCCCGCCGATGATGCCGACCGTCTCGCCGGGACGCGCGGAGAGATCGATGCCCGTGAGCGCCGCCTCGCCGCCCTCGTGATACCGGAGCGTGACGCCGGTGAAGCGGACGGCGTCGCCGTTCTGCCGCTCGCGGGAGATCTCCGGATGCTCCGGCATCCCGGTCGGCAGAGCGAGCGTCTGTGCCGCGCGCTTCGCGCTGGCGGCCGATCTCGTCAGCGTGATGATGAGATTCGCCGTCTTGACGAGCTCGGCGAGGATCTGCGACATGTAGTTGTACAGCGCGATCAGCGCGCCCTGCGTCAGAAGCCCCGCCTCGATGCGGAGCGCGCCGGTGCGGAGCAGCAGTACGACGGCGAGGTTCACGAGCACGTACGTCAGCGGGTTCATGAGCGCGGAGATGCGCCCGACGAAGCGCTGGTCGGCGTCGAGCGTTTCGCTGTGTTTTTGGAAGGAGCGGATCTCCTCCTCCTCCCGGCGGAAGGCGCGGAGCACGCGGACGCCGCTCAGGTTCTCCCGCGCGGCTTTCACGACGCGGTCGAGCGAGGACTGCACGCGCCGGTACAGCGGGATGGTGACGAGCATGATGCCGAACACGACGGCGGCGAGCACGGGGATCGTCCCGACGAAGAGGAGCGCGCTGCGCGCGTCGACGGTGAACGCCATGATCATCGCGCCGAAAACGACGAAGGGCGAGCGCAGAAGGAGCCGCAGCGTCAGGTTGACGCCGTTCTGGATCTGGTTTACGTCGCTCGTCATGCGCGTGATCATGGCGGAGGTGCCGAGCCGGTCCTGCTCCGCGTAGGAAAGCTGTCCGAGATGGGCGAAAAGCGCGTGGCGTAGGCGCGCGGCAAAGCCGACCGCGGCGCGCGCGGCGAAGTACTGCGCCGTCACGGAGAAGCCGAGCCCGACGAGCCCGATCAGCATAAGGAGCAGGCAGGCGCGCACGACGTACGCGCGGTCCCCGCCCCGGATCCCGGTGTCGATGACGCGGGCGACGACGAGCGGAACGAGGAGCTCCAGCACCGCCTCAAACAGTTTGAAGAGCGGGCCGAGCACGCAGTCCCTGCCGTAACCCTTCAAATAGGGAAGAAGTCTTTTCACGGATCCGATCCTTTCTGCCCCGCGGCGGGCGCGCCGCGGGACGCAGGCTGAGAAAATAACATACGTTTTTTTCGCAACGTATTGACAAAGCGGACGGAATGTGGTACAGTTACCGCGAAGAGGGAAAACGCGTCTCCGCGGCGCTCATTCCTGCAGTTTCCGCCAGTATTTGTAGTAGGCGACGAGGCTGCGCACCCGGCCGCCGTGTTCGAGATCCGGCGCCGTGATGACGACGCCCTCCAGTGACAGAAGCTCCCATGCCGAGAGATCCTCGACCCGTGTGCGCAGGAGCACGTCCATGCTGGCGTAAACGAGGAATTCGCCGTCCTTCACGATGAGGGAGCCGTCGTGCCCGATGACCTCCTCGACGCCGTCCTCTTTTTTCTCCAGAACGCACTTCAGCGCTCTCCCGTCCAGGCGGCGCGCCATGTCCCGGCGGTAGCGCGGACTGTCCGGATTTTTGCTGCGAAAGATCCTTTGCAGTATTTTATTCATGATTTCTCTCCGTTCCCGGAATGTTTTGTGCAAGCATACGAAATTCAACGAATGTGGCAAATTGGGTTGACTATTTCCGGGAATGTGCTATCATATTGCAGACCCCGGCATGCGCCGCGCGCTTCCCGTTTTCCGTGCGGTCACTACATTATAACATGTTTTTCCTCGTTTGAAAAGTAGAAACAGCGGGTATCCGCCGGGGGCGGGTAAATTTTCGATCATAAGGCAGGAGGGACGGTATGCTTCCCCTTGATACGTTCAGCGCGGCGGCTGAAGCCGCGCTCCGGGCAAAGGACAGAGATCCGGCGGAGATGACGATCGCGATCCGTCTGGATCTGGACTTTGACGGACAATTCGGCGAGAGCTGGCTCGTTTACGACAAGGCGCGTCACGAAATGATCCGCCTGCTCGGCGACCCGGATACGATCCGCAGCGAGCTGAGCGACGAAGAGCTGCGCCGCAAAAAGCACAAGAAGACGCTCGGCGACATACTGTCTTCGGATCTGCATATGCGCGCTTCCTCCGTCACGATGGTCAACGCGCTCGATCTGACGCTGTTCACCGATCCCGCCGTCGACGCGTTCGTTTCCTCCGTCCGCGTGGTGTATCAGCAGCACACCGAGCCGGCGCCGGACACGGAAGGAAAGAGCGACGAGGAGAAGAAAAAGATCCTCGATCCGTGGATCAAGGACGGTGTAGCGTTCATCGCCGCGTACTGTACGAACTCCTGCAAGCAGCGGCTGTACGCTTTCAACGAGATCGTCGACCGGCTGGAGCGCGGCGAGGAGGTCCGGGAGGACGACCCGATCTTCGAGCAGTTCAACGCGCGCTGCCCGAAGTGCGGCAGAGTGTACGAGGATCAGAAGCGGAAGGTCTGCACGTTCTGCGTCGATCGCAGCACGCTTTTCAAGCGGATGTTCTCGTACTTCGCCCCGCACAAAAAATTCTTCCTCGTTATCTTCGCCTGCATGGCGATCTCCAACGCCATCTCGCTCGTCAACCCGATCCTCAGCGGCACGATCCTGTACGACCGCGTGATCGTCCCGGAGGGCGATCTGCACACCACGGGCTGGCTGATCCTCGTCCTGTCGGCGATCTTCGGGCTCGCGCTCCTCTCGCTCGCCAACAGCATCATCTCGGGGCGTACCCTGACGCGCATCGACAACCGCGTCGTCAAGAACATGAAGCAGGACATCTTCTCCTCCATGCAGCATCTGTCGATGTCCTTCTTCAATAAGTATTCGACGGGCAACCTGATCAACCGCGTCGATTACGACGCGCCGACCGTCGCCAGCTTCTTCGTGAACCAGATCCCGTCGCTCGTTTCCAATCTCATCATCCTGATCGGTCTGACGGTGTTCTTGTTCATCCTGAACTGGAAGCTGACGCTGCTCGTCTTCATCCCCGTCCCGCTCGTCGTGATCGTCTTCAAATTCATGCTCCCCAAGATGTGGAAGCAGTACACGAGACAGTGGAGAGCGAGCACCGCGATGAACTCCGTGCTCAGCGACTCGCTGAGCGGGATCCGCGTCGTGAAGGCGTTCGCCAAGGAGGCGGAGGAGAGTAGCCGATTCCTCCGCGTTTCCGAACGGGTCTACGAGGTGAACCTGAAAACGAACCTCATCTCCCTGTCGATCTTCCCGATGCTCATTTTGCTCATGAGCGTCTCCTCCCGCGCGGTGTGGGGCTACGGCGGCATGCTCGTCATGGATAAGGCGATGACGTACGGCGAGTTTTCCGCGTACCTCGGCTACGTCGGCATGATCTTCGGCCCGATCCAGTATTTCATCAACTTCACCGACACGCTCACGAACGCGATCAACTGCGCGCAGCGCATGCTGCAGGTGCTTGACGCGAAATCGGATATCTCCGACGCGGCGGACGCCGTCGATATCGGTCAGATCCGCGGGGACATCGAGTTCCGCGACGTGAACTTCCACTACAATCCGAACCGCCAGATCCTCAAGAACATGAACATCAAGATCCACGCGGGCGACAACGTCGGCCTCGTCGGACACACGGGGAGCGGCAAGAGCACCATCGTGAATCTGATCACGCGCATGTACGACGTCGTGTCCGGCGCGATCATCATCGACGGTGTGGACGTCAAGAAGATCCGCACGGACGTGCTGAGGCGGAACGTCGCCATCGTTTCGCAGGAGATCTTCCTCTTCCGCGGGACGATCGCGGAGAACATCCGCTACGCCCGCCCGGAGGCGACGATGGCGGAGGTCATCGCCGCGGCGCGCGCCGCGAACGCGCACGATTTTATCGAACAGCTCCCGCAGGGCTATGAGACGGACGTCGGCATCGGCAGCCGTTCGCTGTCCGGCGGCGAGAAGCAGCGCATCTCCATCGCGCGCGCGCTGCTCATGTCGCCGACGCTCCTCATCCTCGACGAGGCGACGGCCGCCATGGACACGGAGACGGAGCGTCTGATCGGCGACGCGCTCGCGAAGCTGGTCAAGGGACGCACGACGATCTCCATCGCGCACCGTCTCTCTACGCTGAAGGACTGCAATTACCTGTTCGCCATCGAGAACGGCGAGATCGCCGAGGAAGGCACGCCGCAGGAGCTCCTTGCGAAGAAGGGCGTATACTACAAGCTCTATAAGCTTCAGAACGAAGCGATGAAGAAAGTTCTCTCCGGAACGTAACGCTGAAAGGAGAAACCGTAATGGCAGAAGAAAAGAAGGACGCCGCCCTCGAGGCGGAGAAAGAACCGCAGACCGAGAAACCGGCGGAGCCGAAGAAGGACGACGGAAAGGAAAAGGAAGCGGAGCCGAAGAAGGACGCCGCCGAAGAACAAAACGCCGGAAAACCGGCGGACGAGAAGGAGAAATCCGAGAAGAAGCCGGCCGACGCATCGCCGGACGAGGACGACGAGGAAGGGGAGGAGGAGCTCTCCACAGACGAGCTCTTCAAGCGCCGTCCTTCCGTCGATCTGACGCCGGAGAACGCGCATTTCACGCGGTCGCGCGGCGGCATGGTCTCCCTGACGCTGAAGGGAGAGAAGGGCGAGGAATTCTTCGAGCGCGTTGTGATCCTGCGCTCGTTCCCCATCTCGGCGCCGCGGGAATTCCTTTCCGTGCGTCAGCCCGACATCCGCAAGAAAGGGCAGGGGGCGGAGCTCGGCATGATCCGCTGCCTCGATGATTTCGACGAGGAGACGCGCGCTCTGATCGAGGAAGAACTGGAACTGCGCTACTTCACGCCGACCATCACGAAGATCAACTCCATCAAGGACAAATTCGGCTATTCCTACTGGGAAGCGGAAACGACGGCGGGCAAAGTGTCGTTCATCCTTTCCAACCCCTTCGCCAACATCCGGTCGCTGGAGGACGGGCGCGTGTACATTACCGACATGGACGGCAACAGCTTCACCATCCCCGATCCCGCCGCGCTGGACCGCGCCAGTTACCGCCGCATTGAGGTCTATATCTGATTCCAAAAATCCATGAGAGGTGACAGGATCCAGCTATGAAACTGATGTATGAGCTCGGCGCCGAGGATCAGGCCGCTCTGGACGCCGCGCGCCTTGAGGACGAGCGCGTCATGTACTGCGTTCCCTTCAACATCTACGGCGAATCGTTCGTCGACGGCTTCACCGTCGTGACCGACCGACGCATCTATACCATCCTGCACGGGAAGGTCCTCGCGCATCACGAACTGGCGAAATGCAAGGACTTTTCGACGGAGGTCATGTACGGCAACTGCGCCTTCTACTGCGTCGAGGACGGCGCGACGGTGCTGATCTGCCGCTTCATCTCCGGGCGGCATCTGTCGCGGTATTCGGTGATCGTCCGCGCCTGCGAGCTTCTCGCGGAGCGCATCGCCTCCGGAAAGGATCCGGGAGAACCGGTCACGAACAGCGAGGCGGAGCATTTCTGCCCGAAGTGCGGCCGTCCGTTCGTGCGCGGTTCGTCGATCTGCCCCTTCTGCCGCGACAAGATGGAAGTTTACCGCAAACTGTGGCGGATGACGCGCGGCATGCGGCTGCTCATGTTCTCACCGTTCATCGCCACGCTCATCATCACGAGCCTCAACTTCGTCATCCCGGCGATCGAGAAGCACGCGGTGGACGATTACCTGCTCGCGGACGCTCCGGTGCGGAGCGAGTTCCTCCTCGTCTTTTTGGCGATCATATTCTTCGACGTCTTCTTCCGCGCCCTGCGCATGATCGAATCGCGGCTCACCGTCGTGGCGAGCAACAAATTCGCGATGATCCTCCGCGCGCTGCTCTATGAGAAGATCCAGAACCTGTCCCTGTCGTCCATCGACCACCGCTCCACGGGCGAGCTCATGCAGCGCATCACGAGCGATATCGGCGTCATGCAGAGCTTCGTGACATGGCAGTTCCCCAACATGATCTTTCTGATCCTCTCCCTGATCGTGGCTGCCATAGTGCTCTTTATCATGAACCCGATCATGAGCCTGTTCGTGATCGTTCCGTTCCCGATCGTCGCGTATCTGATCGCCCGTTTCTGGGAGTTCATCAACGCGCGCAGCCGCCGGGACGTGCAGCTCCAGTACCGCGTCAGCACGCTCCTTCAGGATACGCTGAGCGGCGCGCGCATCGTCAAGACGTTCGGCGGCGAGGAGAGAGAGATCAAGCGCTTCAACGAGTATTCGGACAAATCGTACGATCAGATCGAGACGACGATGAAGATCTTCCATACGTTCTTCACGATGCTCTCGTTCCTTGCGCGGTTCGGCAGCTACCTGATCCTCTACTACGGCAACTTCATGCTCTTCGCGGGGCTGATGACGGCCGGTGAGCTTTTGCAGTTCAACTCCTACGCGAACCGCGTCTACGAGCCGATTTTGTCCATCACGGAAATGCCGCGCACGATCTCCCGCTTCCTCACCTCGCTCGGCAAGATCTTCGAGGTGCTCGAGGAGGAGCCTGAGGTCGCCGACATCGCCATGCCGATCGATATCCGCATCGAGGGCGACATCTCCTTCCGCAACGTGACCTTCGGCTACGAGTCCTACAACCCCGTTCTCGAGCACGTCAGCCTCGACGTGAAGAAGGGCGAGATGATCGGCATCGTCGGGCATTCCGGTTCCGGCAAGTCGACGCTCATCAACCTGCTCATGCGTCTGTACGACGTGACGGAGGGATCGATCGAGATCGACGACGTCAACATCAAGGATATCTCCCAGAACGCGCTCCGCTCGCAGATGGGCGTCGTGCTCCAGGAGACGCATCTGTTTGCCGGATCGATCCGTGACAACATCCGCTATACGAAGCCGCTTGCGACGGATGAAGAGGTCATCGCCGCCGCCCGGCTCGCCAACGCGCACGACTTTATCGTGAGCCTGCCGGAAGGCTACAACACGATGGTCGGAGAGAGAGGCTACTCGCTCTCCGGCGGCGAACGGCAGCGCATCGCCATCGCCCGCGCGCTGATCCATGATCCGCGCATCCTGATCCTCGACGAGGCGACCGCCGCGCTCGATACGGAGACGGAGAAGCTGATCCAGGACGCGCTCAACCGCCTGATGGCGAACCGTACGACTTTCGCCATCGCGCACCGTCTGTCCACGCTCCGCAACGCCGACCGGCTCATCGTGCTCGATCACGGGCGGCTCGTCGAATGCGGGACGCATCAGGAACTGCTCGCGCAGCGCGGCTTCTACTGGCGGCTCGTCATGGCGCAGCGGCAGGATTCCGGCTTCGTCAAGGTGAAAAAGAAAAAGGCGAACGTTTCGTAAAACGATCGCGAAAAAGATCCTCCGCCCGAGATCGGGCGGAGGATCTTTTATTTTTCGCGGCTTTCCGCGGCACGTCAGCTCTTCTTTCTCAGAAACGAGACGAGCGAGGCGAGGAGGAGCGCGGCGAGATTCGTGAGCACGACGGTCGCGCCGCCCGGCGTATCGAACAGATAGGAAAGCGTGATCCCGCAAAGGAAGCACACGGTCGAGACGGCGGCGGAGGAGATCACGACGGAGCGGAAGCTCCCGAAGAGGCGCATCGAGGTGAGCGCCGGGAAGATGATGAGCGCGGTGATGAGCATCGCGCCCATGAGCCGCATCCCCAATACGATCGTGACGGCGGTCAGCGCGGCAAGCAGCATGTTGTATGCGCCCGCGTGCATCCCGCTCGCGCGGGCGAAGGATTCGTCGAAGGTGACGGCGAAGATGCGGTTGTAGAAGAGCACGAAAAGCACGAGTACGACGGCGCTGAGGATCAGGCTGAGCCGCACGTCCGCGGCGCTCATGGCGTACACGCTGCCGAAGAGGTAGTTGTACACGTCCGTGTTGACGCCGCGCAGGGAGAGGAGCAGCACGCCGACCGCCAGCGAGGCGGTCGAGACGACGGCGATCGCGGAATCGCCGCGGAGGCGGCTCTTCTCACTGAGGCGCAGAAGAAGGAACGCGGCGAGGACGACGACGGGGATCGCCACGTACAGCGGCGCCGCGTTCATCACGGCGGCGGCCGCCAGCGCGCCGAAGCCGACGTGGGAAAGCCCGTCTCCGATCATGGAGACGCGCTTGAGCACGAGGCTGACGCCGAGCAGCGCGGCGCAGAGCGCGACGAGCGAGCCGACGAGCAGCGCGCGGCGCATGAAAGGGAAGGAGAGCATCTCTCCGAGAAAAGCCGGCATATCTTTTTTCCTTTCGCGGGGCGGGATCAGTTGAGCGCCGTCCGAAGGTTTTCCAGATTGCGGCGCATGAGCGAGACGTACGTTTCGCCCGCTTCCCATTCGTCCCGGGTAACGTTGTGACAGGAGTGGAACGTGAGTCTGCCGCATCCCGCGGCTTCGCAGATCATATCGGCGACGCGCCCGTTTGAGAATTCTATGGTGAATACGTACGGGATCTCTTCCTCGCGCACCTTGCGGATGAGAAAGGCGAGCGTCTGCGCGCCGGGTTCCGTTTCCTCGGCGCAGCCGGGGAACGCGGCGCAGTATTCGAGTCCGAATTCCCGCACGAAATACAGGAGCGGGAAGCGGTCGGCGAACACGACGGTCCTGCGCGCGGCGGAGGCGGCGAGCGCGGCGAAATCCGCGTCCAGCGCTTCCAGCTGTCCGATATACTCCTCGGCGTTGGCGCGGTAGAGCGCGGCGTTTTCCGGGTCCGCCGCGCAGAGCGCGTCGCGGATCGCGGCGGTGATCCGCACGGCGTTCGCGGGCGAGGTCCAGACGTGTTCGTCGTATTCTTCGCCTTCTTCGTCTTCTTCCGCTTCCATCCCCTCGACCGTTTCCTCGTTCAGGAGCGGCACCGCGTCCATCATGGCGAGCACCGCGGTGTGCGAGCGGTCGAGCGAGGCGAGGATGTCCTCCATCCACGCGTCGGATTCGCCTCCGCAGAAGACTAAGAGATCGCATTCCCGGATGCGGCGGATATCCTGCGGGGTGGGGTCGTAGGAATGCACCTCCGTCCCCGGCGCGATGAGCATCGTGACGGAGGCGGCCTCGCCGGCGACGGCGCGGGCAAAATCATAGGCGGGGAAGTTCGAGGCGACGACGGCGAGCCGTCCGTCGTCCTCCGGGACGCGCGCGGCGCATCCCGAAAGCGGCACGAGCAGAAGAAGGCAGAAAAACAAAACGAAACGCTTCATCGCGGGATCTCCTTTTCCGTGCCGCGCGCGCAGTCCGCGCAGATCCCGTAGATGACGGAGCTTCCGCCGATGAGGAATCCGTGCCGGCGCAGGATGTGGGTGCGGACGTCGCGCAGCTGTTCGCATTCCATATGCAGAAGCTTCCCGCAGCGGGAGCACTTCAGATGGAAATGATGTTCGCAGTCGACGCCGACCGCGTACTGGTATACGAAGGAATCGCTCCCCGCGCTCTCGAAGCGGCGGATCACGCCGTCGTCCAGCAGCGCGGAGATCTGACGGTATACGGTGCTTTTGGCGGGGCGGCGCTCACCCTCGGAGAGCGCGTCGATGATCTCTTCCACGGTGAAGTGCCGGTCGCGGTTCCGGATCAGGAAATCGAGGATCTGCCGCTTGTGATTCGTCATATAGGGCATGGGATACTCCGAAAACGGGAATCATTCTCAATTTCACAGTATAGCATATCTTCGCGCGTTTGTCAAGGGGAACGGGATATTTTCCCCGCCGCTTCGGGAAGCCGCGATTTTGCGCGGAAAGCGGAGGAATTTTCCGCTCCTTCTTGACAGGCGGCGCCGATTGTGCTATCATGAAAGAAAAAATCTAGGAGAGAACTTATGGACAACAATCCGATCCGCATCGGTCTGGTCGGCCTCGGCCGCGCCGGAGGAGGAATGCACCGGGGCGAGCTGCGTTCCCGTCAGGACCGCTTCCGTTTTGCCGCCGTGTGCGACGTTATCGAGGAGAGAACGAAACCGTTCGTGGAGGAATTCGGCAGCACGCCGTACACGGACTATGAAAAGATGCTCGCCGATCCGCAGGTGGAGCTCGTGAGCATCGCCACCCGTTCGGTCGATCATTTTCGCCACGCGAAGATGGCGCTGCTCGCCGGGAAGGACGTCATGCTGGAGAAGCCCTTCTGCATGCACACGGCGCAGGCGAAGGAGCTGATCGCGCTCGGCTCGCAGCCGGCGGGTCCGCATCTCTACATCCGGCACAACCGCCGTTTTGAGGACGGCTTCAACAAGGCGATGAAGATCATCGATTCCGGCAAGCTCGGCGAGGTCTTCCAGATCTATCTGTCCCGCAACGGCTACGACCGCCGCTGCGACTGGCAGACGCTCTCCGAGTTCGGCGGCGGCCAGCTCCTCAACTGGGGACCGCATATCATCGACCATTCGCTCCGCTTCTGCGGCGGCGCGTACACCGAGATGTATTCCGCCATCCGTCACGTGGCGGCGGCGGGCGACTGCGAAGACCATATCAAGATCGTCTTCACCGGCGTGAACGGACGGATCGTCGATATGGAGATCTCCGGCGGCGTCGCGGTGCCGACGCCCATGTACCGCATTTACGGTTCCCGCGGCTCGCTCGTTTCCGCGGACGACGGCTTCCATCTCCGCTATCTGGATCCGAACGTGGAACTGCCGCCGGTCGTCGCCGATCCGGAGACGCCCGGAACGAAGGCGAGTTTCGGCAACAACGAGCCGCTCCCCTGGATCGAGGAAACGGTGCCCGCCGGCTGCGGCGGGACGAGCGCGATCTGGGACGCGCTTTACGAGACGATCCGCCACGGCGCCAAGTATCCGATCGAGCTGTCGCAGGCGGCGGCGGTCATCGACGTGATCGAGCGCGTCAAGGCCGGCACGATCTTCGAGAACAAATAATCCGCGGCGCGCGGCAAACGGGAATACGGCAAAAGAAGAAGGCTGTCTCCTTTTCGGGAGACAGCCTTCAGTTCGTATGAGGGGGGATCAGTACGTCTTTTCGATCTTGGCGTCGACGACGTTCTTCTGGACGCTGGCGATGCCGTTCACGCAGGAGGCCTTCGCCTTGTAGCCCTCGGAGGTCGCGATGATCTCGCCGTTGCGCGCCTTCAGGCGGAAGCGATACTCGCCGGCCTTGTCGGTGTACATCTCGAACTTCGGATGCTTTACCTTTTCCGGGTTCTCGACGGTCAGGTCTTCCGTTCCGGCGGCGGGAGCGCACCGGGTCACGCTGGCGATGCCATTCATGCAGGAGGCTTCGGAGGTGTACACCTCAGAGGTCGCGATGACCTCGCCGTTGCCGGCAACGAGATCGAACTTAAAGCCGGTGTTCGTTTTCTTTGCTACGAATTTTCCCATGATTTTCCTCCCTGTATCCTATGAATTTCTCGGAATTCGGAGCGGTCCCGCGGTCTGCGCGCCGCTCTTCCCCTTTATTATACATTACGGAGAGTTCTCTGTCAAGAATTCGGAGAAAAAAGGAATCGGCAAATTGTATTGACATCTTTTTGTGTATGTTGTACAATAGTCAGGAAAGCCGCCGAACGGTCGGCAAACGGAAGGAGTTTACGATGAAAAAAACACTGATGAAGAAATACGCCGCGCTCATCGCGCGCGTCGGCGCGAACGTACAGAAGGGGCAGACGGTCGAGATCCACGCGGACGTCGATCAGGGGGAATTCATCTCCATGCTCGTCGAGGCGTGCTATAAGGCGGGCGCGTCGCGCGTCGACTGCGAATGGACCTGTCAGCCGATCACGAAGCTGAACTACCGCTACCGCACGCTGCGCTCGCTCTCCGAGGTCCCCGCGTGGAAGGAAGAGAAGATGAAACTGGCGGTCGAAGAGGTCCCCTGCCGCATCTATATCGACAGCGAGGATCCGGACGGGCTGCGCGGCATCGATCAGGAGAAGATGCAGAAGGCGCGCATGCGGACGTATCCGATCATAAGAAAGTACCGCGACGCGCTGGAGAACAAGGAACAGTGGACGATCGCCGCCGTGCCGTCGGCGGCGTGGGCGAAGAAGGTCTTCCCCGGCGAGCAGAAAAACCGCGCCGTCGAGCGGCTGTGGGAGGCGATCCTGAAGACGGTGCGCGTGACGGAGGACAACGATCCCGTCGCCGCGTGGAAAGCGCACGACGAGGCGTTCCGCGCGCGCTGCGCGTGGCTGAACGCGCAGCATTTCGACAGCCTGCACTACAGGAGCGCGAACGGCACCGATTTCCGCGTTGGGCTGATCCCGGAGGGACGCTTCTGCGGCGGCGGCGAGACGTCCCTGCTCGGGCATTTCTTCAACCCGAACATGCCGACGGAGGAGATCTTCGTCTCCCCGAAGCGCGGCGCCGCCGAGGGACGGCTCGTCTCCACGATGCCGCTGTCCTGGCAGGGGCAGCTGATCGAGGATTTCGCTTTCGATTTCAAGGACGGCCGCGCCGTTTCGTGGGAAGCGAAGAAGGGAAAAGAACTGCTGGACCGCATGCTGGGGATGGACGAGGGCGCGCCGTATCTCGGCGAGGTGGCGCTCGTCCCGAAGGACAGCCCGATCAGCGAATCGGGGATCCTGTTCTACAATACGCTCTTTGACGAGAACGCGAGCTGTCACGTCGCGTTCGGGCGCGGATACATGGATACGATCGACGGATACGCCGACAGGACGCAGGAGGAATGCCATGCACTCGGCGTGAACGACAGCATGATCCACGTCGATTTCATGATCGGCGCGCCGGATCTTTCGATCACCGGCTATAAGGACGGCAAAGCGACGCCGGTCTTTACGGACGGCACGTGGGCGGAGGGGATCCCCGGATGAGCGAGATGGATACGGGCTTCCGCCTCGAGCACGATTCGATGGGCGAGGTCGCCGTCCCCGCCGACCGATACTGGGGCGCGCAGACGGAACGGAGCCGCCGTAATTTTCCCATCGGCGTCGGGCGCGAGCCGATGCCGCCGGAGATCATCCATGCGCTTGGGCTCATCAAACTTGCCGCCGCCCGCGCGAACCGGCGCCTGTGCCCCGCGCGGATGACGGGGCAAAAACTCGCCGCGATCGAGGCGGCGGCGCGCGAGGTCGCAGACGGCGCGCTCGACGCGCATTTCCCGCTCGTCGTCTGGCAGACCGGTTCCGGCACGCAGACGAATATGAACGCGAACGAGGTGATCGCGCGCCGCGGCAGCGAGCTTGCGGGCGGATTGACGCTTCACCCGAACGACGACGTGAACATGAGCCAGTCCTCGAACGACGTTTTTCCCGCGGCGATGCACGTCGCCGCCGTGCTCGCCGTCGAGGACCGGGTGATCCCCGCGGCGCTGTCGCT
This sequence comes from Clostridiales bacterium, assembly GCA_016288155.1. Taxonomy (GTDB): domain Bacteria; phylum Bacillota; class Clostridia; order Oscillospirales; family CAG-272; genus SIG701. Next base: position 31,291 of record JAEEYP010000079.1, on the reverse strand, counting down.
GGCGGAGACGTTCGGGCGGCTGGAGACGGAGAACGCGGGCGTCGTCAAGAGCGGGCGCACGCACCTGCAGGACGCGGCGCCGATCGCGTTCAGCCAGGAGATCAGCGGCTGGCGCACGAGCCTGGAGCGGGACGTGCGGCTGCTCAGAGAAGCGTGCGGCGCGATGTACGCGCTCGCGCTCGGCGGGACCGCCGTCGGCACGGGGCTGAACGCGCCCGCCGGCTTCGGCGAGGAGGCGGCGGCGGAGCTCGCGGCGCTGACGGGCAAGCCGTTCGCTGCGGCGGAGAACAAATTCCACGCGCTGACCTCGCGCGACGAGCTCGTCTTCGCGCACGGCGCGCTGAAGGCGCTCGCGTGCGACATGATGAAGATCGCGAACGACGTCCGCTGGCTTGCGAGCGGTCCGCGTCTCGGGCTCGGCGAGATCCGCATCCCGGAGAACGAGCCGGGCTCGTCCATCATGCCGGGCAAAGTGAACCCGACGCAGTGCGAGGCGGTCACGATGGTCGCTGTGCAGGTGATGGGCAACGATACCGCCGTCGGGATCGCGGCGTCGCAGGGGAATTTCGAGCTGAACGTCTTCATGCCGGTGACGGCGCAGTGCTTTCTCCAGTCCGCGCGGCTCCTCGCGGAGGCGATCGGGTCGTTCCGCGTCCGCTGCGCGGAGGGGATCGTCGCCGACCGGGAGCGGATGCGGGAGAACCTGCACCGCTCGCTCATGCTCGCGACGGCGCTCAATCCGGTGATCGGCTACGAGCGAGCGGCCGCGACGGTGCATCTCGCGTGGGAGCGCGGGCTGTCGCTGAAGGAGGCGTGCGTCGAACTCGGATACCTGACGCCGGAGCGCTTCGACGAGGTCTTCCATCCGGAGAACATGGTCTGATATCCGGTCCGGGAACAAAAAATACGGCGCGGAGCGCATCCGGTGATCCGGAGGCTCCGCGCCGTTTCGTCTGTCCGCGGCAACGGATCAGCGGCTCTCGCCGATGACCCAGGTCGCGCGGTTCTGGATGATCTTCACGGTTTCGTCGAGCGACTTCTGCCCGGAGAAGTACGCGGCGGCGTCTTCGTGTATGATGTTCAGGATACTGACGTTGACGGAGGCGGTGTGGTCGAGCGTGTGCAGGAACGCGAGCAGTTCGTCTGCCAGGCCGCGGTCGAGGAAGAACATCTCGCCGTATTCGTAGCCCGGATCGACGGGCAGGACGGTGATCGGCTCGTCGACGCCGAAGCCGTCGTCGATCGCCGACGTTTCGGGAGAAGCAGGCTCATCCGCCGCACCGACGGTGAGAGTGGGCGTCTCCCCGCCCGTCACGTCGTAGGAGGCGGCGTAGTCTTTGATGACGCCGCCCGGATAGGTGTAGTAGCCGTTCTCCTCGTATTCCTTCTTCATTTGCTGCTGCTCCTCGACTTCGCGCGCCGCCATTTTTTCAAGCGACGAGACGCGCATCGGGAAACCGCTCGTGATCGCGTCCTGATACTCCTCGGTGAGGAAGCTGCTGACGAATTCCCACGCGCCGTCCGGCACGGCGGATTTCGTCGTGATGGCAAAGCTGAGCGTGTTGGAGGTGATCGTCGCGCCGGAGGCGGAGGCGGTCGGCAGCCCGATCAGCGTGACGTCGGAGGTGTGCATCGTGTAGTTCATGAGACCCGTGATCGAGCTGAAGCTGTTCAGCGTGAACTGCGCGAGCGCGACGGTGTCGTTGACGAAGCGGTACTCGTAGGATTCCCAGTATTCGTTCCAGAAATCCTCGTCGTCCTGATGCTGCTCGTAGATCGTTTCGGCCGCGAGTGTGTTCGCGTAGCGGAGCAGCTGGCGGAACTCTTCCGAATCGAAGCGGCAGGCGCCGGTCGCCGGATCGACGAGCTGGGTGTAGAAGAAGGAGCAGAAGAGGTCGAGCAGCGTGTCGCGCGTCATTTCGTTCTCGAAGACGGTCGTGGTCTCGGGCAGCGCGTTCGCCCAGGCGATGAACTCGTCCATCGTCCAGTGCGTGCGGTCGCCGACGACGGACTTCTTCCCGGCGAAGGTCGTCACGCAGAAGGAGGGCATGATCCGGTAGAGCTTCCCGCCGATCTCGAAGGCGGAGAGGACGTTTCCGAGGAAATCGGAGCGGGAGAAGCGCGGATCCTTCTCGATATACGTGTTCAGATCGACGAGCAGCCCCTTCGCGGCATAGCTGTCGATCGGGATGTATTCGTCCACGTACAGGATATCCGGCACGCGCCCGGCGATGATGTCGTTGTTCAGCGCGTCCACCGCCTTCTGCACGAGGTCGTTCCAATCGTAATCATCGGCGGAAAGCGGGTCGTAGTAGTCGTCCGGATTGTACAGCTTGATCTTGATGCGGTATTCCTCGCTCTGACGGTTGAAGAGGAGGACGGGGCTCCGCACCGACCAGAGACCGCCGACGACGGCGAGCGTCAGGATGTATTTCGGCACGATCTCCTCTTCCGGCACGCGGGTGAGGATCATCGCCGTCTGCTTTTCGAGCACGTCGTCGTAGCCGTAGGTGACGAAGCGGTCCGGAGAGATAACGATGAGGTTGTTCGCCGTGCTGCTCGAGAGATCGGAATTCAAAAAATCGAGCAGGAGCGTTTTTGTCTGCGCCGCGGCGTCGTAGCCGTAGACGCCGTTCTCGTCGGTGAAGTACAAAGAGTACCCCGGACCGGTAGTGATGGTGTTGGCGTACTGGAAGATCTCCTCCGGGAGCTCCTGCCGCTCGCCGAAGGCGGGTCTCTCGCCCCACGTGATCGGTATCAGGAAGGTGGAGCTGCCCTTGCCAAGAGACATGGACATGGAGTAGTCGGTGTACAGGATCTGCGTGTCGTTCTCATCGCCGAAGATGGAGCGGATGTACCCGCCCTCCTCGGACAGATCGCGCAGAGACAGCTTCGCGCTCACGGTCCCGTCCTTCTCAAAACGGTAGAGCGAGGTGGAATCGGAGAGGAGCAGCGCGTCGCCGAGGGGGAAGGTCTGTTCCACGTAGTGCCATTCGTCGTCCGTGTTCTCGCCCCACAGGGCGCTGAGATCGACGGAGCAGAACTCTTTCCCGTTCCCGTCGATGCGGCGCAGCACGTAGGTCTCGGAATACTCGTAGGTGAGCTCGTCGTAGGAGTACGTGTAGTAGATCTGCCAGAAGGTGCCGTCGCCGGCCGGCATCAGCGTCTGCTCGTTGGTGTTTTCGCCGAGCTCCGTCTTCGGGACGTCGACGGACGAGAGCGCCCCGGTATCCGGATCGACGCGGTAGAGGAGGCGGGTCGACTCATACGTCTCGGGATCGTAGGAATAGACGGAGGCGTAGATGCCGTCGCCGATCCGCGTGAACTGCTCGACGTTGGTGTTTCCGGCATCCCCGTCCCCGATTTTCAGCGTCTGGGAACGGTAGACGTGGTCGGCGATCTCCTTGACGGCCTGTTGCTTTTTGCGGCAGCCGGAGAAGGAAGCGGCGGCGCCGGCGAGGAGCACGGCGGCCAAGGCGAGGCATACGATGCGTTTCAGGCTCATGGGTATCTCCTTATTCGTCCGACGGAGCGGACGTTTTTTTCTGACGGGCGCGCAGGCGCCGGTCGCGCAGCGCGTCAAAGCGGTCTCTCGCGCCGCGCAGGACGCGGGCGAGGAGGGCGAGGAAGGGGCGGTACAGGATCACGATCCAGACGAGGAGGAGCAGCGCGGCGGCGGCGAGCAGGAGCAGCGACAGAAGAAGATACGTGCCCGCGCGGTATTCGGCGACGCGCGCCAGATTCTCCCACCACGGGAAGGTGACCGGGGAGGCGCGGACGCCGAGCGTCTCGCGCTCTGCGAGTCCGCCGAACAGCGATGAGAACGTGAAGCGGGAGGAATTCTCGACGGTCACGGTGCCGTCGGGGAAGGGCAGTTTGCCGACCAGATCGGCGGCGAAGCCGTCGATCGGATCCGGCAGAACGATCTCGAAGACGGCGGCGCCGCCCGCCGTCATGCCGGCGGCGGAGTCCGAGAGGATCCACGCGCGCGGCGTCTCGCCGTAGAGCGCGTCGCGGACGGAATCGTGCAGCGCGCGCCCGACGCCGCAGACGATGTACTCGGCGCCGTCGACGGTGACGGGCATCCCCGCCACGTCCGTCGCGCCGAAGAGCCGCCACGCGGCGTTATCATCGAGGAACACGTATCCCGCGTTCACGCCGTCCGAGGAGAGGTAGCCGCCGGAGACGAGCGCGGGCTGATGGACGTAGAAGAAATCTCCCCGGAAGACGGTCGTCTGAAGCGTGCAGGAGGCACGGGACGTAGAGGCGTACAGCGACGTTTCCGTGCTGGCGGCGAAGTACCAGAGGCGCGCGTTCGGGGACGCGGCGCTCAGGGACGCCTCCGTCAGGGCGACGTCCACGGTGCGCGCCGTCTCGTAAAAGGAATCGAAGGAAGGATACTCCCCCTCGGGGAAGAAACAGCTCAGCTGCGCCGATCCCTCGCCGCCCCAGCGCTGTGCCGCCTGCTGATCCGTCAGAGAGCGGACGAGGCGGACGCGCGCCGCCGTCAGGATCCCGGCGGCGCCGGCGAGGAGCAGAAATACGGCGGCGCAGACGGCGCCGGCGCGCCGCAGGCGTGTGACGTTCTCCATATCAGTTCGTGTTGTCGCTCAGCCGTACCTGCATCCCGTCGGAGATCGGCGTGGACGAGGCGGTGATGACGTATTCACCGGAGACGGCGCCGGAGATCGCGGCGTTCGTCTCGTCGGAGGCGAGCACCTGCACCTCGACGCGGCGCGCCGTGTAACGGTTGCCGAGCGGCGTGCTCCGGGCGGTGACGATGAGGACGAAGTTTCCGTTCGTGTCCTCGCGCACGGCGCTCTTCGGTACGACGCAGTCATAGGAGGCGTTCTTCTCTCCGAGCGTGAAGGTCAGCTGCGTACCGGGGGACACCTCCCCCGTGACCTCCAGCGTCACGATGCGCTGCCGTCCCTGGCTGGACGGATCGGATTTGATGGAGACGATGCGCGCGCTCGGCGCCTCGCCCCAGTAGTACCACTGGATCGCGGCGGCATCGCCGACACGGATCCCGGCGGCCTGCTCGCTCGTGACGGTGCACTGCATGGTGTATCCCATGTCGGACTGCACGATGGAGACGAGCGGCGTGTTCGCCTCCGCCTTGTTCCCGGCGGCGACGTAGATCGATTCGACGATGCCGGAGACGGGTGAGGTGACGGTGCCGAGCATCTCCTTCTCCTCGGCGGCGCGGATCTCCGCTTCTTTCTTCTCCAGCGCGTCCTTGATCTGCTGCAGCTCGATCTGGTACCGCCGGTATTCGAGCTCCGCGGCTTTCCCCGCCGCCTCCGCGTTCTTCTCCGCGGCTGCCTGCGCTTCCTCGATCTGCGTGCGGAGGGAGGCGATCTGCTGCTGCGCGGCGGTGACGGCGCGCGAGCAGGAGGAGACGGTGCGTTCCTGCGCGGTGATGGAGCGTTCCTTCTGGGCGATCTCCCGCTCCTTGCTCTGATATTCTCTCGTCAGCGCGGAGACGTTCTCCTCCGATGCCTCGGAGAGCGTTTCCTCGGCGGCCGCTTTCTCCTTCTCCGCCTGTTCGATCTTTGCCTCGAGCCCCTTCAGCGCGGCGGTGAGCTCGTCGTAGTTTTCATATTTGCGCAGCGCGTCGAGCGTGTTTTCCGCTTGTTCCGCCGCCGCCTGGGCGCGGTCGTTCTCCTCACGCGTGCGGTCCCGCGCGTTCTCGGCGGCGGTGAGCTGCGCGTTCAGCGCCGTGACGCGTTCCTTTGCCGCCGACGCCGTCTCCTGCAGCTGACGGAGCTGTTCGGAGGCGCCGGACGCCTGCGAGATGCGGGCGTAGACCGCCCAGTATTCCTGCTGTGCCCGCTGGACCCCGGCGAGCGCGTTCTGATACGCTTCCTCCTTCGGTTCCAGCGCCTGGAGCGCGGCTTCCTTCTCTTCGAGCACCGCCTTCAGTTCGGCGAGCTCCTCGGCGGAGACTTTGCCGAATTTGCTGTCGTATTCCTTCTTTGCCGCGTCATAGGCGGTTTTCGCCGCGGTGTATTCGGCGCGGGTGTAGTAGCGCAGCGTATCCTCCACCGCCTTCTGGGCGTCTGTGACGGCCTGCTGCGCGGCGAGCAGCTCTTCGTAGGTCACTTCCTGCGGCATCGACGCCCGGTAGTCGTTCAGCGCCGCTTCGGCGTATTCATACTGCGCCTGGGCAGCCTCCGCCTCCCCGGCGAGCGAATCCGCGAGGCGGAGGGCTTTGTCGTACGCGTCGAACGCGGCGGCGTAGGCGTCCTTTGCCGCGGCAAGCTCGTATTCCGCCCGGGCGATCAGCGCTTCCAGCTCCGTTTCCGTATAGTAGTGGCTGTCGCCCGTGGCGGCGCGCTTCGCTTCGAGGCGGCTGTGCTCCGCGTTCAGCGTGCGCAGCGTCTCCTCCGCCCGCGCGATCACCGCCTGCGCGCTCTGCACGTCGTCCGCCGTGGGGAGCGCCTCTTGCCGCGCGCGGATCCCGGCGAGTTCCGACTGCAGATCGCTCAGATCCGTTTTCAGCTCCGACAGCGTGTACTCGGCGTCCGACAGCGTCAGCCGCTGATCCGCCAGCGCATCCTGCGCGTCGGCGAGCGACTGCTTCAGCGACCGCACCGTTCCGTCGTCCGTGCCCGCGGAGCCCTCCGGCTCCTGCTGGAGTTTGGCGAGAAGCTGCAGTTCCAGATCCTCCGCCTCACGGCGCAGCATATCCAGCTCGTCGGAATCGCCCGGCTCCAGACGCATGATCGTGTCGCCCTTCTGCACGGTCTGTCCGACGCGGATATCCACGCCGGCGACGGTGCGCGTCTGCGGGATCGTGACGGAAAAACTCTGGTTGGCGGTCACGGAGGCGGACGCGCGGATGCGCGAGGAGATCGACGCGTACTGCGGATAGCGCACCGCGACCTCGGGCAGCGAGCGGTTGAGGATCGTGTTGGAGAACAGCGTCAGAAGAAGGAGCGCGGCGAGGAACAGGATGATGAAATTGCGGATCCAGATGCGCCGCCGGACAGTCGATTCGTTCATGGTTGAGTCCTTTCGTGGAAGTTTTGCCGTCAGCCCTTCAGGCCGCCGGAGTAGGAGACGCCTTCGACGAGGTATTCCTCGCTGTACAGAAAGAGGAGCAGGGGAACGACCATATAGATCGTGGCGACGGCGAAGGCGAGCCCGGCGTCACCGGCGTTGATCTTGGAGAGGAACACGGAGAGCGGATGGAGCGACTGCGCGTCGCCGCGCAGGAGCACGAGCGGCTGCTCGACCATGTTCCAGTAATCTATGTAGATCAGAAGCGCGACGGAGGCGACGATGCTTTTGGACATCGGCACGCAGACGCGCGTGAAGATCTGCCATTCGTTTGCGCCGTCGAGCTTCGCGGCCTCGACGACGGAGGAGGGAATGCGCCGCATGAATTTCGTGAGGATGAAGACCGCGAAGGGGGAGAAGATCCCCGGCAGGATGATCGCGCGGCGCGTGTCGAGGATGCCGAGCCAGTCGGAGACGAGGAAGTTCGGTACGAGCGTGACCTGATACGGCATCAGCATCAAGATGATGTATCCGAAGAAGACGGCGGTGCGGAATTTCGTGTCGAAGCGCGCGAAGCCGTAGGAGGCGACGAGGGCGACGGCGGTCTGGAAGACGACGATCGGCACGACGAGGATCACGGAATTCCAGTATTTCATCAGATAATCGGGACTTCGGAAGAGCACGGCGGAATACTGGGAGAAGCTGACGGTGTCGGGGATCAGCTTCAGGTTCACACTAGAGGAGACGTACGTGCCGGGCGTCGTCACGCCGGTAAAGATCTTGCCGTAGTTGGAGGCGATCTCGCTCTGCGACATCAGGGAATTCGTGATCGTCAACACGACCGGCATGAGGAACACGAGCGACACGCCGATGAGGAACGCGGTCGCGGCGAGCCGCGCGCCCGCGATCCCGACCGCGCGCGGGGTGAGCTTTTTTTTCATAGGCAGTCAGGGCAGCCTTTCACAAAATGGAAGCGTTCGGTCATTCCTCGATGTCCCGGCCGAGCCGCCGGTCGATGAGGAAGAGGACGCCGATGATGACGATCATCACCGCGCCCATAAGGATCGCGGCGCAGGAGAGTTTCTGATAGTCGAGCGTGCGGAAGGTGTTGTTCATGAAGTGCTGGAGCATGTACAGGGCGTCGTACGGATAGTCTCCCGTCAGGAGATACACCTCGCGGAAGACTTTGAAGCTGTTGATGACGGAGAGGATGGTGACGAAGAGGATCGTCGAGGAGAGGTAGGGCAGACGGATGCGGAAGAAGGTGCGCACCGTCCCGGCGCCGTCCAGCGCGGCGGCTTCCAGCACGTCCTGCGGGATCTCGGCAAGCGCCGCCATGAAGAGGATCATGTTGTAGCCGATGTTCTTCCACAGATAGAGAAGCACGATCGTGACCTGGCTGTATTCGCTTTTGAACCAGTCGACGGCGGTGCCGCCGAGCGCGGTGATCCATTCGTTCACGACGCCGTTGTTGTGGAAGAGCACCTCCCAGATGAGGACGACGGAGGCGATCGGCACCATGAGCGGGCTGATGAGCACCGTGCGGAACAAACTCTTCATCGGCAGCTTCTTCATGAGCAGGACGGCGAAAAGGAGCGGCAGGACGACCGCCAGCGGCACGGCGATGCCGGAGAAGACGGCGGTGTTGCGCGCCGCCTGCCGGAAGGCGATGTTGCGAAGCAGCGACGCGTAATTCGCGAGCCCCGCGAACTCCCCGGAGATCGGATTGTCGATGAGGCTGTAATATACGACGACGCCGAAGGGCGCGACAAAAAACACCGCGACGCCGATCAGGCTCGGCAGTAAAAAGAGGCGCGTGACGCGCCTCTCGTGCAGCGCGGCGTTTTTTTTGCGGCGGGCGGGTCTTGTGCGGGCGGACGTAGGCATGACTGTACTCCTGCGGGGGAGCGGACGCGCTCCCCGTTCTTCCCGTATTGGACGGGATTTTCGCGGATTTGTTTCATGAAACGGACGAAAAACGGAAAAAATCGCGCCGGAGGCGGGATCTTTCCGTTGCGGATGCGGAAAAACCGCGCTATAATATATACGTATACGTACCCATCCGGTATACGTACCCATCCGGGTGACGATGATCCGCCGCGGGCGGAGAGGGAGGACGGAATGGCTGAGGAGAAAACGAACGCGATGCGCCTGCTCGAGGAGGCGGGCGTGCCGTATACGGCGGCGCGCTATGAGGTGGACGAGGACGACTTGAGCGGCGTCCACGCCGCGCAGCTGCTCGGGATCGAGGACGCGGGATGCGTATTCAAGACGCTCGTCACGCGCGGGTCGCGGGGCGGATACTTTGTGTTCTGCATCCCGGTCGCCGAGGAGCTCGATCTCAAGAAATGCGCCGCGGCGGCGGGGGAGAAGAGCGTCGCCATGATCCACGTAAAGGAGATGCCCGGCGTGACCGGCTATATCCGCGGCGGCTGTTCTCCCGTCGGCATGAAGAAGCGTTTCCCGACGTTTTTCGACGAGGTCGCCGTTCTGTACGACGAGATCTACGTGAGCGGCGGACAGCGCGGCCTGCAGCTGCGTCTCGCGCCGGACGCGCTTTTGCGCGTGACGGGCGGGAGCTACGCCGATCTGACGCGCGCGTAGCTTATTCTTTCGCGAGAGAGAGGGCGAATTCGCACACGTCGCGCGTCGAGTCCGGATGGCGGAGCAGCTCGATGCTCGCGCGCATCGCGTCCAGCCGCTTTCTGTCTTCAAGAAGCCCGGCGACGAGCTCGTCCACGCCGCAGATCTTGTTGGCGGCGACGGCGGCGCCGCTGTTGAGCAGAAATTCCGTGTTGCGCGTTTCCTGACCGGGGATCGGATTGACGATGACGATCGGCAGCCGCTTGGCGAGCGCCTCCGAGATCGTCATCCCGCCGGGCTTCGTGATGATACAGTCGGACGCGTCCATCATCACGTCCACGTTGTCGACGAAACCGAAGGGGAGCATCCGGTGGCGCGTTTCCAGTGCCTGAAGATCCTTCAGAACTTTTTTGTTGTTGCCGCAGACGGCGAGGATCTGGAAATCCTCAGCGAGATCCAGCGAGTCCATATCGCGCACGGTCTGTTCCATACTCACGTATCCGACGCTCCCGCTCATGAGGAGCACCGTCGCGCACTCCGGATCGAGACCGAGCGCTTCGCGCGCCTCCTTCTGCGGGACGGATCCGGCAAATTTCGGGAGGATCGGGATGCCGAGGGGGAGGACCTGACTGTCGGCGAACCCCTTGCGGCGCGCCTGGTAGCGGAGCGGAGCCGCGGGGATGACGACGTAGTCGTTCCCCGTACAGTCCTCCCAGAACGGGTGGAACACGAAGTCCGTCAGGATGCCGACGGTCGGCGCGGACAGCTTGCCGCTGCGTTTCAGGTCGTCGAGGATCACGCCGCCGAACGGGTGCGTGAACAGGATGACGTCCGGCTCGCTTTCCTGGATGTACGTGGCGATCTCCCGCTTGAACGGAGAGCTGACGATCTGCTCGATCGTTTCGTCGAAGGCGGTGTTCTTCCGTTTTTCCGCGAGGCGGTATCCGACGCGCCACACGTTCTTGGCTTTGCTCGAGATCCAGAGGTAGTTGCGGTCGAGGGATTTGGCGAAGGTGGGCGACGCGGAGCCGATCGTATCGAGAATGTCGCATTCCGCGTCGTGCGCCCAGAAATAGGCGCGCATCGCCTTGGCGGTCGCGTTGTGCCCGCCTCCGGCGGTGAAGGACAGGATCAGCACTTTTTTCATACGGACGCTCCTCGGTCGTTGTCCGGCGGCTCCGGTGCGGAGGCGGCCGGACGCGCGCGTTTATTATTTATTATAACATATTTCCGCCGAAAAGGCAAGAGGCGAAAAGGATTTCGGCGCTCGCCGCGCCTTATCCGCCGCTTTCGTCCGGCGTGCCGGAACGGAAATACGACCGCATGCCGCCGCCCTCGAGCGGCGTCATCCCGGCGGCGTGCCAGAAGGCGTTCGCTCTGCCGTCGGCGCTGTCCGTGACGGCGAAGAACATCCGTACGCCGCGGTATTTTTCGGCGGCGGCGCGGAGCAGCGCCGTGCCGAGTCCCCGGCGGCGGTATGGTTCTCCGACGAGCAGATCCTGCACGAGGACGACGTGCTCGCCGTCGCCGACGCAGCGGCAGAAGCCCGCGAGCCGCTCGCCGTCGAAGGCGCCGAGCACGTACAGAGAACGCGCAAAGGCGCGCGCGAGCGCGTCGGGATCGCGGAGATAGGCGATCCAGCCCGCGGCGCGATAGAGATCCCGCACCTGCGGCAGATGTTCGTCGGTCAGCGGCGCGAAGCGGAACGCGGCGTCGGTTTTGTCCATGAGGCGGCCTCCCCGTCCGGCGGCGCCGGACGATCGTTGATGATTTGTATCAATATTATACAGCAGCGTACCCGTGCGCGCAAGAGGCGGCGGGGATTTCGGAGAGAAAAAGCTCCCGCCGGTGACGGCGGGATCGGGCGGATTGCGTATGTTATTGCTGGGCGTCGTTCGTGATGGTGAAGGGGGAATAGGTGAAATCCAGATCGAAGTATGTGTCGATCATGTATGTGTCGATGTCCCATGTGATTTCTGCGGTTTTCCAACGGCTGGTATCAAAATAGTTATAAAGAGTGGAATCAAAGTTTGGAATTAGATAATAGTATCGATATAACCCGGAATCATAATTAGGATTATTTTCCCCGTGATAATCGCCGTAATCGTACTTTATGTTGCATTTTATAAAACTCAGAATTTCATAGGCGGCCGATTTTTCGGAGTAGTTATACAACTCTTTGTAGACTTGCCCTGTTTTTTTATTGAATGAAATGTCGTCTATGTGATCGACAAGGAAGCGTTCTTTGTTGAAACATAAAATACCATTACCATTAAAATACACTCCACCATAAGCATATAATCCATTAGCAGGTATTTCAACATAATCGTTCAGATTGATCTTGGCGTTTTTTCTTCCGCCGCTGCTGACGTCTCCGCTGTTCCCGATCTCTCTGGTCGAGCATCCTGCAAGTGAAAAGATCACCGCGAGGACGAGAAGAACGAACGCGATCCTTTTCATGGACCTCCTCCTTGATGAAAACAGTGTTTTGAGAAGCGGAATAGGGATTCGGTCTCGCCTGCGGGCTCGGTCAGGGTCGGCTCTGACCGTCCCCCGGACGGTCATTCACCACCGACCCGTTCGAATCCCTTCCGGATAAAGGAAACGGACGGGCAGCGCCCGTCCGTTTCCTTTGGCTGCGGAATAGGGATTCGAACCCCAACAAACAGAGTCAGAGTCTGTCGTGCTACCGTTACACAATTCCGCAATGATCTTTGAAGCGTAGGATATTATAGCACCTGCGGGGCGGGTTGTCAAGACTTTTTTTGAAAAAACCGAAAAACTTCGCCGCCTCCGCGCCGAAATGCGCCCGCGCTCTTTACTTCAAAGCATAATTATGGTACAATGGTCGCATACTGAAGGCGGAGACGAGTCGTCTTTGCCGGAGGTGAGAGAGATGTTCTGGAGGAATTTTGCCGTGGGAGCGGCGGCGGCGCTCGGCACGTCGGTGCTGTTCGCCGCGCTGGCGGCGCTGTTTTTCTTCATTTTCAAAATATTCTGAAACGGATCGGAGGGCGGCGCATGAGACTGGACAGGATCCTGCGCGAGGCGGGGGTCGAGTCGCGCGGCGAGGCGGTGAAGCGGATCCGCGCGCGCCGCGTGACGGTGAACGGGGTAACGGTCACGGATCCCGCCGCCCACGCCGACCCGGCGGCGGACATTATTGCCGTGGACGGGACGCCCGTCGCGTGGCGGCGCTTCGCTTACGTCATGCTCCGTAAGCCGGCGGGATACGTCAGCGCGACGGAGGACCGCGGTCCGACCGTGATGGAGCTGCTTCCCGCGTCCGTGCGGCGGCCGGGAATGTTCCCGTGCGGGCGGCTCGATATCGACACGACCGGACTGCTCCTCATCACCGACGACGGCGCGCTCGGGCATTTCCTCCTCTCGCCGCGGCGGCACGTGGCGAAGACGTACCGCTTCACGTGCGATCCGCCGATCGGGGAGGACGCGCTGCGCGCGCTGTGCGGCGGCGTCGATCTCGGCGATTTCGTGACCGCGCCGGCGGAGCTCGCCCCGGACGGAGGGACGCTGCCCGCCTCCTCCGGTGAGATCACGGTCTGCGAGGGAAAATTTCACCAGATCAAGCGGATGTTCGCCGCCTGCGGCAGTACGGTCCTCACGCTTGAGCGCGTCCGTTTCGGTCCGCTGACGCTTGATGAGGCGCTGGCGCCCGGCGAATGGCGGTATCTGACGGAGGCGGAGGAGGAGGCGCTGCGCGCCGCGGGGCGGGGAACGCCGGAGAAGCGGGAAAGCGGACGGGAATCGCCCGATCGGCGGTAATCTCACAAAATGAGATCCTGAGCCGGATAAATCGGGGCGGCCGCCGGGGGCGCGGCGAAGCGGATTGTGCAAGGTGCCCAAACAAGGAATTTAAATTTTGGGGAAAAAACCCCTTTCCATTTGCCGATTTTTTTGATACAATATTATAGTCCGGTGGAGTGTCCCGCAGAAGGCGCCTCCGCGGAGAATCGTAGGGAATTATTTCAGGAGGAACTGTACATGGCAAGCCTGTCTCTCAAACATATCTACAAGAAGTATCCGGGCGGCGTGACGGCCGTTTCCGATTTCTGCCTCGACATCAAGGATAAGGAGTTTCTGATCCTGGTCGGACCTTCCGGCTGCGGCAAGACGACGACGCTGCGCATGATCGCCGGTCTGGAGGAGATCACCGAGGGCGAGCTTTTCATCGGCGACAAACTGGTGAACGACGTCGCGCCGAAGGACCGCGATATCGCCATGGTGTTCCAGAACTACGCTCTGTATCCGCATATGTCCGTGTTTGACAACATGGCGTTCGGCCTCAAACTCCGCAAGACGCCGAAGGAAGAGATCAAGCGCCGCGTGGAGGAAGCCGCGCGCATCCTCGATATCACCCACCTGCTCGACCGTAAGCCGAAGGCTCTGTCCGGCGGTCAGAAGCAGCGTGTCGCGCTCGGCCGCGCCATCGTCCGCAACCCGAAGGTCTTCCTTCTGGACGAGCCGCTGTCCAACCTCGACGCGAAGCTCCGTGCCGCGATGAGAACCGAGCTGACCAAGATCCACCAGAGAGTCGGTACGACGTTCGTATACGTTACGCACGACCAGGTCGAGGCTATGACGATGGCGACGCGCATCGTCGTCATGAAGGACGGTCTGATCCAGCAGGTCGACACGCCGCAGAACCTGTACGATTATCCGACCAACCTGTTCGTCGCCGGCTTCATCGGCACGCCGCAGATGAACTTCGTCAACTGCACGCTGGAGAAGCGGAGCGACGGCGTCTACGCCGTGTTCGGCACCTCTTCCCTCAAGCTGCCGGATGAGAAGGCGAAGGACGAGAACGTCGCCGAGTACATCGGCAAGGACGTCGTGATGGGCATCCGTCCCGAAGCGATCCACGACGACGCGGCGAGCATTGCCAGCATGCCGGAATCCATCATCGAGACGGACGTCGAGGTCACCGAGCTCATGGGCGCCGAGATCTACCTGTATCTGGTCGCCGAGGAACAGAACCTGACCGCGCGCGTGTCTTCCCGCTCCACTGCGAGAGCCGGCGACGTCATCAAGGTCGCCGTCGACATGAGCCGCGTGCATCTGTTCGACAAGGATACCGAGCGCTACATCGTTCACTGATCCGTTTGGCACACGGGCTGTCTCCTTTGGGGGGACAGCCCGTTTTTCGTCCGATCGCCGCGCGGATTGTTGCAGCTTTGTTGCAGCTTTCCGGCGTTCGTTGCATTTTGCGGGCGAAAGGCATATAATAAACGCGGAATCGATGCGGATCCCGACGACGGAAGAGAGGGGGCGAGAAAATGACGAAACGGCTCATCGGGGGAGCGTTTTTCCTGCTGCTTCTGTTTTTCGGGGCGGTGCTGCCCGCGTATGCCGGTACAGCGGAGTATCGGCAGGGCGAGGCGGTGTTCGCCGCCCGCTATGACGAATACGGTTCCCTGCGCGACACGGGGCTGCGCCTCGGCACCGCTTCCTGGAGCGGTGCGTCGTTCTCTCTCTCGGGGGAGGGACTGCTCGTCTCCGCCGCCAGCGATTACAAGACCTATCTGCTCCTGCCGCCGGAGCTCCCGTTCCCGGATACATACACCGTGCTGTACACCTTCCGCTTCACGGAGCTGCTCGAGGCGAACGGGAGCTGCGGCTTTCTGCTCACCAGTTCCGGCGCGGCGCCCTCCAACCGGACGGAGGCGGTCCTCCGCGCCGACGGCGTATGCGACGGCTTCGGCCGCTGCGGCGAGGCGGTGACGGAGCATCTGACGTCCGGCGCGTGGGTGACGGTGGAGATCCCGATCCGCCATGGGATGCTCAGTGAACTGCGCGTCCGCGCGGGCGGGGAAGAGGAGGTGCTCCGGCTGCAGCACGTCCGCTCCGTCGCCGAGGGCGGACGGGGCTTCGTCTTCCGCAACGCGTCCGTGGAGATCGGCTCCGTGTATCTCGTCTGCGGCGCGGATTTCACCGAAGAGGAGGCCGCCGCCCGGGAGCGGGCGGTCAGTTACCTCGCGCCGGAGGATTTCACGGGAGACCTCCCGCCGGCGCCGGAGGACGACGTGCCCGCGCCGCATACGGCGGACGCCGGGCTGTATCCGGCGGCGCTCTGCGCGGCTGCCGCGGCGGCCGTGTATAGGCTGACGCGAAAACGGAAAACATAATGGGGAAAAGGAATGCGGGACTGCGCGAAAATGCGCAGTCCCGCACTTTCAGTGATAAAAAAACGGCAGTTCACAAAATATTAACAAAATATCTTCAAAATAGTCTTGATTTACGCGCCCTAAAATGGTAAATTATGAATCACAAGTTAGCACTTAAGCAAACCGAGTGCTAATCTGAATTCGGCGGACAGGAGGCGGCATGGGATGGCACACGAACCGGAGCTGACCGAACGGAAAAAGATGATCCTCAAAGCGGTGATCGAAGCGCACATTGCGCTGGGCGAGCCGGTCGGAAGCAAATTCCTGATGCAGAACAAGCAGATCGCATATTCGTCCGCTACGATCCGCAACGAAATGGCGGAGCTGGAGGACATGGGCTACCTGGAGCAGCCGCATACCTCCGCCGGCCGGATCCCCACGGAGGACGGCTACCGCTTCTACGTGGATTCCCTCATCGAGAAGTACAACATGACCTCGCGGGAGATCACAGAGCTCAAAACGGCGCTGCGCGCCCGGCAGTCCGAGCTCGACACGATCCTCGACGAGGCGATGCGCCTCGCTTCCTCGATGACGAACTACACCGCGCTTGCGATCCGTCCGCGCGACGTGCGCAACATCGTCACGCGCTTCGAGGTCATCCCGATGGCAGAGAACAAGCTGGTGCTCGTCATGATCCTCTCGAGCGGCGTCGTCAAGAGCAAGTATATCCTCTGCGAGACGCCGATCCCGCCGGAGGCGGCGTCGCGCCTCTCCGACGTGCTCAACGAATCGCTCGTTTCCGTCGCCGCGGAGGAGATGAATCTTCCGCTTCTGATGGACATGGAACGGCGCATGGGCGTCTACGGGTATCTGGTCAATCCGGTCGTCAAAGGCGTGTACGAAACGCTGACGTCCTTTGATGGCGGGGAACTGAAGGTGGACGGCGTCAACCGCCTGCTCGCCTATCCGGACACCTACGACCGGGACCGTCTCCAGGAGATTTTGGCGCTCTTCGAGCAGAAGGACGATCTGTTGCGGATGCTCTCCGACGAGACGCGTTCGGTCGCGGACACCGGAGACGACAACAAGGTACAGGTCTATATCGGTCACGAGAATCTGGTGAAGATCATGGACAATTCGACTTTGATCCTCAAGACCGTGAAGAACGGCGGTCATATCGTCGGCACGATCGGCATCATCGGACCGACGCGGATGGATTATTCCCGCGTCATCTCGATGATCGACCATCTGTCCGCCGGCATCCTCGACGCTCTCGGCAGCGGGGGCGAGGGACGCGCCGGCGACGCGCCGCCGGACAATCAAGAAGAATAGAGATGATGTGCTATGGAGGAAAAGAAAGAAAATCCGGAACGGACCCCGGACGTGACCGAAACGCCGCAGGAAGCGTCGGAGCTTCCGCCCGACGCCGCACAGGCGGACGGCGGGGAGACCGGCGGCGCGGCGTCGGCGGACGGGGCGGAAACGCCGGAGAACGCCGACGCGGAAGCCGATGCTGCCGAGCACGGGATCCGGCGGGAAAAGCACGCGGCGGCGGAGGTGAAAAAACTCCGCGCGGAGAACGCCTCGCTTACGGAGAAACTGAAGGAAGCGGCGGCGCAGGCCGACGAGCAGAAGGACAAATACCTGCGCACGCTGGCGGAATACGACAACTTCCGCAAGCGCACCGCGCGTGAGCGCGACGGCATCTACGCCGACGCGGCGGCGGACTGCGTGAAGGATCTGCTCCCGCTGATCGACAATCTTGAGCGCGCCTCGCAGTACACGGAGAGCGACAAGGTCGCCGAAGGCGTGAAGATGATCCTCGGCTCCGTCCCCGCCATTCTCGAAAAGCTCCGCATCGAGCCTTTCGGCGCTCCGGGCGACGTCTTCGATCCGGCGCTCCACAACGCCGTGATGCACGTGGACGACGAGGAGCACGGCGAGGGGGAGATCCTCGAGGTCTTCCAGCGCGGATATCGCCACGGCGACCGGATCATCCGCTACGCGATGGTCAAGGTCGCAAACTGAACGGAATCACAAAAAAACTTTTATATATCTTCGGAGGGTATTATTATGGGAAAAATCATCGGTATAGATCTCGGTACGACCAACTCCTGCGTCGCCGTGTATGAAGGCGGCGAGCCCACCGTCATCCCGAATCCGGAAGGCTCCAGAACGACTCCTTCCGTCGTCGCGTTCTCCAAGACGGGCGAGAGGATGATCGGCCAGGTCGCAAAGCGTCAGGCGATCACGAACCCCGACCGTACGGTCATGAGCATCAAGCGCAAGATGGGCTCCGACACGAAGGTCTCCATCGACGACAAGCAGTTCACCCCGCAGGAGATCTCCGCGATGATCCTGCAGAAGCTGAAGGCGGACGCCGAGGCGTACCTCGGCACCTCCGTGACCGACGCGGTCATCACCGTTCCGGCGTACTTCTCCGACGCGCAGCGTCAGGCGACGAAGGACGCCGGCAAGATCGCCGGTCTGGACGTCAAGCGGATCATCAACGAGCCGACGGCCGCCGCGCTCGCCTACGGCATCGATAAGGAAGGCGCCGATCAGAAGATCATGGTCTACGACCTCGGCGGCGGCACGTTCGACGTGTCCCTGCTCGAGATCTCCGACGGCGTGTTCGAGGTGCTCGCCACGAACGGCGACACGCACCTCGGCGGCGACGATTTCGACCACCGCATCATCGACTGGATGGCGGATCAGTTCCAGAAGGATCACGGCATCGACCTCCGCAAGGACAAGATGGTGCTCCAGAGACTGCGCGACGCCGCCGAGAAGGCGAAGATCGAGCTGTCCGGCATGACGACCGCCTCCATCAACCTGCCGTTCATCACGGCGACGGCGGACGGCCCGCTCCACTTCGAGGCGACGCTGACGCGGGCGGAATTCGACCGCATCACCGCCGATCTCGTCGAGCGGACGATCGCCCCGACGAAGAAGGCGCTCGCCGACGCCGGTCTGAGCACGTCCCAGATCGACAAGGTGCTCCTCGTCGGCGGTTCCACCCGTATCCCCGCCGTGCAGGAAGCGGTCAAGAAGTTCATCGGCAAGGAGCCCTTCAAGGGCATCAACCCGGATGAGTGCGTCGCGATCGGCGCGGCGATCCAGGGCGGCGTCCTCGGCGGCGACGTCAAGGACGTGCTGCTCCTCGACGTGACTCCGCTGTCGCTCGGCATCGAGACGCTCGGCGGCGTCTTCAACCGCATCATCGACCGGAACACGACGATCCCGGTCAAGAAGAGCCAGATCTACTCCACCGCCGCGGACGGTCAGACCTCCGTGGAGATCCACGTCCTGCAGGGCGAGCGCGACATGGCGTCCGGCAATACGACGCTCGGCCGCTTCATTCTCGACGGCATCGCGCCCGCGCCGCGCGGCATCCCGCAGATCGAGGTCACCTTCGATATCGACGCCAACGGCATCGTGAACGTGACCGCCGTCGACAAGGGCACCGGCAAGGAACAGCATATCACGATCACCTCCTCGACGAACATGTCCAAGGAGGACATCGACCGCGCCGTCAAGGACGCGGAGAAGTTCGCCGAGGCGGACAAGAAGCAGAAGGAAGCCGTCGAGACGAAGAACCGCGCCGAGAGCATGATCTTCCAGTGCGAGAAATCGCTCTCCGAGATCGGCGACAAGGCGGACGAATCGCTGAAGACGCCGGTCACCGCCGCCATCGAGAAGCTGAAGGAGACGGTCAAGTCCGGCGATACCGACGCGATCAAGGCGGATACGGAAGCGCTCGAGAAGGCGTTCTATCCGCTCGCGGAGAAGCTGTACCAGTCCGCGCAGGGCGCGCAGGACCAGGGTCCGAATCCGGGCGCCGGCGCCGGACCGCACACGGACGGCGACGGTACCGTGTACGGCGCCGATTTCGAGGATAAGTCCAACCAGTAACATTTGCCGCCCCCGCCCGGAGACGGGAGCTCCGGGCGGGGGCAAACAGACGCGATGAGGCGGAGCATTCCGCCTTCTTTGCGGTTTTACGGCGCTTTTCCGGCTGCCGCGGCGCCCCGGCGCGGCGGCGGCCGCATCCCCCGTATCTCCCAGAAAGGCGGTCCGGCATATGGCGGAAAACAAACGGGATTATTATGAGGTGCTCGGTCTCGACAAATCGGCGGACGAGGCGGCGATCAAGCGCGCCTACCGCACGCTGGCGAAAAAGTACCACCCGGATATGAATCCGGGCGACAAAGAGGCGGAGCAGAAATTCAAGGAGGTCAACGAGGCGTACGACGTCCTCTCCGACCCCGATAAAAAAGCAAAATACGATCAGTACGGCCACGCCGCCTTTGAAGCGGGCGGCGGCGGCTCCGGCTTCGGCGGATTCGGAGGCTTCGGCGAGGATTTCGATATTTCCGACATCTTCTCGAGCTTCTTCGGCGGCATGGGCGGTTCCTCCTCCGCGCGGCGCGGCGGACCGGCGCGCGGCGACGATCTGAGCGTCCGGCTGACGCTCACCTTTGAGGAGGCCGTCTTCGGCGTGAAGAAGGAGATCTCCTACCAGCGGCTGCAGAAGTGCGCCGAATGCGGCGGCAGCGGCGCGGCGAAGGGAACTTCCCCGAAGACCTGTCCCACCTGCCGCGGGACCGGGCGCGTCCGTACGCAGCAGCGTACGCCGCTCGGGATCATGCAGACGCAGAAGAACTGCGACGCCTGCCGAGGCACCGGCAAGATCGTGGAAACACCGTGCAGCGCGTGCCGCGGCGCGGGATATACCTACGTGACGAAGAAGCTGGACGTCTCCGTTCCCGCGGGGATCGACGACGGACAGCGGATCGTGCTCAGCGGTCAGGGCAGCGACGGCCGCGACGGCGGCGCCGCGGGAGATCTCTACATCTCCGTGTCGGTGCGGCCGCATCCGCTCTTCGAGCGCGAAGGGACGGATATCTACTGCGAGGTGCCGATCTCCTTCGCGGAGGCGGCGCTCGGCGGCGAGATCGACATCCCGACGCTGGAGGGAACGGAGAAATTCCAGATCCCCGAAGGGACGCAGACCGGGACGACCTTCCATCTGAAGCAGAAGGGCG
Source organism: Clostridiales bacterium (assembly GCA_016288155.1). GTDB lineage: Bacteria > Bacillota > Clostridia > Oscillospirales > CAG-272 > SIG701. The sequence continues at coordinate 10,533 of JAEEYP010000079.1, read as the reverse complement.
TTCCCGTCGTGAATTCCAAGAACCGCGGGACGCTGCACTTCACGGTGCGCGTCGAGACGCCGAAGAGCCTGAACGCGGAACAGAAGGATCTGCTCCGCCGCTTCGCGGACAGCTGCGGCGAGACCGGCGTGAAGGGACGGGAGAAATTCTTCCGCCGCTTCCGCAAATGATCGATGAACGAAGGAGAGCGCGGCATGGACGACAAGAACTGGATCCGCATCCGCGTCAGCGCGGATCGGGAGGCGCTGGACACCGTCTCGGCGATACTGAGCATGGTGGACAACGCGCTCATGATCGAGGATTTCTCCGACGTGGAACAGGAACTTGACGGCGTGTACGGCGATCTGATCGACGAGGAGCTTCTGAAAAAAGACCGCACGCACGCGGCGGTGTCCGTGTTCGTGCCGGAGGAGCAGTCGCCGCGGGAGGCGGAGCTGTTCATCCGTGATCGGCTGCGCGAGGAGAAGATCGAAGCGGAGATCACCGTGAGCGGCGTGCGCGAGGAAGACTGGGCGGATTCGTGGAAGAAATACTACCATCCGATCCATACCGGACGAAGACTCGTGATCGTGCCCGTGTGGGAGGAATACGAGCCGAAGGACGGCGAGCTGACCGTGCTCATGGATCCGGGAATGGCGTTCGGTACCGGCACGCACGAGACGACGCGCCTCTGCGCGGCGATGCTGGAGGAGACGGTGCGTCCGGGCGACGAGGTGCTCGACGTCGGCTGCGGGAGCGGGATTTTGGCGATCTGCGCGGCGCGGCTCGGCGCGGCGTCCTGCTTTGCCTGCGATATCGATCCGACGGCCGTCCGGATCGCCGCGGAGAACGCGGCGCTCAACGGCACGGACAACGTGACGTGCGCGGTCTCCGATCTGCTCGCCTCGGTGCCGGCGGTACGCTATGACGTGTGCGTGGCGAACATCGTGGCGGACGTGATCCTGCGGCTCGCCCCGGACGTCGGACGGTATCTGAAGGAAGACGGCGTGCTGATCGCGTCGGGGATCATCGCGGAACGGGCGGACGAAGTTATTGCCGCGCTCGCCGCCGAGGGATTTGCCGAGACGGGCTTGCGCCGGGAGAACGGATGGTACGCGGGCGCGTTTTGCCGGCGGGCATGAGCCGCGGCGGAAAAAGAAAATGAGAATACGGCGGGGCCCGACGGTCGGGTCCCGCGTTTTTTCTTTTGACGGCCGTTTTCGGAACAAAAAGGACCGGATCTCCGTCAGAATGAAAAAATCCGAACGGGATATACTGTCCTTTAAGGGGAGACTGCGGCGTGTTTTGCCCGATTCGACGGGAATTCTCAAGAAAAAAATTGACAAATCGCATGATATACTGTATAATATACTCAGTGTGCCGTTCAGGAGAGGCTTTTGTCCGCGTGCCCGCGGGCGTCCCGCTTCGACGGACGGCGGTCTGAAAACGGGATCATTTTGCTTCCCATACGATTTTTATCATAGAACGCTACAACGAAAAGGAGCGATCCGCCCTCGGGCGGACAGTGCCGAAAATGGTTATGGCTAAGGGAAAAACGAAGAAAAAGAAGAGCGGCGTCGTCACTCAGCAGACGATCATCCGCCGCATGCTCGCCGCCGCGGGCGGCGACCTGCTCGGGATCTGCATCCTCCAGACGATCCGGCAGGACGGCAGATGGGAGCTGGCGTTCGTCAATCATTGGCTCGTGCCTCTCGCCGTCTTCTTCGGCATCGCCTCCGCCGCCAGCCTGGTATGGCTGATCATGACGCTCGTGAAAAAGACGGATACGTCCCGCTGGACCGTGACGCCCGTCATGGCGCTCTGCGTCTCCGTCTTCTGCCTGATCGCCAGCCTGATCTACACGTACGTCTTCCCCGGCGCGATCATCATCGCCTCCGTCGCCTGCACCGTGCTGTTTCTGGTGTACTGCCTGTATATGCACATTTTCTACCGCTGATCGGCCCGTCGCCCTTTTTGCGGCGCGCGCTTCGTCAATTCGCGGAGAATCAACAAAAAAAATCGCGTTTTCTTATAAAAAATACAGAATTCCCTATTGAAAAATACCAAATAATACGGTAAAATATAGTATAGTATTGCCAATCACCATCGGAAGCGGAACGTGAGACAAAAGAGATAAGGGAGATTTGAAAGATGTCAAGCCGTTTGTTCCAGGGAATCATCCATCAGATGCGCGATACCATCGACCGGATCACGGGCGTGATCGACGAGAACGGTCAGGTCATCGCCTGCAGTGAGCTTGTCAAGATCGGGGAGATGCGGCAGGGCGTGCGCGACGAGCTCGCCTATACGTCCGATTCCGTGACGGTCGGCGGCTATACATACCGTCCGATCGGTACCGGCGCGAAATGGGAATACGTCGTGTTCGTCGAGGGCGAGGACAAGATGGCGGACAAGATCGCCACGATCCTTTCGGTGACCTTCGCCAACATCAAGAACCTCTACGACGAGAAGTACGACAAGAGCTCGTTCATCAAGAACATCATCCTCGACAACATCCTCCCGTCGGATATCTATATCAAGAGCAAGGAGTTCCATCTCGGGGCGGAGGAGATCCGCGTCGTCTTCCTCATCAAGTTCCACTCCAAGGGCGACGTGCTCCCGTACGACATGGTCCAGAACATCTTCCCGGACAAGAACAAGGACTACGTCATCAGCGTCGGAGAGCAGGATATCGTCCTCGTCAAGGACGTCAAGCCGAATACGCCCGTGCGCGAGATGGAGAAGACGGCGAAGTCGATCGCCGATACGCTGAATTCCGAATTCTTCACGAAGGTCTCCATCGGCATCGGCAAGCCGGTCGACAATATCAAGGATCTCGCCCGTTCCTACAAGGAGGCGCAGGTCGCCCTCGAGGTCGGCAAGGTGTTCGACACGGAAAAGGACATCGTCAGCTACGAGAACCTCGGCATCGGCCGTCTGATCTATCAGCTGCCGACCACGCTGTGCGAGATGTTTCTGCAGGAGGTCTTCAAGAACGGCTCGCTCGAATCGCTCGACCGCGAGACGCTGATGACGATCCAGTGCTTCTTCGAGAACAACCTGAACGTTTCCGAGACGTCCCGGAAGCTGTTCGTACACCGCAACACGCTCGTGTACCGCCTCGAGAAGATCCGGAAGCTGACCGGACTCGATCTGCGGGAATTCGATCACGCGATCACCTTCAAGGTCGCTTTGATGGTCAAGCGGTATCTGACGACGAAGCCGCTCAAATTCTGAGGGTCTCCCCTCGCGCCGTCTGCCGAATAAAAGCAGAAGGGAACGCGCCGGATATGCCAATGTGACCGGATGCATTCCCTTCCGGTGTTTTTTGCCCCGGATTTTTTCCGCGGAAAACCGGCGCCGCGTTCTTCTCCCGGATACGGGACGGGCGCGGATATAACGAAGCAAATGAGTAGAGAAACATGATTGAATTCAAGAACGTAAAAAAATCCTATCCGAACGGGACGGTCGCCCTGGACGGCATCAGCCTCCGGGTCGAAGACGGCGAATTCGTCTTCGTCGTCGGGCATTCCGGCGCGGGCAAGACGACGCTGATGAAGCTGCTCCTCCGCGAGGAGATGCTCACCTCCGGGAGGCTGATCGTCAACGATTACGATCTTGCCCGGATCTCCCGCTTCCGCGTTCCGTATTACCGCCGGGAGCTCGGCGTCGTTTTTCAGGATTTCCGCCTCTTCCCGAACAAAACGGTGTTCGAGAACGTCGCCTTCGCCATGCAGGTCGTCGGGACGCCGTCGCGGATGATCCGCCGCCGCGTGCCCGCCATCCTGAATACCGTCAATCTCGCGGACAAGCAGAAGTGTTTCCCGGACGAACTGTCCGGCGGCGAGCAGCAGCGCGTCGCGCTGGCGCGGGCGCTGGCGAACAATCCGAAGATCATCCTCGCGGACGAGCCGACGGGGAACATCGACCCGGAGATGAGCCGCGAGATCATGAACCTTCTCGTCAAGATCAACCGCCTCGGAAAGACCGTCATCGTCGTCACGCATGAGAAGAGCCTCGTCGATTATTATCAGCAGCGCGTCGTCGTACTGAACGAGGGCAGGATCACGGAAGACCGCGTGGGGGGGATGTTCGAGTGAAACGGTACAGTATTACCTATTTTATCACGCAGGGCTTCAAGGGACTGTGGCGCAACGGCGTTATGTCCTTTGCCTCCGTCGCCGTACTGATGAGCTGCCTCGTCGTGCTCGGCGGCTTCACGCTCCTCGTGTATACGATCAATATCAATCTGGAACAGTTCGGGCTTTTAAACGAGATCGTCGTTTTCGTGGAGCGGGACCTCACGGAGGAGCAGATCGTTTCCGTCGAGGAGCAGATCCGCGCGCTCGACAACGTCGCCGAGGTGCGGCGCACGACGCGCGCCGAGGCGCTTGAAGAAGTCAAGAACCAGTCCGAGGAATACGCCCATCTGTACGCCGACATCACGCCGGAGGAGAACCCGATGAGCGATTCCTTCACGATCACGTATAAGGACAACGACGGCGTCATCACGCTCAGCTATCTGCTCGGACAGATCGAAGGCGTCCGCAAGGTCAACAACCGCCTCGATCTCGCCGTGAAGATCACGTCCTTCAAAAACGGCGTGCTCCTCATCTTCACGTGGTTCCTCATCATCCTGTTCGTCGTCAGCCTCTTCGTCATCATCAATACGATCAAGCTCTCCGTCTTCGCGCGGCGCGGCGAGATCAGCATCATGCGCTACGTCGGCGCGACCGGGTGGTTCATCACGCTCCCGTTCCTCGTGGAGGGCATCGTGATCGGCGCGGTCGCCAGCATCGCCGCGTTCTTCATCGAAAAGTATTTCTATCACTATATCGAAGCCATGGTCACGAGCGATCTGCAGATGATCTCCCTCGTCAGCTTCGCCTCCGTGCAGCCGACGGTCTTCTGGGGATTTCTGGCGGTCGGCGTCTTCGCCGGCATCGTCGGGAGCAGCATCTCGCTCGGAAAGTATCTGAGGGTATGATCCCGCAGGGGAGGAGACAAACCATGAAGGGAAAACGCATCTGCGCCGCGCTGCTCGCGCTCGTCATGACGGCGGCGGTGTTGATCGCCTCCGGCTCGCCCGCCGTCGGCGCCGGATATTCGGACGCGAAGACGAAGAATTTGGAGGAGCAGATCGCGCAGCTCCAGCAGCAGGAGAAGCAGCAGCGGGCAAAGATCGCGCAGCTGCAGAACGAACGCAGCGAAGTCAGTGCGCAGAAAAAGGAACTGGACGAGCTCCTCGCGACGACGCAGCGGATCATAGAGAATACGGAAACGCTGTTCGCGGAGCTGGACGCCTCCATCACCGACAAACGGGAGCAGATCGAGAGCACACAGGCGGAGTACGCCCGCGTGCGCGCGCAGTTCCTTGAAACGATCGCGACGAATTACGAGGAGGGTGAGGCGAGCTACATCGGGCTCATCCTCGGAGCGGACAGCCTCGGCGACTTCCTCTCGCGCGTGGAACGCGTTTCGAGCATCCTCGAATACAATAATACCGTAATGTCCCGTCTCGATCAGGCGAAAAACGAGCTCCTCGCGCAGAAGGATGCGCTCGAAGAACTGATCCTCGACCAGGCGGCGCGCATGGAGGAACTGGAGAACGAGAAGGCGCAGTACGAGAAAGACCTCGAAGCTGCGATCGCGCTCATGAATTCGTTGTCCGCAAACGAGGCCAAAGCGCGTTCGGAGCTGGCAAAACGGCAGGCGGAGGAAGCCGAACTCGATAAACAGCTGCAGGAATACATCGCCGAGCAGCAGCGCAAGCTGCAGGCGCAGCTGGAGAGCGGCGACTGGCGCTGGCCGATCGATCTGAACGTGCAGCAGTACTGTTCCTCCGGCTACGGCTGGCGGATCCTGTACGGTCAGTGGGACTTCCACCGCGGCTGGGACATCGCGTGCTACCTCGGCAACGACATCCACGCCGCGAAGGGCGGCACGGTCATCATCGCGCAGTACCACTACAGCTACGGCAACTACGTCGTCATCGACCACGGCGGCGGCGTCGCGACGGTATACGCCCACGCGAGCAAGCTGCTCGTCACGGTCGGGCAGAAGGTGAACAAGGGCGACGTGATCGCCAAGGTCGGCACGACGGGCAACTCGACCGGCTACCACCTCCATTTCGAGTTCCGTCTCAACGGTCAGCATACGGATCCGTTCAACTATATCAAGTCTCCGCCGATCTCCGTCTACGCGTCCAAGCTGAGCAAGGGGTAAGGCGTGCCCGGACAGATCATTCCGCACAAGAAAGGCGCAAACAGACATCATGAAGAAAAAAGTATCGGTGGGCGTCACCGTCCTGCTCGTGTTCTTCGCGGCGCTCCTCACGTTCCAGATCACCTATCTGACGCTTTCCGTCCGGCATAAGGCGGAGCTGCGCGAAGCGTACGAGGACGTCGCGCGCTTCGATAAGCTGCTCGAGGTCGACGAGCTCTACCGCGCTCTGTACGTGGAGGAGATCGACGACGGCGCGCTGATGGACGGGATCCTCGAGGGATACGTTCTGGGCAGCGGCGACCGGTACGGCGCATACTACGACGCCGAGAGCTTCCAGAGTTATATGGAAAGCCTGAACGGCGACATGCAGGGCATCGGCGTCAACGTCATCTACAATTCCGAATACGGCGGGATCGAGATATTGAACGTGATGCCGAACTCTCCGGCGCTGGAGGCCGGCGTGAAGCCGGGCGACCTCATCGTGTACGTCGGCGAGGAGATGGAGAGCGTCGCGGAGCTCGGCTACTACGGCGCGCTCACGAAGCTCCAGGGCAAGGCGGGGACGACCGCCGTCTTCACCGTCGCGCGCGGCAAAAACTACGAGGAGTTCGTATCCTTCTCCATCCCGCGCGGCTATATCACGGAGCAGTCCGTAATGTACCGAGTATACGCGCTCGATGCGTCGGTCGGCGTGATCCGCATCACCGGCTTCGACCGGGCGACGCCGGAGCAGTTCACCGGCGCCGTGAACGATCTGCGCGCGCAGGGCTGCACGCGCCTCGTCATCGACGTGCGGAACAATCCGGGCGGCGAGCTGTCGGCGATCTGCTCGGTCCTCGATTTCCTCCTTCCGGAGGGACCGGTGATCCGGACGATCGACCGCGACGGGAACGAGGAAACGATCTATTACTCCGACCGGCAGGCGCTCGACATGCCGATGGCGGTGCTCGTGAACGGGAGCACGGCGAGCGCGGGCGAGCTTTTCTGCTCCGCCCTGCAGGATTATGAGAAGGCCGTGATCGTCGGGACGCAGACGTACGGGAAGGGTAGCATGCAGTCGATCCGCGAGCTTTCCGACGGCAGCGGGCTCGTCGTGACGTACCGCTACTACTGCCCGCCGTACTCCGATAACTACGACGGCGTCGGCGTGACGCCGGATATTCTCGTCGAGCTCGATCCCGCGGCGGCGGACAAGACCATCTACAGGATCACGGACGAGGAGGATAACCAGCTCCGCGCCGCCGTGGCAGCGCTCGGCTGAGCGCGAACCGAAGATAACCGTTCCCCGCGGATCGCTCCGCGGGGGATCCGATACAGGAGGAGATCACCTTTATGGACAGCGAGAAGAAAACGCTTTATACGCAGGAAGGGTTCCAGAGCCTCGTCGAGGAGCTGCAGTATCTGAAGGAGAAACGCATCCCCGAGATCAAGCAGCAGCTCGCGGAAGCGCGCGCCTTCGGCGACCTTTCCGAGAACAGTGAATACGACGAGGCGAAGAACGAACAGGCGAAGACGGTCACGCGGATCGCGGAGCTCGAAGAGCTCATCAATCAGGCGGTCGTCATCGACGAGAGCGAGATCCGGGCGGACGTCGTGAACCTCGGCTCCGTCGTGCGCGTCTACGACTGCGATATGGAAGAAGAGGTCGAGTACAGCATCGTCGGCTCGAACGAGGCCGACGCGCTGGAGGGCAAGATCTCCGACCAGAGCCCGATCGGCGGCGCCCTCATCGGCAGCAGCGTCGGGGAAGAGGTCACGGTGAACGCGCCGAACGGCGACTATAAGCTCCGCATCCTCGAAGTGCACCGCGCCAAGAACAACTGAGAATAAGAAAGGCCCCCACGGGGGAACTGACGGAATATGGAAGAACAGAACAGACAGAATACGGAACAGACGCCGCAGGCATCCGCCGCGGAGCTGAGCGAGATACTGCGCATCCGCCGCGAGAAGCTGAAGGCGCTCCAGGACGCCGGACAGGATCCGTTTACGGTCACGCGCTATGACGTGACCCACCACAGCGAAGAGATCCGCGCCGGATACGACGCGCTCGAGGGCAGCGAGGTCTCGATCGCCGGGCGGATGATGTCGAAGCGGATCATGGGCAAGGCGTCCTTCTGCAACGTGCAGGACCGCACCGGACCGATGCAGGTCTACGCCGCCCGCGACGCGCTCGGCGAGGAGGCCTACGCGGCGTTCAAGAAATACGATATCGGCGACCTGATCGGCGTGCGCGGCACCGTCTTCAAGACGAAGACCGGCGAGATCACGCTGCACGCGTCCGAGCTGACACTGCTCGCCAAGTCGCTCGAGCCGCTGCCGGAGAAGTTCCACGGACTGACGAACGTCGATCAGCGCTACCGCCAGCGGTACGTCGATCTCATCATGAATCCGGAGTCGAAGGAGACGTTTTTGCGCCGCTCGCAGATTTTGCGCGCGATCCGCCGCTTCCTCGACGGACAGGATTTCATCGAGGTCGAGACGCCGATCCTCGTCTCCAACGCCGGCGGCGCCGCCGCCCGGCCGTTCATCACGCATCACAACGCGCTCGACGAGGACTTCAAGCTGCGCATTTCGCTCGAGTTGTACCTGAAGCGGCTGATCGTCGGGGGACTGGAGAGAGTGTACGAGATCGGGCGCGTCTTCCGCAACGAGGGCGTCGACACCCGCCACAATCCGGAATTCACGCTGATGGAGATCTATCAGGCGTACACGGACTATCACGGCATGATGGATCTCACGGAGAACATGTTCCGCACCGTGGCGCGCGAGGTGCTCGGCACGACGACGATCACGTACGGCGGCGTCGAGATGGATCTCGGGAAGCCGTTCGCGCGGATCACGATGGTGGACGCGGTGAAGAAGTATTCCGGCGTCGATTTCGACGCGATCGGGACGCTGGAGGAGGCGAGAGCCGCCGCCGACGCGCATCACGTGGAGTATCTGGAGCGCCACAAGAAGGGCGATATCCTCAATCTCTTCTTCGAGACGTTCGTCGAGGACAACCTCGTGCAGCCGACCTTCGTGACGGACCATCCGGTGGAGATCTCTCCGCTGACGAAGCGCAAGCCGGACAAGCCGGACTACGTGGAGCGCTTCGAGTTCTTCATGAACGGCTGGGAGATGGCGAACGCGTATTCCGAGCTGAACGATCCGATCGACCAGCGCGCGCGCTTCGCCGCGCAGGAAGAGCAGTTCGCGAACGGCGACGACGAAGCGGAGCATACGGACGAGGACTTTCTGCACGCGCTTGAGATCGGGATGCCGCCGACCGGCGGGATCGGTTTCGGGATCGACCGCATGTGCATGCTCCTCACCGACTCCCCCGCCATCCGCGACGTCTTGTTCTTCCCGACAATGAAACCTTTGAAGAGCGAAGAGAAGCTTGCGACGGGTGAAATTGCCCCTGAGTATGCTCCTGCTGAGGTCAACGAAGCAGTCCCCGAAGCTCCTGTTCAGGAAGAAAAAATCGACTTCTCCAACGTCGTGATCGAGCCGCTTTTCGAGGATCAGGTCGATTTTGATACCTTCTCCAAGTCCGATTTCCGAGCTGTAAAAGTGCTCGAATGCGAGGCTGTTCCGAAGTCCAAAAAGCTCTTAAAATTCACGCTGGATGACGGTTCTGACGAGAAACGGACGATTTTGAGCGGTATTCACGCATATTACGAGCCGGAGCAGTTGATTGGAAAGACCTGTATCGCCATCACGAATCTGCCTACGCGCAAGATGATGGGCATTGATTCCTGCGGTATGCTTCTGAGCGCCGTTCATAAGGAAGGCGAGGAAGAAAAACTCCATCTTCTGATGGTCGATCCTCACATTCCGGCTGGCGCGAAGCTGTATTGATTTGAAGCCTGTTTTGGGCCCAAATCACCAAAAAGGTCTCCAAAAATCACCTTTGGCTCTCCGAATCGGAGGCCGAAAATGTGCAATTCTTCATTGAATGGCATATACCGTCGCTAATCTGCAAGAGACTCACTACCAAACGGTAGTGGGTCTCTTTTTTTGTTTCCGGCTTTTTGTGGCCGAACCTACTGTACATATTCTATCTGATTGCCCGCTGAGTAAAATCGGCGGGCTTTTTTTGTTTCTGGAGGTGTTTGGAATGAGCTCGAAAAATTTTTTTGATTTTTTTCAAAATTCGATGTCGTTTTTTGGGCCTCGATGTTGCTGTAGGGGGTTGAGGACGGAAACTCCTCACTGCTACTTGAAAACTGAATACACATTCATCAGGTACGTTCCTGAGCGGGGGCGAAAGTCCCAGCCGAATGAAGGTGCGCCAAGACCCTCCTGCCCATCCGGGTTATAACGGAAAGCAAGGTGGCGAGCGTT
>JAEEYP010000078.1 GCA_016288155.1 Clostridiales bacterium | reverse complement strand
CGTTCGTACCTCCGCTCCGGCTTCTTGGAAGATCTCCCAGAAGTCCGGATAACTTTTGCGTACCGCCTCGGCGCCGCGGATCGTGCCGCCCGTCCGCGTGCAGAGCACGGCGAGCGCCATGACGATCCGGTGATCGTTATGTCCGTCCAGTACCTCCGTCGGCGCGCGCAGACCGCTCCCGACGGTGATCCGATCCTCATCGACGCGCACGCGGACGCCGCATTTCGCGAGTTCCGCCTCCATCGCGCGGCCGCGGTCCGATTCCTTCATGGACAGCCGCCGCGTGCCGGTGAAGACGGCGCCGCCGTGCATCGCGGCGTACGCCATGAGGACCGGCGCGAGGTCGGGGCAGTCCGTGAGGTCCGCCTCCGCGCCGCCGGCGCGGATCGCCTCCATGAGAGGAACGCATACGCGGTCGCCCTGGCGGCTGTCCGGGTCAAGCCCCGTGACTGGCACTCCGAGCGCGAGAAAGAACGCGGCGTTCGACCAGTCTCCCTCGACCCGCACCTCCGACGTGCCGGAGGGCAGCCCGAACGACTGTCCGCCCGGCACGGCGAGCGTGTACTCGTCCGTCCACTCCGCCCGCACGCCGAAGCGGCGCAGCGCGTCGAGCGTCATGCCGATATAGGAGCGGCTCTCGACGGGCGGGATCAGACGGATCCCGCTGTCGCCCGAAAGGCGCGGCAGCGCGAAGAGAAGTCCGCTGACGAACTGGCTGCTGATATCGCCGGGGACGGTGAAGAGCCCCGGCTCGAGCGTCCCTTCGACGCGCACGGCGTCCTCGCCCGCCTCGAAGCGGATCCCCCGCTCGCGGCAGAGCGTCTCGTAGACGTCCATCGGCCGGGCGAGGAGGCGGGGGGAACCGGTGAGGGTGACGGGCTGCCCGGTCAGACAGAGCGGCAGAAAGAAGCGCAGCGTGCTCCCGCTCTCCCGGCAGGGGAGGATCGCGCCGCCCGCGGGACGGCACAGTCCGCCGCCCGTGACGGTGACGCCGTCGTCTCCGAAATCACAGGCGGCGCCGAGCGCACGCAGGCAGTCGGCCGTCGCCAGAATATCCTCCGACGGCGCGGCGCCGCGCACGGCGGTGACGCCGTCCGTCAGTCCGGCGCAGATCAGCAGCCGGTGCGCCATGCTTTTCGACGGCGGCGCGGCGACGGTCCCCGTCGGGCGGGAGGGGAATACGGTGACGGTCATGGCTGCCCGCCTCCTCGATCCAGAAGGAAGTCGATCGCTTCCGCGTATCCGGCGACGCCGTGCCCGGAGATCGTGCACAGGCACGCCGCCCGGACGTAGCTGATCTGCCGGAACGCCTCGCGCGCCGACACGTCGGAGATATGCACCTCTACCGCCGGGATCGAGACGGCCTTCAGCGCGTCGAGCAGGGCGACGCTCGTGTGCGTGTACGCGCCCGGATTGATGACGATCCCGCCGCAAACGCCGTACGCCTCCTGAATCCGGTCGACGAGCGCGCCCTCGTGGTTGGACTGGAAGATCTCCAGCTCGACGTTTTTCCGGCGGGCGTGCTCCTCCAGCATCCGGCAGAGATCGGCGTAGGTCACGCGACCGTAGATGTCCGGCTCGCGGATGCCGAGCATATTGATGTTCGGTCCGTTCAGTACGAGGATCTTCATGGCAGCTCCTTTATGATGGTATCCGCCGCTTCTTCGGGCGATACGCCCGCGTCGACGGTCACGTCGGCGGCGGCGCGGTACAGCGGCTCCCGCACGGCGGCGAGCCGGCGGAGTTTTTCTTCGGAATCGGCGAGCGGCCGGTCGGCCGTCGGCACGAGCTGTTCCTGCGGCCGATCCAGCCAGAAGAGCTTCCCGTTCTGCCGGAGCGCCGCGACGTTTTCCGGGCGGAGGATCGCGCCGCCGCCCGTCGAGATCACGCAGCCGCCGCGGACGGCGAGGCGGCGGATCACCTCGCTCTCCCTGTCCCGGAACGCTTCCTCGCCCTGCCGGGCGAAGATCTCCGGGATCGTCGTGCCCGCTGCTGCGGCGATCTCCCCGTCCGTGTCGACGTGCGGGCGGGAGAGGCGGGCGGCGAGCAGTTTCCCGACGGTCGTCTTGCCGCTCCCCGGCATGCCGATGAGCACGATATTTTCTTTTTCCGTCAGTACCTCGGCGAAGATGCGTTCGGTCGCCTCTTTTCCGAGCGTGCGCCCGGTGAAGATCTCCGCGGCGAGCACGGCCTGCGCCGTCAGCATGTACAGTCCGCCTTCGGCGCGGATCCCGAGGCGGCGCGCCTCGAGCACCAGCCGGGTGGAGAGCGGATTGTAGACCGCGTCCAGAACGCCGGTCAGGCGCGGGAACGCGTCGGGGGAGACGGGCATCCCCTCGGGCGAGGGGAACATGCCGACGGGCGTCGTATTGACGAGGATCTCCGCGTCCGCGTGATCGCGCAGCGCCTCTTCATACGTGAGGGATCCCTCCCGCGCCGTGCGGCTGACGCGGCGCACGGAGGCGGCGCCGAGCGCGTGTGCGGCGGCGCACGCCGTGCGGCTCGTGCCTCCGGTACCGAGGACGAGGACTTTCTTTCCCTTCGGGTCGAGCCCCATGCGCTCCATCTGCGCCGTCATACCGCCGAAATCCGTATTGTAGCCCCACAGACCGTCCTCCCGGCGCACGATCGTGTTCACGGCGCCGATGGCGCGGGCGCGTTCGCTCACGTGCGCGAGATACGGGATCACCGCCTGCTTATAGGGGATCGTCACGTTGATCGCGCAGAAGTCGTCTTTCGTGAGAAAGTCCGGCAGCTCCGCTTCCGTCAGCTCACGCAGTTCGTAGGCGTATCCGCCGATCTTCTCGTGGATCTCACGGGAGAAGCTGTGCGGCAGCGACGCGCCGATGCAGCCGTATTTCATTCGGCGCCTCCGTCCTTTTCCCAGCCGCGGGCGAGCGCGTCCGTGCCGTACCGCACGGCGAGCGCATCGGCGACGGCGAGCGCCGCCGCGCAGTCGATGACCGCGCGCGCGCGGTGGACGACGGCAGGATCGTGCCGCCCGGTCAGCGTCAGCGCCGCGTTCTCGCCGCGCACAAAGTCGACCGTCTGCTGCTCGCGGAAGATGGAGGGCGTCGGTTTGACGGCGCACCTCAAGAGTACGGGCATCCCGTTCGAGATCCCGCCGTTCACGCCGCCGTTATGGTTCGAGACGGTCACTACCCGTCCGTCTTCCATCCGGAAGGGATCGTTTGCTTCGCTGCCGCGCATTTCCGCGAGCGCGAAGCCGTCCCCGAACTGGACGCCCTTGACGGCGGGGATGCTGAACAGCATATGGGAGAGCGTGCTCTCGAGCGAGTCGAACCACGGCTCCCCGACGCCGGCGGGGAGACCGAGTATCGCCGTCTCCGTGACGCCGCCGACGCTGTCGCCGGCTTCGGCGGCAGCCTCGATCCCGCGGATCATCCGCTCGCCCGCCGTCTCGTCAAGGACGCCGAAGGCGCGTCCCTCGAGCGCGGTCAGATCGGCGGCGATATCGCCGAAGGGGCGGTCCGGGATCCCGGCGCAGCGGAGCACGTGCGTCCCGATCCGGACGCCCCGCGCCGCGAGCGCGGAGAGAACGATCGCGCCCGCCGCAGTGAGCGCCGCCGTCAGGCGGCCGCTGAAATGTCCGCCGCCGCGGTAGTCTTCGTATCCGTGGTATTTGCGGTACGCGGTGTAGTCCGCGTGGCCGGGGCGGGCGAGCGCGCGCGCCGCCTCGTAGTCCGCGCTGTGCGCCGCGGTGTTCGGGATCAGGATGCACAGCGGCGTCCCGGTCGTCCGTTGGCGGAAGACGCCGCTGACGATCCGGAATTCATCCGGCTCCCGCCGCGCCGTGGAGATGCGCCCGGCGGGACGCCGGAGCGCGAGGCGGGCGCGGATCGCCTCCTCGTCCACCGGGATGCCGGGGGCGAGCCCGTCGAGGACTGCGCCGATCTCCTCCCCGTGGCTTTCTCCGAAGAGAGTGACGGTGAGGCTTTGACCGAAGGTGTTTTTCATTGCCGTATCCTGCCTTTCCGCGAATGCTTTCGCTTCGCTTTGGCGTCAGTTTTTCCGTGTGATCCGCGCGATCCTTTCCCGCAGAGCGGAAAAGGGAAGGGAGCGCCGGCGGCAGGCGCCGATCGTTTCGACCTCGACGACGGTCACCGCGTCGCCGTCCGCCTTCTTGTCATGGAGCATGGCGGCGTACACGGCATCCGCGTCGACTTCGCAGGACGTCGGGAGCCCGAGACGGCGCAGAACGGGGAGCAGCCGCGCGCGCGCCGCGTCCGAGCACATCGGGATCATGCCGAGCGCGACGCATTCGCCGTGCAGAAGTCCGTGATCGGGCGCGGCGGCTTCGATCCCGTGTCCGATCGTGTGTCCGAAATTGAGGATCTGCCGCAGACCGGTCTCCCGTTCGTCCTGCTCGACGACGGAGCCCTTGATCCGCAGCGCGCGCAGGATGATCTCCTCCGGCGGCGGCGCGGCGTCCCCCTCGAAGAGGGAGAAGAAGGCGGCGTCCGAGGTCATCGCCATTTTGACGGCCTCCGCCGTTCCCGCCGCGATCTGCCGCGCCGGGAGCGTGGCGAGCACGTCCGGGTCGATCAGGACGGCGCGCGGCTGATAGAACGCGCCGACGACGTTCTTGACGCCGTCCAGATTCACGGCGGTCTTCCCGCCGATGGAGGAATCCACCTGCGAGAGGACGGTCGTCGGGACATTGCAGAAATCGACGCCGCGCATGTAGAGGGCGGCGCACAGCCCCGCCAGATCGCCGACGACGCCGCCGCCGACGGCGGCGACGCAGTCGTGCCGGGTGAAGCCGGCGTCGAGCATCCGCGACAGGAGCGCGGAGCACGTTTCCATCGATTTGCTTCCCTCTCCGGCGGGGACGGTCACGACGAGCGGGTCGGCGCACTGCGCGGCGACGGCGCGGGCGTACTGCGCCGGAACGCCGTCGTCCGTCACGACGAGCACCCGGCGCGAAAGAGAGAAGATCTCTCCGGCACGGCTGAGCGCGCCGCGCTCGACGGTGATATCATAGCCGTGTTCGCCGAGCCGTACGGTGAGCGTCATTCGGCGCCTCCCCGCGGGCTGCCGTCTCCCGCTGCGTAGTGACCGACGACCTTCAGCATCCCGCAGTGTGCGCGGAGCGTCTCCAGCATTCGTCTGCCGTTCTCGGAGCGCTCGTCCCCCTCCGCCTCCACGTAGAAATAGTACTGCCACGCCTGCTCGCGCATCGGACGGCTGCGCAGCGCCTTCATATTGAAGCCGAAGTCGCCGATGACGCGGATCGCCTGTGCGAGCGCGCCCGCGACGTTTTTGACGGAGAAGAGCAGGATGAAATGCGCGCGGTCGCGCGGCAGCTCGGCGGTGTTCTCCGAGCGGGAGAAAACGGCGAAGCGCGTCGTGTTCTCGGCGGACTCGTTGATGTCGTGGTCGAGGATGCTCAGCCCGTACAGCGACGCCGTTTCCGCGCTGGCGATGGCGGCAAGCGTCGGGTCGCCCTTCTCAGCGACGGTCTGCGCGGCGACGGCGGTGTTCGGCGCCTCCTCGGTGCGCAGGCCGCGGCGGCGGATGTATTCCGCGCACTGACTGAGCGCCTGCGGATGGCTGAGCACGGTGCGGACCGTGTCCGGCGACGCGCCGGGCAGCCCGAGCAGGTTCTGGACGACGGGGAGATCGTACACGCCGTTCACGAACAGGCTGCCGCGGAACATCAGGTCGGTCACCGGACCGACGTCCCCCGCGTAGCTGTTCTCGATCGGGAGCACGGCGCAGTCGCTCTCGCCGCGCATGACGGAAGCGTACGCCTCCTCGAAACCGGAGAAGGCGAGGTGTTCCCCTTCGGGGAAAATGCGGCGCGCGGCAATGTGGGCGAAGGCGCCGGGCACGCCGCTGTACGCGACGCGGATCCCGTCCATCAGCCGGTGCTGATACTGGCGCGAGAGCGCCATCGTTTCCTCGAGCAGCCGGACGTAATAGGAACGCATCTCCGGGTCCCGGACGTACTGCGCGCTGCGGGCGAGGACGGCTTCTTCCTGCTTGGGGTCGCGGATCGGCAGGCCGTGCTCCTTTTTGTACGCCGCCACCTCGCGGACCGCCGCCATGCGGCGTTCGAAGAGCGCCGCGATCTGCCGGTCCGCCTCGGCGATCTCGCTGCGCGCGCGATTCAGATCACTCATGTCGGTCTCCTTTTCCGTGTTTGCCACGCGAATATGAATATAAAGAAGCGGCTCTGTCCGATGACAGAACCGCTTTTCGATCGAAAAGTCCGTTCTTACATTCGGACGCAGTCCGCAGGCCGGGACCAAAAATAATAGAAAGAAAAGCCCGCGTAATAGCGAACGAACGTAAAGAGGAAGGAAGAACGGCCGGATACAGACAAAACCTGTTTCATGATGTTCTCCTTCCCGCGGTAAGTCGTTACCGTAATTATAACACAGCACGGGGAGCGCTGTCAAGGGCAAATCTGCAATTTTTGCGCCGCCGTCCTGCATTTTTGCCGCCTCACGTTATGTCCGTCAGGCGGCGGTGCTCGGCGGAGACGGCGCCGCCCTCCGCCGTGACGATCCCGTACGGACGGACGATCGACCGCCCGACGGATCCGGGATTGAAGAGCAGGATCCTGTGTTCCGGGTTGATCGGATCGCGGTGCACGCTGTTCTCCGGGAGATGCGTATGGCCGAAGAGCACGGCGTCCGCGCGGCGCTGTCCCGCGTACGCGAGCAGGACGTCGTATCCTTCGCGGACGTGATGCGCGTTCCCGTGCAGGATGAGGAAACGGACGCCTTCGAGCTCGACGAGGATCTCCGGCTGGGCACAGACGCCGAGGGCGGCGAGCATGGATGAGGCATCGCAGTTGCCCGTCACGGCGAGCCGCGCCGTGAGCGGGAAGTCCCGCATCGCGTCGTCGAAATCGCGCAGACCGTCGCCGCAGAAGACGGCGGCGTCCGCCGTCCGGTGGGCGGCGAGCGCCTCCCGCATCCCGTCCGCGTCGCCGTGCGAATCGGAAAAAACGAGGATCTTCATAAATTATGACGTTCCTTTCGGCGCGGCATTGGCAAGACGCGCGCCGCGCGCATATAGTGAGAGCAAAGGAGGGTGATGTGCTGTTATGAAGGTGGATATCCGTACCGTGCACGCTTATGCCGAGAAGAGCGACGAGAAACTCTGGCAGGCGGTGCGCATGCTGGCGTCCGGGCTCGGACTGGAGGCGCCGCCGCGCCTGCGGCAGAAGATCGACTTCGACGCGCTGCGGCGGACGCTCGCGTCGGTCACGCCGGAGGATACGGCGCGGCTCGAGGCGCTCACGCAGACGTATCACGACGCGCGGAGAGGAGGCGGCGGACGGTGAGCGGAGAGAAGGGAATATCGGAGGAGCAGCTGCGGGACGCGGTGGCGGCGATCGCCGCCGATCCGTCCGTCGGGAAGCTGTTGGCAGGTCTGCGCGGCGGAGAGAGCGGGAACGCCCCATCGACGCCCGCCGTGACGGAGGACATGATGCAGAAGCTGCCGCAGATGATGGAGGCGCTCCGCCCGCTCGTGCAGGGCGGGGGGACGGGCGCGGACGGCGCGCAGAGCGCGGCGGACGCGGAAAAGCGGAAGAAGCTCCTCAGCGCGCTCCGTCCGTACCTGAACGAAAAGCGCCGCGGCGCGGTCGATCAGATCCTGCGCGTCACGGAGGTGACGGATCTGCTCGGCGGGCTGGAAGCGCCGAAGCCGAAAGGGTGAGGTGAGGCGATGTACAGCCGGAATCGGATGGGGGCGGCGCGCGCCGCGTCGGACGGATACGGGGGACGCGTCCCGCCCGGATACGGCGGAAGCGTCTTTGTGCGGACGGGGAACGGGACCGCGGCGGTACGAAGCGAACGGGCGTGCCCGCTCCCCCCCGCGCCGCCTCCGGCGGCGGGGAAAGACGAGGGGAGGGGAACGTCTTCGCCTGCCGGCGCGGCAGACGCGGCGCCGAAGAACGAGCCGGAGATGGCGTTGGAGTGTACGCCGGAGAAGCCCGCGGAAACAGGCGGGTTCCCCGCGCTCCTTGCGGGGCTCGAACGGGAGGAACTTCTGCTCCTCGCGGTGATCCTGCTCCTCTGCACGGAAGGGGAAGGCGCGGCGGACGTGTTATGGGTGCTCGTGCTTTTGCTGATCGTCCGGTAGGGACAGGATACGCAGCACGGCTTCGACGACGGGAGCCAGCAGGCGCTCCGTCTCGAAGGGAGAGCGGAAGAGGTCGTCCGGGGAGGCGGCGGGCAGCCGGAACGAGATGCGGATGCGGCTGTCCTCTCCCGTGACGGCGATCCCGTAGCCGCACATGCCGGCGATAT
Organism: Clostridiales bacterium; assembly: GCA_016288155.1. Taxonomy (GTDB): domain Bacteria; phylum Bacillota; class Clostridia; order Oscillospirales; family CAG-272; genus SIG701. Next base: position 52,202 of record JAEEYP010000078.1, on the reverse strand, counting down.
ATTCCGCGGCGAAAAGACCGGGCTGCGACGGGGAGCGCGGCGCGACGGCGCACAGATCCGACGTGAAGACGAGCAAGGACGCGAGCGCCGGCGCCTCGGTGGACAGAGAGAGAAGGCACGCACCGCTTTCCGCTTCGCATGAGACGTCGACCGTCCGGTTCGAGGAGATATCGCCGCACGCGCGCAGTGTCAGGGCGAGGATCAGAAGGAGGCTTTCGGGATCCGCTCCGGTAAAGAGCGGCGCTTCGGACGCCGCGGCGCGCACGGCGCAGTCCGGCATCACGTTCCGTGCCGCGGCGCCGCGCAGATAACAGCGCACGAGCGTTCCGAGCTCCCACGCGATCCCCCGCCGCGAGGGCACGCGGGCGCGGCGGGCGGCGTATCCGGCTTCCTCCGTCAGAGCATCCGCCGCGTCCCGGGCGGGCGCGGAAAAAGAAAAGCCCGCCTGAATGAGCAGGGAAAGGCTCTCTTTGCGGCGGGGAAGGGATGCGGACAGATAGGAACGCATGTCGGCAAACAGCGCGCCGCACGCTCTGCATTCCGACAGCGTATAGGCGTATTCCACGTACAGAACGGTATGACCGCCCACGGGCCGGAGCCGGAACAGGGCGGCGTTCTGGGGATCGCCGAGCGGGTCGTAGCGCGTGTTCGCCGCGCGGGAAAAACACGCCGCATGACGCCGCCGCTCGCATTCCCCCTGCAGGGGAACGAGCCGCTCGCCGGGCAGGATCCCGCAGGCGCGCGCCGCCTCGTCCGCGGCGAGGACGGAGAGCTCCCGGTCGAGGACGACGCGGGGAACGCCGGAGAATGCGTCGGATCCCATGGCCGTTTCCTCCTCTCAGCGGGCGGCGATCTGTACGGAACGGATCCCTGCTTCCTGCAGGGCGTAGCGGAGGGCGGAGACGGCGGCCTCCTCTCCCGCGATCAGGACGCGCAGCGGATAGTAGCGGATGCTCCCGGCGAGGGCGGCGCACAGCGCGCCCGGATCCTCCGCCTCCCGCGCGTCGAGGAGCAGAAGATCCGCCCGCTCGGAGAGCGTTTCGAGGTATACGGCGGACATGCCGTCGCCGAATACCTCCGGAGAGAGGGCGAAGCCGACGCGCAGCGCCGGATAGAGCGCGTGCAGATCGTCCGTCAGCTCGCACAGGATCGAGAGCGCCTGCGCGGTGAGCGACGTGCCGCAGACGTGCGTGAGGATGATCTCATCCGCGCCCGCCTCCGCGAGCGCGGCGAGCTTCGACGGATCGACATCGCCGGGAAGGACGGCGGACACGGTCAGCGGGTGTTCGTGTGCGCAGCGGATCAGCGCGGCGGCCGATTCCGCTTCGGCGTCGGGGGCGAGCGAGACGCCGTCGTACAGCGCCGCGATGAGCGCGCACGCCTCGCGGCGCTGCGCGTCGTCGGCGTACAGATCCGGTTCGATCAGTCCGAAGCTGCCGCCGGCGTCTCCGTCGTGGCTTGCCGGGCGGAACACCTCTTCCGCTGTCGGATATTCGTCGAGCGTGACCTTTTGTGCCGTCAGGGAGAGCAGCGGCGAGGTGCGGTCCAGCCGGTCCTTGAGCAGCTTCCCGAGCAGGACCGCGGCGAGGAGCACCGCGATGAGGAGACCGCAGAGAATCAAAATCCGTATGCGGCGGCGGCGCTTCGCTTTTCCGACGTACGATTTTCCGGACGGCATACTCATGGCATCGTCATGGTGAGCGGCGTATACGCCGCCAGCGCGTCAAGGCATTCTGCCTGCAGCCCGGCCGCGCGCGCCTCGATCTTCAGGCTGAACTGCGCGTCGCGCCAGTCGCCGCACAGATCCTCCATGTGCGCGCGCAGATACTTTTCTTCTTTCGGGCAGCGGAGCAGCACGCTGTATCCGGCGTCCGAACGGACGACGCCGCTCACCTCGCCGATCGCGAGGGAGAATGCCGCATCCTCGAATTCGGTATACCAGACGCCGCGGCAGATATAGTAGCCGTCGGTGTTATTGAACATGTACAGGTCTTCCCCGTATTCCCGCACGAGCGCGTCGAAATCCTCGCCCGCCGCCGCGCGTTCCCGTGCTTGTTCCGCCCGGGCGCGCATCTCTTCGTCACTGCGGCCGTTTTCCGATGAGATCAGGATCTGTTTGACGCGCACGAACGCGTCGCTGCGCACGATCGGCTCGATGACGTCGTCGTCAGACGCGATGTCGCCCGCGGAGAGCATGGCGTAGTACAGCTCCTCCTCGCACACGCCGACGGTAACGAGGAAACGGTACAGATGGTCGGTCAGGTAATTGCCGCGCAGCGATGCGACGTAGTCCGCGGTGCTCTCAAAGGAGTCGATAAAGCTCTTGACCTGCACGTCCGCGAGATCGGTGATCGCACCGTTCTCCGGATCGATGCCGTACTCGGCGCACAGCGAAAGGATCGCGTACGACGGCTTCATCTTATCGAGCGCCTCGGCGTAGAGCGCCGGCGCTTCCTCGGCGGCGCGCTCCTGTGTCCAGTACGTCTCGTCGCCCGCCGCCTCGTCGCGCATGAGATTGAGCACGAAGTAGCGCATCTGTTCGTAGGAGACCTCGTATCCGCCGACGGAGGCGACGGCGGTCAGCTCCTCCTTCGTGCTCTTCGGGATGCCGGAGCAGGCGCTCAGGCATACGGCGACGAGGAGGAAGAGCGCCGCGATCCTTGTGCGCGGACGGGAAACGTTCATGGCTTCGTCACTCCTTTCGGCGGGGCGTACGGATGATGATGCCTTATTATAACAAATTTCTTCGTCTCCGGTATGAAATAATCGTGAACATACCGTGAACGACGGCACAAAAGCGGCTGCCCTCTTGCAACGCCGCCGGGGTTGTGCTATAATACAGGCAGAAAACGTGCCGGGGGCGGCGCGGACGGGAGGCTGAGGACATGGCGGATATGATACGCTCGATCGATCTGCAGAGCGTGATCGACGAGTTGAAGCTGGAGGCGGATTATCTTCCCTGCGAGGCGAAGCAGATCCAGATCCGGATCGCGGACGTCGGGCGGTCGGGACTTCCTCTGACCGGGTATTTCGAGCACTTCGAGCCGGAACGGATCCAGATCCTCGGCAAGGCGGAGTATTCGTACTTGGCGAGCCTGCCGGAGAAGGAGGCGAACGACCGGCTGACGGATTTCTTTTCGCACAAGCCGGTGACCGTCGTCTTCACGCACGGAAATCTGCCGACGCCGAAATTCCTCGAACTGTCCGCCTATTTCGAGGTGCCCGTCCTCCATACGGCGCAGGCGACGAGCAGCTTCACGGCGGCGATCATGGCGTTTCTGACGCTGTCGCTCGCGCCGAGCATCACGCGGCACGGCGTGTTCGTCGAGGTGTACGGCGAGGGCGTGCTCATCCTCGGCGACAGCGGCGTCGGCAAGAGCGAGACTGCGATCGAACTCATCAAACGCGGGCACCGGCTCATCGCGGACGACGCGGTCGAGCTCAAGCGCGTCTCCGCCAAGACGATCATCGGCACGGCGCCGGAGCTGATCCGGTATTACATCGAACTGCGCGGCATCGGCATCGTCGACGTGCGGCGTCTGTTCGGCATGGGCGCGGTCAAGGTCACCGAGAAGGTGGAGCTCGTGATCCAGCTCGAGAACTGGGTGCAGGGGAAGATGTACGACCGTCTCGGACTCGATTCGGAGACGGTGGACATCATGGGGATCCGCATCCCGTCGATGACGATCCCCGTCCGTCCGGGGCGGAACCTCGCCATTATCATCGAGATCGCCGCCATGAACAACCGTCAGAAGCGCATGGGCTACAATACCGCCGAGGAATTCAACCGCAAGCTGATGGGAGAGATGGACGAGGCGGACGAGACGCGGTGAACCGACGACGTCCGACGGAGCCCGCCGTTCTTTGCGGCGGGCTCTTGCATTTTCCCCGCCGCTGTGCTATAATGATAGCGACAGAGTAGGTCGGCGCGCGTCAAGTGCCGGAGGAACGGGGAGTTGTCCGCCGGACGAAAGAGGCGTCCTCTGCGGTGCGCCGGCCGAATCCCACTGTGATGCCCGGAGTATTCCTCTCGCATCGGTACAGCAGGAGATTCTGTATGCAGATCCACGGGAGGAATCGATTTGAAAAACGACACGGACAAGAAAGATCGCCGCCGCATCGCCGTCGACGCGAGAAGACTGGCGATCCTCGGCATGCTGACCGCGCTGAGCGTGGTACTCAACCGCTTTGCCTCCATCCATACGGCGGGGTGGATCATCGGCTTCGCCTTCGTTCCCGTCGCCTTCGCGGCGATGCTGTACGGTCCGGCCGCCGGCGCCGCCGTCGGCGGGCTGGCGGATCTCATCGGCGCGCTGCTCTTCCCGTTCGGCCCGTATTTCGTGGGATTTACGGTCACGGCGGCGCTGAAGGGCGCCGTGTACGGATGGTTTCTGCATCGGGATACCGTGGAGTATTTTCCGCATTTTCTCCCGGTCGTCGGCATCAACTGCGTTTTGATCGGCCTGTTCGTCGATACCTTGTGGGTGAGCATCCTGTACGAGAGCAGGACGTATTGGGGATGGTTCGTGTACCGTCTGCCGGAGTATGCGATGCTCGTGCCGGTCAATCTGATCTTCCTGCCTTTGCTCGTCCCGCTGCGGGACGCGCTCAAAAAATCCTTTCGTCTCTGAGGCGGTCGTATGACGTATCGGAAAGCGCTCGAATACATCCATTCCGTAAGCTGGAAGGGCAGCCGTCCCGGACTTTCCCGGATCGCCGAGCTGTGTGAGCGGCTCGGGCATCCGGAAGATCGGCTCCGCTTCATCCACGTCGCCGGGACGAACGGCAAGGGTTCGACCTCCGCCATGCTCGCGTCGATCCTCGGCGCCGCCGGGTACCGGGTGGGCTTGTTCACCTCGCCGTTCGTGGAACGGTTCAACGAGCGGATCATGCTCGGCCGGAGACCGATCACGAACCGGGATCTCGCATGCGCGACGGAGCTCGTCCGCGCGCAGGCGGAGCAGATGGAGGACAGCCCGACGGAGTTCGAACTGATCACGGCCATCGCGTTCGTATACTACGCCCGCGCGGGATGCGACTGGGTGGTGCTCGAATGCGGGCTCGGAGGACGGCTCGATTCGACGAACGTGATCTCCACCTCCGTTTTATCTATAATCACCGGCATCGCGCTCGATCACTGCGCGATCCTCGGCGATACCACGGCGAAGATCGCCGCGGAGAAGGCCGGGATCATCAAGCCCGGCGTGCCCGTCCTTTTCGGAGAGGGCGACGCGGACGCCGAAGCCGTCATCCGCGCGGAGGCAGCCCGGCGCGGCAGCCCGTACGTACGCGTGCCGTTTGATAAAATATCCGACGTGTCCGTCAGCCTGGACGGAACGCGCTTTCGCTTTGAGGGAGAGCCGGTGCGGGTCGCGCTCCGGGGACTGTATCAGGTCCGCAATACGGCGCTCGTTCTGACCGCCGTGCGCCTGTTGCGCGAAAGCGGATGCGGTATCCCGACGGCGGCGGTCCGGCAGGGACTCGCCCGCGCACGCTGGAAGGCGCGCTTTGAGATCCTGTCGCGCGAGCCGCTCGTCGTCTACGACGGCGCGCACAATCCGCAGGGCATCGCGGGCGCGGCGGAGAACATCCGCGCTTTGCTCTCGCCGCGGACGCCGGACGGACGCGTCGAGATGCTGATGGGCGTGATGGCGGACAAGGAATACGCGCGGATGATCGGCATCCTCGCGCCGTATGCTTCTCACGTCACGACGGTCACGCCGCACAACGCCCGCTCGCTCGATGCCGCGGACGCCGCGCGTCTGTTTTCCGACCGCGGTGTCGAGGCGGAGGCGTATGCGGAGCTGGCGGAGGGCGTCGCCGCCGCCGCGGCGCACGCCGCGCAGACGGGCAGACCGCTTTTGTGCCTGGGCTCGCTGTATATGTACGCGGACGTGAAGGCCGCGCTGAAGGCGGCGCTCGCGCCGTAAGCGGCAGAGGTGCCCGGAAATCTATATCATAACGTGAAAGCGGAGGGAAGCACCGTGAAAAGGGTAGGATATCACGCGGCGTTCCCTGCGCTTTTTCTGCTGTTTTTCGTGCTCTCCGGCTGCGCCGCGGAGGGACTGCTTTCCCGGCTCGGCTTCGATACGCACAACTACCGCGGCGAGGAGACGCTCGCCGTGCTCGATACGGAGGGAGAGGAGGCGCAGCGCCTCGCCGCCATGACGCGCTCGCTGACCGTCAACACGCCGTATCTGAATCCGTTTTCCGGCGTGCGGGAGGCGGCGCAGGCGTGCCGGGACGCCGTGCTCAACCGGATGCTCGAGGAGAATTACGCGCAGTACGCGGGCAACCGCGCGCTGATCGACCGCGCCGCCGAGGCGTATCCGCAGATGCAGCTCAGCGTCCTCATCCCGGCGGCGGATTTCGAGTCCGTCGTCTACGCGACGTTCGGCGGCAGCGAGAAGATCGCGAACCGCAGCGGCGCGCTCTTCCAGTATCTGGACAAGATCGACGCCTATACGACGGCGGCGAATCCGCAGCCGAGCGAGGTGACGGTGACGGTCCTCCGGCTGGAGGAGACGGAGCGGACGTACCGGATGTGGTTCCGCAACCGCGTCGACGGGATCGTCTCGCCGGAATACTTCGTCCTCATCGTCAAGCGGGGGGACGGCTCGCTCTATTTCATGGAGCTTGAGGAAGCGTGAAATGCGCAGAATAGCAGAATAAAGAAGCGGTCCGCCGGGCGGACCGCTTCTTTCGTTTTCGTTCAGTAAGAGAATCCGAAGGTCTCCGAGAGGATCTCAAGGAGGCGGAAACGGATCTTGTACTTCGTTCCTCCGCCCTTTCTGATGACGCGCACCTGCTCCGGCGTGAAGCCCGCGGCAAGGAACGCCTCCTCTCCGTCGTCCTCCGCCCGCGCCGTGCAGAGCTGCGGGAACAGAACGCACCACCAGTTGCGCCCCTCGCCTTCTCCGAGCGTCACGCGCAGGGAGGCGTATTCGCCGGCAGGCAGCGCGTACGATCCGTACACGCGCGTCGGATACGTCTCCCGCCCGAGCGTCACCGTGACGGGGACGTCCCCCGCCTCGCGCTGCGCCGCCTCGCGGACGGCGGGCAGCGCGCCGCGCGCGCGTTCGAGCGCATCGGAGAGCGAGACGGCGTCCGCCATCGGCTCCCGGAGCGCGTCGAGCACGGCGTCGCGCACGCGCAGTTTGCGCGACTGTTCCTCCGGCTCGTCCGAGACGGCGAGCACGTGGAGCCGGAGCACCGAGCGGTAGATCTCCTCCTCGCCGTGGATCGGCAGGCAGGACAGGATGCAGACGGCGGCGAGCACCGCCGCGCAGAGCGCCGCCGTTACGCGGATCGCTTTCATAAACAACACCTCCGTGCAGTCGGGATGAGACAGTATCCCCCGACGGCACGGAGCGTATGCACGGAGCGCGTTTTTTCGTTTCAGAAATACCGGGACGCCACGATGAGGAAGAATAGGAACAGGAGGTGTCCGGCGACGGTGAGGATCAGCTCGGCACGGCTGAAATTCCGGCGGTGGAGACTGCCGACGCTGCTGAACGCCCACACGAGGAGGAGCAGCACTCCGATGACCGGAAGCATCGACAGGATCCGCATCATCAGATAATCGCCGACGCTGAGCGGTTCCGTATCGAGCGCGGGCGTCTCGGAGGCGAGAGGGGCGGTCAGCCCCGTTTCAAGAGAGATGCCGCAGTCGCCGCAGAAGAGCGCGTCGTCGGGCAGGATCCTGCCGCAGCGCGGGCAGTGGCGGCGGGCGGGAGACGGGGTGGGTGTGGGTTCCTGATTCATGGGGATACCGTTCCTTTCCTTGCGTGATGGGGGATCACTTTCTGTCGATATGGACGGAGAATTTGCGGCGGAACGCCGTCATGACGATCGGGGCGTCCGTGTCCTCGTCCGTCGTGAAGGCGTACGTCATGAATTTATAGCCGTTGAAGTTCCCGCATATCACGAGCGGCGCGCCCTCCGAGCGGACGGTGCGGCGTCGCCGTCCGTGACGGCGGAAAGCGGCGGATACCCCGTCCTTCCTTTGACGAGCGTGCCGTCGGCGTGAACGAGTACTTCCGTCATGGTTCCTCCTTCGTCCGGACATCCCGGAGAGCGGATCGCATCTTTGACAATTATACAGGAAATCGCGGGAAAAGGCAAGGGATTTTTCGGAAAAGTTCCGCGCGGACGGATTGCAACCGCCGCCGGAACATGCTATAATATACACGGTACGTTATGACGTGCGCGGTGAACGACGGCAGGGGACGACCGCCCGCGCGGTACGGAAAGGATCGGTATGTGTGACAAAAAACTTCTTCTTCTCGTGAATCCCGTGGCGGGACGGACGACGGTCGGCGCCAGTCTGCTCGATATCGTGGACTGCTTCATCAAGGCGGACTACGACGTGACGGTGCGCGTGACGCAGGACGGCGACGACGCGGAGCGGACGATCGCCGCGGACGGCGCGCTCTACGACACCGTCGTCTGCTGCGGCGGCGACGGGACGCTCAGCCAGGCGGCCGGCGCCGTGCGCGCGGCGGGGATCCCGGCGCGCCTCGGCTATATCCCCTGCGGGACGGTCAACGATTTCGCCTCGACCCGCCGGATCCCGAAGGATCCGCTGGAGGCGGCGCGCCGCATCGCGCTCGGGCACGAGGAGCCGATCGATCTCGGATACTTCGGCGGAAAGCCGTTCGTGTACGTGTCCGCCTTCGGGCTGTTCACGGAGGCTTCCTACCAGACGCCGCGTTCGCTCAAGAACAGCTTCGGCAAACTCGCCTATATGCTCGAGGGCGCGAAGAGCCTCGCGCGCGTCGGCAGCTATCATATCCGCTTCTCCTGGGACGGCCGGGAGCTTGAGGACGATTTCATCTACGGCATGATGACGAACTCCCGCACCGTCGGCGGCTTCGAACTCCCGATCAACGACGACGCCCGCCTCGACGACGGACTCATGGAGGTGACGCTCATCCGGACGCCGAAGACGGCGGCGGATCACCAGAGCCTCATCAATATCCTCATCACGCAGGAGGCGGACGAGGAGCACGTGTATCACTTCCAGACGGGCCGGATCTCCTTCTCCTGCGGCGCGCCGCTGGCGTGGACGGTGGACGGGGAATACGGCGGAGACGTCCGGGAGGGAACTGTGGAGATCCTGCACGGCGCTCTGACGATGCTCATCTGACAAATCGTTTTTCGACGGAGGCTGTGCCATGCGCGTTTTCACGCCCGACGACGGGTTCCAGTACTTTTTCGGCTACTACGATCTGCAGCCGTTCGATTCCTCCGAACGCTTCCATCTCATGCACCGCGTCCGTTTCATGGACCGCCGTCCCAGAGCGGACGACACGGCGGAGCTCGGCGCCGTCGATCTGGAGACCGGCGCGTTCGTGAGATACGCGGAGAGTACGGCGTGGAACTTTCAGCAGGGAGCCATGCTGCGCCGCTTTGGCGGCGACCGGCAGATCCTTTATAACGTCCGCGATCCCGAAACGCCCTCCGGCTTCGCCGCGGAGATCCTCGATATCGGGAGCGGCGCGAGGCGGAGACTGCCCGCGCCTGCCGCCGACGTGTCGCGGGACGGACGCCGCCTGCTCTCCGTGAACTTCAGCCGGATCTGCGATTTCCGACCCGGGTACGGCTACGCCGGCGTCCCCGATCCGTTCTCGGACGTGCGCGCGCCGGAGGACGACGGGGTATTCCTGACGGACACGGAGACCGGCGGGACCCGCCTCGTCGTAAGCTACGCGCGCCTGCGGCGGGAATTTCCCCAGCCGCCCTGCTCCGAGGGAAAGCTCGTCGTGAACTGCGTCACCTTCAACGGGGCGGGCGACCGCTTCCTTCTCCTCGTCCGCAATTTTCCCGAGCCGGGGCAGAGCGGCTGGCGGACGATGCTCCTCGTCTCGGATCTTGACGGCAGGATGAAAAAACTCACCGACTACTGCGTGAATTCCCACTACTATTGGAAGAACGACCGCGAGATCCTCATCGTGTCCTCCGTCAGCCCGGAGCGGACCGACTATTGCCTCGTCCTCATCGACAGCGAGACCGGAGAGATCTCCCCCCTGCCGGAGCCGAACCCGACGTGGGACATCCACTGCAGCTATTCCCCGGACAGGCGGTGGATCGTCGGGGACAGCTATCCCGGCGGCGAACGCGGCGCGACGCGCAGCCTCTGGCTGATCGACACGGAGCGGGGCGTCATGACGGAGCCGGTGCGCGCGGATACGGTGATCCCGGACGACGTCGACATCCGCTGCGATCTGCACGTGCGCTGGAGCCCGAGCGGACGGCTCCTCTCCTTCGATTCGACGCACGGCGGACGCCGCTCGTCCGTCGTGCTCACGGCTGAGGAACTCTTTCGTCACGCCGGTCCGCCCGCGATCCTGCGGTAAGTTTCGACCGATTCCGGGCGGATTTTCTCGTGCGCCTTGACAAGCATCGGCCGCTGATGTATAATACTGTGAGTATCGTCCGTCGGGAAACGGACGGCGCATCGCTCGTTTGAGGTGTCAACTATGTATCAGGACAAAAAAGTCGTATTTTCCGGCGTCCAGCCGTCCGGCATGCTGACGATCGGGAATTATCTCGGCGCCATCCAGAATTTCCGGACGTTTTCCGACGAATACCGCTGCTACTACTGCGTCGTGGACGAGCACGCGATCACCGTCCGGCAGGATCCGGCGGTGCTGCGCCGCCGCACGTACGAGACGCTCGCGCTCTATATCGCCTGCGGGCTCGACCCGACGAAGAACGTGCTCTTCGTGCAGAGCCACGTCTCCGCCCATGCGGAGCTCGGCTGGATCCTCGACTGCTACGCCATGTTCGGCGAGCTGTCCCGCATGACGCAGTTCAAGGACAAGAGCGCGAAGAACGCGGACAACATCAACGCCGGGCTCTTCACCTACCCGGTCCTGATGGCGGCGGACATCCTTCTGTATCAGACGGAGCTCGTCCCGGTCGGCGTCGATCAGAAGCAGCATCTGGAGCTGGCGCGCGATATCGCGATGCGCTTCAACGGCGTGTACAGCGACACGTTCGTCGTGCCGGAGGGCTATATCGCGAAGACGACCGCGAAGATCATGTCGCTCGCGGAGCCGACGAAGAAGATGAGCAAATCCGACGAGAACGAGAACGCCGTCGTCCGCATCCTCGATCCGCGCGACGTGATCCTGCGCAAGTTCAAGCGCGCCGTCACCGATTCGGGCAGCGAGGTGCGCCGCGGCGAGGGCAAGGAGGGCATCGAGAACCTCATGTCCGTGTACTCCGCCTTTACCGGCGCGTCGATGGAGGAGATCGAGCGGGAATTCGACGGGCGCGGCTACGGCGATTTCAAGGCCGCCGTCGGCGAGGCGTGCGCGGACGCGCTCGCGCCGATCCAGGCGGAATTCGCCCGTCTGTCCGCGGATAAGGCGTATCTGGAGCAGGTCATGAAAGACGGCGCCGCCGCCGCCGCGCACGACGCGCAGCGCACGCTGTCCAAGGTCCGCCGCAAGATCGGCTTCACGGAACTCCGGCGGTAACGCGGAGCGACGATATATTCGATAATTTTTGGGAAACCGGAAAGTGTGAAAGCATGAAAACGAAAGCAGTCCGCCTGTACGGCGCCATGGATCTCCGGCTCGAGGAGTTCGAGCTTCCGCCCATCGCCGAGGACGAGATCCTCGCGCGCGTCGTTTCCGACAGCATCTGCATGTCCACCTACAAGGCGGCGGTGCAGGGCGCGAATCACAAGAGAGTACCGGACAACGTAGCCGAGAACCCGATCATCACCGGACACGAGTTCTGCGGCGAGCTCATCGAGATCGGCGCGAAGTGGAAGGATCAGTTCCACGTCGGCGACCGCTTCGTCATCCAGACCGCGCTCAATTACAAGGGATCGCTCGCCGCGCCCGGATATTCTTATCCGTACATCGGCGGCGACGCCACCTACGTCGTCATCCCGCACGAGGTGATGGAGCTCGGATGCCTTTTGCCGTACGGCGGCGACGCCTTCTTCTACGGCAGCCTCGCCGAGCCGATGTCCTGCATCGTCGGCGGCTTCCATGCGAACTATCACGTGAAGCCCGGCTCGTACGTCCATACGATGGAGCCGGTCCCGGGCGGAACGATGGCGATCCTCGCCGGCGCCGGCCCGATGGGTCTCGGCTGCGCCGACTACGCGCTGCACGGTCTGGCGCATCCGCCGCGCCTGCTCGTCGTGACGGATCTGGACGACGCGCGCCTCGCGCGCGCGGCGGAGCTCCTGCCGCCGGAGAAGGCGGCAGAGCAGGGGACGACGCTCCTCTTCGTCAATACCGGAAAGCTTGAGAACGCGACGGAGTATCTGCGGTCGCTGACGGACGGCGCGGGCTTCAACGACGTCTTCGTGTACGCGCCGGTGCGCCCCGTCGTCGAGATGGCGGACGCGCTGCTCTCGCGCGACGGCTGCCTCAACTTCTTCGCCGGACCGACGGATCCGAACTTCTCTGCGAATTTCAACTTCTACAACGTCCATTACGGCTCGACGCACATCGTCGGGACCTCCGGCGGCAACACCGACGATATGAAGGAAGCGCTGAAGCTGATGGAGCAGAAGCGGATCAATCCGGCCGGGATGGTCACGCACGTCGGCGGGCTGAACGCCGCCGCCGAGACGACGATGAACCTGCCGCACATCCGCGGCGCGAAGAAACTGATCTACACGCACGTCACGCTGCCGCTGACGGCGATCGAGGACTTCGGCCGCCTCGCCGGAGAGGGCGGAGAGAACGCCGCGCTGTTCGCCGATCTGGATCGGATCTGCCGGGAGGCGGGCGGTCTCTGGTGCCCCGCCGCCGAGCGCAGGCTGCTTGAAACGGTCCGGGACTGAGAGAGCATACATCATCGGACGAGTCCCCCGCTCCGCGGGGGACTGCCGTTTTTCGGAGAAGCAATGGCTGGTAAAGAAATCGATATGCTGCACGGTCCGGTGACGGGCAAGATCCTGCGGTACACGCTTCCGCTCATCCTGTCGGGGCTTCTGCAGCTCGCCTTCAACGCGGCGGATACGATCGTCGTGGGCCGGTACGCCGGCGGCGACGCGCTCGCCGCGGTCGGCTCGACCGGCGCGCTCATCAACCTGATCACGAATCTGTTCCTCGGGCTGGGCATCGGCGTCAGCGTATCGGTGGCGCACGCGTGGGGCGCGTCCGACTGGGATTCCGTTTCCCGCATCGTCCATACCGCGCTGCTCGCGGCGTTCATCGGCGGGGCGGTCGTCTTCGGCATCGGATTCTTCGGATGCCGCACGTTCCTTGCGTGGATGGGATCGCCGGACAACGTCATCGAGCACGCGACGCTGTATATGCGCATCTACTTCATCGGGATGCCGGTGATGCTCGTGTATAATTTCTGCGCGTCGGCTCTGCGCGCGTCCGGAGACACGAAGCACCCGACGGCGTTCCTCGTCGCCGGCGGCGTACTCAACGTGATCCTCAACCTGATCACCGTGATCGCGTTCGGGCTCGGCGTGGCGGGCGTCGCCATCGCGACCGTCGCCTCCCAGTGCCTGTCCGCTTCGCTGACCGTCGGATACCTTTTCCGTATCCGCGGCGCCTGCCGCCTTTCGATCGCGAAGCTCCGCCTGGATCGGAGCAAGCTCTTGGCGATCCTGCGCGTCGGGATCCCCGCGGGGCTCCAGTCCGTCGCCTTCTCGATCTCGAATGTGCTCATCCAGTCGTCGATCAATTCCTTCGGTTCTCTCGTCATGGAGGGGAACGCCGCCTCGGCGAATCTCGGAGGCTTCATCTACGTGTCGATGAACGCGTTCTGCCACGCCGCGATGGCGTTCGTCGGGCAGAACGTCGGCGCGCGCCTCTACGAACGGCTGCGACGCATCATGACCGCCTGCATCGTGCTCGTGACGGTCATCGGCCTCGCCGTCGGATGGGGTGTGTATCTCTTCCGCGAGCCGCTCATCTACCTGTACCGTCCCGGAGAGGCGTACGTGCTCGAATACGGCACGATCCGGCTGAGCGTGATCGCGACGACGTATTTTCTGTGCGGGATCGTCGAGGTGGTGAGCGGCGCGCTGCGCGGCATGGGCTCCTCCGTCGGGCCGACCGCCATCTCGCTCATCGGGATATGCGTGCTCCGCATCGTGTGGATCGAAACGGCGTTCCGCGTGCACAGGACGCTGTACGTGCTGTATCTGTCTTATCCGCTCTCCTGGATCGCGACGATCCTCATGCTCGCCGTGCTGTATTATATCCGCAAACGGCGGCTCCTGCGCGGCGCGGCGCAGACGGAGGACGGAGAACGCCGCGGGGAGGCGGAGGAGGATCCCTGACGGGAGTACCCGATTGGACGGGGAAAGGAGGATGCCGCCGATGCGGGACAAGGAACTGGATATGCTGCACGCCCCCTACGCCGGCACGATCCTGCGGTATACCTTCCCGCTGATCGTATCGGGGTTTCTGCAGCTCGCCTTCAATACGGCGGACACGATCGTCGTCGGACGGTTCGCCGGAGACGGCGCGCTCGCCGCCGTCGGCTCGACCACCTCGCTGATCCAGCTGATCCTCAACGTGTTCCTCGGGCTCGGCGTCGGCGTCAGCGTCTGCGTGTCGCACGGGCAGGGCGCCGGGGATCGGGAGGCGGTCTCCCGCACGGTGCACACCGCCGCTCTGACGGCGCTGCTCGGCGGCACGGCGCTTCTTTTCGTCGGATTCTTCGGATGCCCTCTTTTCCTCTCGTGGATGGACACGCCCGAGGACGTGATCGACCTCGCGGTCCGGTATATGCGGATCTATTTTCTGAGCGTTCCTGCCATGTTCGTGTTCAATTTCTGCGCCGCCGCGCTCCGCGCGAGCGGGGATACCCGTCATCCGACGCGGTATCTCGTCATCGCCGGCGCCGTGAACGTCGTGCTCAATCTGCTGACGGCGGCCGTGTTCCGGCTCGGCGTCACCGGCGTCGCCGCGGCGACGACCGTCTCGCAGTACCTGTCCGCCGTGCTCCTCGTATCGTTCCTCCGCCGCCGCGGGGACGCCTGCCGGCTCGAATGGGGCAAACTGCGCATCGACGGGGGGAAGTTAAAGGAGATCATGCGCATCGGGATCCCCGCCGGACTGCAGTCCGCGGCGTTCTCAATCTCGAACGTGCTCATCCAGTCCTCGATCAATTCCTTCGGCTCGCTCGCGGTGGAAGCGAACACGATCGCGCACAATATCGACAGCTTTCTGAATATCCTCTGCACCTCCTTCGGGCAGGCGTCGCTCGCGTTCGTCGGACAGAACGTCGGCGCCCGCCGGTACGGCGATCTGCGGCGCATCACCGCGATCTGCGTCGGGCTTTCCGCCGGGATCACGTTCCTCGTCGGCGCGGTCATGTACGTCTTCCGCGTCCCGCTGATCTCCCTCTTCCTCCGCAGTAAAGAGGAAACGCTGGCGGAATTGGAGACGGTGCTGGAATATACCTCCATCCGCATGCTGGCGGTCACGACGACGTATTTCCTCGGCGCCGTGCTGCAGACGCTCATGGGCACGCTGCGCGGCATGGGCGCGTCGCTCTCTCCGACGGTCGCCTCGCTCGTCGGCGTGTGCCTATCGCGGATCGTGTGGATCTGGACCGTTTTCGCGGCGGATCGCACGCTCTGGATGTTGTTTCTCTGCTATCCGGCGTCGTGGATCCTTGCGAGCGCGATCCAGCTCGTCCTGCTCGCTCTCTTCCGCCGCCGCCTGCAGCGCGGCGGCGACGTCCCCCTTGACAAAGCGCGGACGCTGTGATATAATGATACCCGCGGCGGTACGGATACGCCGCGCGATACGAACGGGTCATTAGCTCAGTTGGTCAGAGCTACCGGCTCATAACCGGTTGGTCCTGGGTTCGAGTCCCCGATGACCCACCAGAAAGAGGGCGAGGGTGCCAAAGGCACCCTCGCCCTCTTTCTGACGAGTCGAACCGACTCAGAGCCCCGCGTCTTTTTGCGCGCGTGCGCGAAAAAAGATCGCATAGCGCTTCGCATAAGCTGACGGTCGATCCCGCCGAACTTCGGCGAAGCGCGGGTTCAGAGTCCCCGATGACCCACCAGAAAGAGGGCGAGGGTGCCAAAGGCACCCTCGCCCTCTTTCTGACGAGTCGAACCGACTCAGAGCCTACGCTTCGCACAAGCTGACGAGCGCCGCCGCCGAGCTTCGGCGAAGCGCGGGGACCGGAGTTCCCGATGACTGCGATCGCCTTTCCTTCCACAACGGTAGCTGTCTGCGTTTCCCCCCTCCCGCAAAATTTCATCTCTTCACCGGGAATTTCGCGCGCGCCTGTTGAAATATTCACAAATTCACAGTATAATGAAAGTGAAGACGGTATCCGCCCGCATTTTCGCCGCACGCGAAACGGACGGCGGCCGCGTTCCTCAGTATTTTTTCAGAAAAGGACGGCGCAATCATGAAAACTATGACACCGATTTGTTTGGGTATCGCCGGGAACGGCCGGGTATTCCGCAATCTTTCCGTTCCGCTTCTGGTAGAACAGGCGCTGCAGCGCGGAGAGGGCCGCCTCTCCGATACCGGCGCGCTCGTCGTGGAGACGGGGAAATACACGGGCCGCAGCCCGGACGACAAATTCATCGTCGATACGCCCGAGGTCCATGACGAGATCGCCTGGGGCAAGATCAACGTGCCGATCGGCGAGGATCGCTTCGCCGCGATCAAGGCGAAACTGCTCGCGTATCTGCAGAACAGGGATCTGTTCGTTTTCGACGGCTTCGCGGGCGCGGATCCGAAATATACGCAGCGTTTCCGCATCATAAACGAGCTCGCGAGCCAGAATCTGTTCATCCATCAGCTCCTGATCCGTCCGACGGCGGAGCAGCTCGAGTCCTTCGAGCCGGATTACACGATCGTCGCGGCGCCCGGCTTCAAGTGCATCCCCGAGATCGACGGCGTGCACAGCGAGGCGGCGATCCTCATCAATTACTCGACGCACGAGGTGCTGATCGCCGGCACGGGCTACGCCGGCGAGATCAAGAAGAGCGTCTTCTCCGTGATGAACTACGTGCTTCCGAAGCGCGGGATTCTTTCGATGCACTGCTCCGCGAACATCGGCGCGGACGGGGACAGCGCGATCTTCTTCGGCCTTTCCGGCACGGGCAAGACGACGCTTTCCGCCGATCCGGCGCGCAAGCTGATCGGCGACGACGAGCATGCGTGGAGCGCCGACGGCGTGTTCAATATCGAGGGCGGCTGCTACGCGAAGTGCATCGGGCTCGAACGGGAACACGAGCCGGAGATCTACGACGCGATCCGCTTCGGGACGCTGCTCGAGAACGTCGTCGTCGACGGGGACGGCAAGCCGGATTACACGGACGCCGCGCTCACGGAGAACACGCGCGCCGGTTATCCGATCGATTACATCCCCAACGCGGCGATCCCCGGCGTCGGCGGACAGCCGAAGACGGTCATCTTCCTGACGGCGGACGCTTTCGGCGTCCTGCCGCCGATCTCCCGCCTCGACCGGGACATGGCGATGTATCACTTCGTGTCCGGCTACACGAGCAAGCTCGCGGGTACGGAGCGCGGCATCACCGAGCCGGTGACGACCTTCTCCACGCTCTTCGGCGCTCCCTTCTTCCCACTCAACGCCTCCGTCTACGCGACGATGCTCGGACGGAAGCTGGAGGAGACCGGCGCCCGCGTCTTCCTGGTCAATACGGGCTGGTGCGGCGGCGCGGCGGGTACCGTTCCGCGCATCAAGCTCAGATACACGCGCGCGATGGTCACGGCGGCGCTCTCCGGCGCTCTCGACAACGTGGCGTACGAGCTCGATCCGATCTTCCACGTGAATATCCCGAAGGAATGCCCGAATGTTCCCTCCGAGATGCTCGATCCGCGCAACGTCTGGACGGATAAGGCCGCATACGAGGCGTCGGCGCGCGCGCTGGCGAAGAAATTCGCCGCGAATTTCGCCGCCAAGTACCCGGATATGCCCGAAAACATCGTGAACGCCGGTCCGAAAGCCGACGCATGAGTGAGAAAAAAGGAGAAGAGATCATGGAATTTACCCCCTCTTTCGAGTCCCTGTATCAGTACCGCGTGCCGGACTGGTTCCGCGACGCGAAGTTCGGCATCTGGGCGCACTGGGGTCCGCAGTCCGTCCCGATGTACGGCGACTGGTACGCCCGCAACATGTACATCGAGGGTTCCAAACAG
This sequence comes from Clostridiales bacterium, assembly GCA_016288155.1. Taxonomy (GTDB): domain Bacteria; phylum Bacillota; class Clostridia; order Oscillospirales; family CAG-272; genus SIG701. The sequence goes on along the minus strand of JAEEYP010000078.1, from coordinate 34,071 downwards.
TATAAATATCATACCCGGCATTACGGCCATCCGTCGAAGTTCGGCTATAAGGATATCTGCGCGCTGTGGAAGGCGGAGAACTTCGATCCGGAGGAGCTGATGGATCTGTACCACCGCGCCGGCGCGCGGTACTTCGTGGCGCAGGCGACGCACCACGATCACTTCTACAACTACGATTCTGCCATCAACCGCTTCAACTCCGTGAAGGTGGGGCCGGGCAAGGACATCTGCGCGCTGTGGAAGGCGGCGGCGGAGGGGCAGCATATGCCCTTTGGACTGAGCGAGCATCTGGCGGCCTCCTTCTCCTGGTGGCGGTACAATAAGGGCGCGGACACGACCGGTCCGTACGCCGGCGTGCCGTACGACGGCAACGATCCGGAATACCGCGATTTCTACTACGACAACTACGAGCACAACGAGGAGAACCATCCGTGGCTGACGACGAACGCGGCGTTCCACGATTACTGGCTCGCTTCCGTGAAGGAAATGATCGACCGCCTCTCGCCGGATTTCCTGTATTCGGACAGCGGTCTTCCGTTCGACAGCGACGGGCATCGGCACGGGCTTGAGCTGGTGTCGTACTTCTACAACCGCTCCATCGAAAAGTACGGCTTCAACAACGCCGTGTATACGCAGAAGGACCGGAACCCCGACGTCCGCCGCGTCGGCGTCCTCGACGTCGAGAAGAGCCAGCTCCCCGGCATCGATCCGGATCCGTGGGAGAGCGGCACCTGCATCGGAAACTGGTTCTACGACGTGCAGCAGGAGTACAAGAAGCCCGGACATATCATCGAGATGCTCGTCGACGTCATCTCCAAAAACGGGACGATGCTGCTCAGCATCCTCCAGAAGCCGGACGGCACGATCGACGAATGGGAACGCTGGACGCTGGAGGAGATCGCGTCGTGGTACGCCGTCGCCGGCGAGGGCGTGTACGGCACGCGTCCGTGGCGCGTGAACGGCGAAGGCGAGAGCGCCGTCGAGATCGACGGCTTCAAGGAAGCCGAGGTCGCGTGGCGCGCCTCGGACTACCGGTTCACCGTGAAGGGCGACAACGTATACGCCTTCATGATGCGCGCGCCGGAGGATCACGTCGCCGTGCTCCGCTCCTTCGGATCGGAGGACAAGATCGGGAGCGTCTGGCTGCTCGGTTACGGCGCCGTCCCGTTCACCCGCAGCTTCGGCAAGCTGGCGGTACGGCTGCCCGAGAAGCTGCCGACCGCGTACACGAACTGCCTGAAGATCACCTTCTGCTGAGAGATGTGCGATCGGATCCCGTCCGGCGGCTGCCCGCCGGGCGGGATCTCTGAAAAACCGGAAAAATCAAAATATAAAGAAGGATGCAGCAATGAGCAACGTAAAGGAAACGGTCCTGCAGTTCGGAGAGGGAGGATTTCTGCGCGCGTTCGCCGATATGTTCCTCCACCGCATGAACGAGCTCGGGACCTACACGGGCAAGGCGGTCGTCGTCCAGCCGGTCGAGCGCGGGCTGATCCGCACGCTGAACGAGCAGGGCGGCGCGTATCATCTGTACGTCCGCGGCATGGAGAACGGAGAGGCGGTCTGCCGCCGGACGAGGATCACCTCCATCTCCCGCGGCGTCGATCCGTACGAGGACTACGACGGATTTCTGGCGCTCGCCGCGAATCCGGACCTCAGGATCATCATATCCAACACGACGGAGGCCGGCATCGAATACCTCGGCACGGAGTCGAAGGACGACCGTCCGCCGAAGTCCTATCCGGCGAAGCTGACCGCGTTTCTGTACGAGCGGTACCGTCTCGGACTGCCGGGTTTTCTCCTCTTCCCCTGCGAACTGATCGACGGCAACGGCGACGCGCTGCACGACTGCGTGCGGCGGTACACCGCACTGTGGGAGCTCGGCGAGGGGTTCGGTGCGTGGCTGGAGAGGGAGAACCATTTCTCGAACACGCTCGTCGACCGGATCACTCCCGGATACCCCCGCGACGACGAGCACCTGGACGAGCTGATCGCGGAATGCGGCGGCGACCGCCTCATCGACACGACGGAGCCGTTCGCTCTGTGGGTGCTGGAGGGCAATTACGAGGACGAGTTCCCGCTCGTCCGCTCGGGCATCCCGGCGATCTGGACGGACGACGTCAAACCGTACAAGAAGCGCAAGGTACGCATCCTCAACGGCGCGCACACCTCCATGGTGCCCGGCGCGCTGCTCTACGGGCTGACGACCGTCGGCGAAGCGATGCGGGATCCGGCGGTGCGCGCGTTCATCGAGCGCTGCGTGTGCGAGGAGATCTTGCCGACGATCGGCGAGGGGAACGGGAACCGCGAGTTCGCCGAATCCGTCTTCGAGCGGTTTGAGAATCCCTTCATCCGCCACCGTCTCCAGTCCATCGCGCTCAACTCCGTGAGCAAATTCCGCGTGCGCTGCCTGCCGACGATGAAGGAATACCGGGAGAAATTCGGCCGGGATCCGGCGTGCCTTACCTTCGCGCTCGCGTCGCTCGTCGCCTTCTACCGGAAGGGGACGCCGGACGACGCGCCGGAATGCGTCGAGCGCATGCAGCGCGGCACGTTCCGCGAGGTATTGGCGGACACGGAGCTCTTCGGCGAGGATCTCACCTCCTTCGCGGACGCGGCAGAGCCGCATTACGAGCGGATCATGAGCGGAGACCGCGCCGCCTTCTACCGCTTCCTTGAGGAAAAGTAAGATGGGGAAACTGCTCAGGATCCATCCGTCGGACAACGTCGCCGTCGATACGGAAACGGGCTTCAAGGAAGCGCTGTGCGACGTGCGCGCCGGCGAGGATATCGTCAAATACGGGATGCCGATCGGCCACGCGACGGCGGACATTCCGCGCGGCGCGCGCGTCCACACGGACAATATGGCGACCTCTCTCACGGAGGACGCCGAGTACGTTTTTCACGGCGCCGTGCCGGTGCCCGCCCCCGTCGACACGGGGGAGACCTTCCTCGGCTACCGCCGCGCGGACGGCCGCGTCGGCGTGCGCAACGACATCTGGATCGTGCCGACGGTCGGCTGCGTCAACGCCGTGGCGCAGCGTCTCGCGGCGGAGTGCGGGTGCTTTGCGTTCCCGCATCCCTACGGATGCTCGCAGCTCGGCGGGGACCACCGCACGACGCAGCTCATCCTCCGCGGTCTGGCGCTCCACCCGAACGCGGGCGGCGTGCTCGTGATCGGACTCGGCTGCGAGAACAATACGATGGAATCCTTCCGCGCGCTCCTCGGCGACGCGGATCCGGAGCGGATCCGTTTCCTCGTCTGCCAGGAGGTCGAGGACGAGATCGCAGAAGGGAAGCGCCTGCTCGGCGAGCTGGCGGCGCGCGCGGCGCGGGACGTCCGCGTTCCCTGTCCCGTGTCGGAGCTGCGGATCGGGCTCAAGTGCGGCGGCTCGGACGGCTATTCCGGCATCACCGCGAATCCGCTCGTCGGCCGCTTCACCGACCGGCTGACCGCGGCGGGCGGCGCAGCCGTTTTGACGGAGGTGCCGGAGATGTTCGGCGCGGAGACGCTGCTCATGGACCGCGCCGCGAGCAGGGAGGCGTTCGACGATACCGTTTCGCTCATCCGCCGCTATAAGGAATACTTCGTCCGCCACGGGCAGGTCGTGTACGAGAATCCGTCGCCCGGGAACAAGGCGGGCGGCATCAGCACGCTGGAGGACAAATCGCTCGGCTGCACGCAGAAGAGCGGGAGCGCGCCGGTGATGGGCGTGCTCGGATACGGCGACCGGATCCCGTCCGGGGGGCTGTGGCTGCTTGAGGGACCGGGCAACGATATCGTCGCCTCGACGAATCTGACGGCGGCGGGCTGTACGCTGATCCTCTTCACGACGGGGCGGGGCACGCCGCTCGGCGCGCCGGTGCCCACGCTGAAGATCGCCTCCAACGCCGCGCTCGCGCGGAAAAAGGCGCGGTGGATCGACTTCGACGCCTCGCCCGCTCTCGACGCGGATCCGACGCTCGACGAGCGTTTCTGGCGGCTTGTGCTCGATACCGCCTCCGGCGCGCCGGCGAAAAACGAGCTGAACGGCTGCCGGGAGATCGCGATCTTCAAGGACGGCGTGACGCTGTGACGCCGGACGCGGAGCGGCGGAGAAAGGGCTTGACATCATCCGACCGCCGTGCTATAATGAACGAAAGAACCGATGGCGATCATCGGTACGGGCGGGAGGTCTTGCCATGCTGACGCCCCGGGCGATCCTTGCGGATATCGCTTCTCCGCGGGTCAAAAAAGTGGTCGTCGATTCGGACACCTACAACGAAATGGACGATCAGTACGCCGTCGCCTACGCGATCGGCTCCCCGCGGATGGAGGTGCTCGCGCTGCACGCCGCGCCGTTCCGTAACGCCCGCAGCACGGGCTTCGCGGACGGCATGGAGAAGAGCTGCGCGGAGATGCGCCGCGTGCTGGATCGGTGCCGGAAGACGGGCGAGATCCCCGTTTTTGAGGGCTCGCGTACGCCGGTCACGGAGAATCCGGGCTTCGGTCCGACCGACAGTCCGGCGGCGCGCGATCTGATCCGCCTCGCGCACGAGACGGGGGAGACGCTCTACGTCCTTTCGCTCGGCGCGATCACGAACGTCGTGTCCGCGGTGCTTCTCGATCCGTCCATCCGCGAAAAGATCTGCGTGATCTGGCTCGGCGGGAACTGTCTCGATTACAGGGATCTGTATGAGTTCAATCTCTGCCAGGATCAGGCGGCGGGGCAGCTCCTTCTCAATCTGGAGATCCCGCTCGTCCTTCTGCCCGCCATGGACCACGGCACCTCGGCGCTCCTCGTCGAGCGGAGCGAGCTGAACGAGATCCGCGGCGACTCGCCCGCCTGCCGCTTTTTCCGCGAGGAGCTCCCCGCGGAATTCCTTGGCGACGAGGGCAATGTCGGTCATGCGCGGGTCATCTGGGACATCGCCGCTCCCGGCGTGCTCGCCGTTCCGGAGGCGTATACCTTCTCCGTGATCCCCGCGCCGGTGTTCGGCGACGATTACCATTACGCCTTTGACCGGACGCGCCGTCCCATCGTTTTCATGGAGAAGGTGGAGCGGGATCCGATCGTGCGCGACGCCTTCCGCTCGATCGGCAGTCTCTGATTTCCGAATATCCACAACAGAACATAAAGGAGATGCACGTATGAAAATTCAGTCTATCAAGGATTCCGTGACGCTCAACTGCGGCGTCGAGATGCCCTGCCTTGCCTACGGGACGTGGCAGTCCCCCGTCGGTGAGCTGACACGCGACGGCGTGAAGACGGCGCTGGAGGTCGGCTACCGTTCGATCGATACGGCGTCCGGCTACGGCAATGAGGAAAGCGTCGGAGAGGGCATCCGCGCGTCCGGCGTCGCGCGCAGCGAGATCTTCCTTACCACGAAGCACTGGATCATGGACCGCGGCTACACGAAGACGATCGCGGCGGTCGAGAGCTCGCTCGCCCGGCTCGGCACGGATTATATCGATCTGTACCTCGTCCACTGGCCGTGCACGCCGGTCTCCTCGCCGAAGTGGGCGGAGATCAACGCCGCGACGTGGAGGGGCTTCGAGAAGATGGTGCGCGACGGCAAGATCCGCGCCATCGGCGTTTCCAACTATCTGCCGGAGCACATCCTCGAGCTGGAGAAGACGGCGGAGATCAAGCCGGCGGTCAACCAGATCGAATTCCATCCGGGCTATCATCAGCCGGAGCTCGTCCGGTGGTCACAGGCGCACGGTATGGCCGTCGAGGCGTGGTCCGCGCTCGGATGCGGCGCCGTCCTCAGCGATCCGCTCGTCTGCGCGATCGCCGAGAAGCACGGCCGCTCCAGCGCTCAGGTCTGCCTGCGCTTCGCGCTCCAGTACGGCGTCTGCCCGATCACGAAGAGCGTGCACGCGGACCGTATCCGCGCCAACGCCGATCTATACGACTTCTCGCTCGACGAGGAGGATATGATGAAGCTGTCCATGATGTATCCGCTCGGATACAGCACGTATCATCCGGCGCAGGCGCCGGCGGATACGCTGTTCGGCGGCAACTACGACGTGGACTGACCGCGTCCGCGCGGGCGGCGTGCGGATCGCTGTGTATCTTGTCTTTGTTTCGGCAGCCGGGTCTCCCCCCGGCTGCCTTTTCTTTGTGCGCCGGAGAGGGGAATTCTTGACGAAACGGGTTGATAATCCCCCTCCGATATGCTATAATACGCTGGGGTTATATAAACATAATTGAATAGGAGCGTACAAGAAAAATGAAATCGGAAAAGCTCTGCGGGATCATGCCGGCATTTCTGACGGCATATACGGACGACGGGGAAGCGCTGGATACGGCGCGCGTCAAAAAGCATGCGAAATACCTGGCGGATTTCGGCGTGCACGGGCTGTACGTCGGCGGCTCGACCGGCGAGATGGTGCTGTGCAGCGTCGAGGAACGGAAAGCGCTCCTTGAAGCGGTGCTGGAAGAGACGGCGGGACGCTGCACGGTCATCGCGCACGTCGGCTGCACCGGCACGCGCGAGACGCTGGAGCTCGCCCGCCACGCAGCGAAGGCGGGGGCGGACGCGGTCTCCTCCGTCACGCCGTTCTACTACGCCTACCGATTCCCCGAGGTGAAGCGGTTCTATGAGGAGATCGCCGACGCGGCGGGGATCCCGGTCATCATCTACAACATCCCCGCGCGGACCGGCATGACGCTGAACGCCGCGCAGCTGCACGAGCTGCTCTCGATCCCCGGCATCGCGGGGATGAAGTTCACGTCCTCCGATTTCTTCCTGCTCGAGCGGCTGCGCACGGAGCATCCGGAGCACGTCTTCTACAACGGCTCCGACGAGATGCTGCTCTCCGGCCTCGCCGCCGGGGCGGACGGCGGGATCGGCTCCACGTACAACCTTATGCCGGACGTCTATCTGTCGATCTACCGGAATTTCCGTGCCGGACGCATCAGGGAGGCGCAGGCCGACCAGAGTACGGCGAACCGCGTCGTCGAGGCGCTCATCCGCTACGGCGCGATCGGCGCGTGCAAGGCGCTGCTCCGCGAGGCGGGGCACGACTGCGGCTTCTGCCGCCGTCCGTTCCTTCCGCCGGACGAGGACGCGATGCGCGACCTGAGAGCGAACGCCGCGGACGTGCTCGCCGCGTGGCGGCGCTCCCGCTGAACGATCATCCCCGGCGCGGGATACACCCGCGTCAATAAAATCCGCGCGGTACGCGCGATACGGAAATACTTCAGGAGAACACTGTTATGAAAGTTATGAAACGGATCGTCATCTTCGTACTGAACGCCCTCTTCGCGCTGGCGCTCCCCGCCGCGCTCGCCGCCTGCTCCGGAACGGAGCCGTCCCCGGCGGACACTTCCGCTCCTGCTACGGACGCGCCGGCGACCGATGCGCCGGAGACCGACGCGCCGGAAACGGAACCGCCCGCGCCGACGCTCGTCCCGTCCGGGCATGAGATCACCGTCACCGAGGCGGAGAGCATCCTCGCCGCGAACGGCCTGCGGACGAACCTGAATGCCCAGTGGGCGAAGGAAGCGTACCACGGCGGCATGCAGACGCGCGTCGTCCATACGGAGCGCGGCACCTACGCCGCCTTTGCGACCTACGGAGGATACGAGGACTGGCTCGGGCGGTACGCCGTCGTCAAGATCGACCGGGAGGGGAACAACACGCTCCTTTACGTCGGCGGCTACGTCTCGACGGAAGCGCAGGGCAATATCGCGCAGGACATCAACGGTGATATCGTCGTGGCGATCGCCGGCAGGCAGGATCTGACCGTCCTCGTGTTCGACCGCGACACGGACGAACTCAAGGGCGAATACACGGCGCACGCGGAATTCCACGCAATCGACGGCCTGTACGGCCGCCTGGGCATGGATACGAGCATCAACGAGATCACGGGATACACGCTGCCGGGGTACTCGGTCGTCATGTTCGACCTCGAGAGGCGAAAGATCTACGCGATGTACAGCGGCGGCGACCGGACCGGCGACTGCTTCCTCGAATGGTTCGGCTTCGACATGACGACGTGCGAGTGGACGAAGAGCAGTCAGTACGTGATCCTCGAAGGGCTCCGGCGGCACTGCTACTGCTATCTGCTCCCGGACGGGGACGGCGGCGCGTACGTCGTTGGCGAGCGGGACGACGCCGTGGAACTCGAAGAAGAGCTCTGGGTCGCCGAGAAACACTGCTGGCTGTGGGACGAGCTGAGACTGTTCCACATCCCGGATATGTCGTCATCGGAGAACGTCACGTACGTTACCGTGCAGGATGCGTACGGATTCAAGGAACTCGCGCACACGACGACCTTCTGGCCCGTCTCGACCGACAACCAGCGCGGCGGCGTCTTCATGGACGCCGACGGCTATCTGCACGTGACGTATCTGTATCAGCTTCAGGATATCTACTGGGCAAAAGTACCGCCCGAACCGGTGGCGGAGTATCGCCACGCCGTTTACCGCGGGATGGAATGCGTCTTCAACGAGAAGATCACGCTCCGGGACGACAGCTATTACGCGGACTACCGTCCGATGATCATGCAGGATACGGACGGAACGCTGTATCTGCTCGCATACGATTTCCACGGCTCGATCGAGCTGTACCGGGCGAAGGATGCGCTCGGGGAGGAATGGGAACTGCAGAAGGTCATCTCCGTCGGCATCACGGATACGAGGTCGGTCTCGATGAGCGCCGTGCGCGACGGCTCGACGCAGGATAACGTCGTGAGCTGTCTCATCTACAGCTATAATCCCCTGCGCACCGTATATACCTTCGACGTGACCCTCGCGGACGGGAGCATGACGGAGGTGAAGAACGTCCTTGAAGGGTACGACCTTATCGTGGACGACCGGATCGACCGCCGCGCGTACGGCACCGGGCATCCGACGAAGATCATCCGCACGGAGAACGGGACCTACGCGGTGTTCACGTACAACTACGTGTACGGCGGCTCGCAGCTGTCCGCCCGGAGCGACGACAAGGTCGAGCAGTTCCATATCGTGAAGATCACCGGCGAGGGGACGAAGATCCTCTTCTCCGGCGAATACGATTCGATGCAGGATCGCTTTCTGAGCGTGCGGCGGACGGCGGACGGGAAGATCTGGGTCCACGTGCCGGACGGATACACGGCGTACCGCGTCGATCCGGCGACGGACGAGGTGACGGAGTACGCCATCGCCAAGCTGAAGTCGGAGCTGCAGCAGGCGGACGTCATCACCGTCCCCGCGACGGGGAAGACGTACGCGCTCTTTGCCGCGAAGACGAACATGAACAAGAATCCCCTGACAATGATCGGGTACGAGATCGCCGCGAACGGGCGCTCGCTCGATACGGATTCCAAAAAGGAATTCACGACGGACACGGAGCTCGCCGCCGGGTACACTCGTCTCTATACGCTGTCGGACGGCAAGGCGGGCGCGTACCTCGTCGGGACGAGAGAGACGGGGATCCCGGAGATCACGTATCTGTACCTATATCTCGACGGCGCCGAGAAGCTGAAGCGCGACGGGACGGACGAGGGACATCTGGAGCTCATCTGGGCGACGGATCTCGCGTGGTACCCCGAGGCGCTCGAGTATCAGGGCCGCGCAAAGCGCTTCTATGATTCCGTGATGCTCTTCTATATCGCAGACGTCGCAAACGACACGGTCGTACAGTGCGTGGAGATCGAGCCGCCGTACGACGCGGACGGTGACCGCGGCGTCTGGTCCGCCGTGAATGTCGCCGACTGCGGCGACGTGTACCTCGACGCGGACGGGAAGCTGCACGTGTTCTACACGACGTATCACGTCGATTACGACGACGTCGACAGCCCCGGCAACACGGAGCTGATCGCCCGGACGCTGCGGCATATGCACGCGGTGTACGACGGGACGACGCTCGTTTCGAGCGAGGAGCTCGGCATCGCCGGACTGACGAAGGATTCCTCCGTCCGCATGACGCAGACGGCGGACGGGACGAAATACCTGCTCGTCTGCAACCTGCAAGAGGCGGACGCGCGGATCGACGTGTACTTTGAGACACAGAACGGCTGGGCGCTGACGGCGACGGAGCCGATCGGCGGCTTCACCGCCGAATCGTTCTCGATCAGTTCCCCGCGCGGCGGATCGGTCGAGGACGGCACCGTCGACTGCCTCGTCTACGGTACGGACAACGACGTCTATCACGTGACCGTGACGTTTGCACAATAACCATATCGAATCCCACACAAGGAGAATAAGACCATGAAACGGATCCTCATGCTTGCCCTGACCGCCCTCTTCGCGCTGGCGCTTCCCGCCGTGCTCGCCGCCTGCTCCGGAACGGAGCCGTCCCCGGCGGACACCTCCGCCCCGGCGACGGACGTTCCCGCGACGGACGCGCCCGCGACGGAGCCGCCGGAAACGGAGCCGCCCGCGCCTGTTTTTGCTGACGCGGCGCACAATATCTCGTTTTCCGATACAGCCAGCGTTCTGAAAGCGAACGGTCTGCAGACGAATATCAACCGTGAAAGCGCCTACCCGGCGTATCACGGCGGGCAGCAGATGCGCGTCGTCCATACGGAGCGCGGGACGTATACCGCGTTCGTCACGGACTTCGGGCGTCAGACGGGTATCGGCGTTTTCGTCGTGGCGAAGATCGACAACGACGGCCGCGTAACGATTCTGCACACGGATGACTACAGGGCCGATTCCAGCACGACGCCGGTCAATATCGGGCAGGATTTGAACGGCGACGTCGTGGTGGCGCTCGGAGGACACGAAACGCTGAGCGCATATTTCTTCGATCACGAAACGGACGCGATGACGGAGTATACGGTGCAGGCGCTGTTTTCCAGCGGTTCGGATCCGGTCAGACCCGACGCCGGCTTACCCGGCTATTCCCAGACGATGTTCGATTTTGCAAACCGGAAGATTTATGAGTTCTACTGCGGCGGCGCGGGTACGGGCGACTGGCTGCTGGAGTGGTTCACGTTCGATATGGAAACCAGACAGTGGGGAGAGTACAGCCTTTACACGTGGATCAAGGGCGTCCGCAGACACGGTTACCTGTATCCGTTTCCGGACGGTGCCGGCGGGGCGTACATCATCGCCGAACGGGACGATTTGGCGGCGATCGAGGAAAGGTACAAAGGCGGTTCCACCTGGCTGTGGGATGAGCTCCGGATGTTCCGCATTCCCGATCTGACTTCGACGGACGGCATCACGTATACCACGATTCAGGAGGCGTATACGGAACGCGGCCAGGAGGGGATCTGGTCGACCGCGACCTGCGGCCATCAGGGCGGCGTGTTCGTCGATGCCGCCGGATATTTCCACATCACCTATAAATACGGGGGCGGGGGAGAACCGCAGAGCCGTCACGCTGTCTATCAGGGCATGGAATGCATATTCAACGAGCAGCTGACGTTTTTGGAAGACGCAAAAAGCGTCACCCTCAAGCCGCTTTTGATGCAGGCGACGGACGGAACACTGTACATGGTCGTCGCGACGCAGCAGACGGATGAAGATCGGATTTCCGTTTACAGAGCGGAGGACGAACTGGGAAAGACGTGGACGCTGGAAAAAACGTATGAGATGCCGGACGGCATTCAAGTGGCTGCTTTCAGTATGAGCGCCATGCGCGACGGTTCCACGCTGGACGACACTGTGAGCTGCTTCGTATACAGTTACCATACGGCCGGAGTCCGCCGGAACACGGTATATGTTTTTACGCTGTCGCTGAAGGATCTCAGCTTCTCGGATCCGACAGACGTTTTTGAAGGACTGGATCTGATGACCGACAGCAAGGCGGACACACGCGCGTTCCATAATTCCCACCCGACGAAGATCCTCCGCACCGAGGAAGGCACGTATGCGGCCTTTGTCTACAACTATGTGTATGAGGACGCGGAGCAGTTCCATATCGTCAGGATCGGCGACGACGGCAGCGCGGAGATTTTGTATTCGGGCGATTACGTCTCCTTGCAGGATAAGTATCTGAGTATGCAGCGTTTGCCCGACGGCAGGATCTATATCTGTTCGCCGGACGGAAGCGAGGTATATGTTCTCGATCCCTCCACGGGTGAAGTGGAAGAGGAGCAGATCGAGAAAAAACGGAATGAGACCCGTCAGCAGACGGATCTTCTGGTCGACTCCGATACCGGGAATACGTACGTTTTCTTCCACTCACAGACGGTTCCCTACACGCTTATGGGAAATAAGCTCTCGCCGATGGGTTTTCTGCAGAAGCAGACGAATGCCGACACGGAGTACATCTTCGATACGGCGATGAACGAACACATCGACGATATTGAAATGCTTTACGGCGGACACAGCGCCGCTTATATCGTCGGTACCCGGGTCGTCGGGATACCCGAGGCGGTCAAAGGAACGTGGTATCGCGACGATGCGGGCAGAGTCGCCCGTATGTACCCCAGGACGGATGTGAACACACCCATTCCGGAGGGTCTGGTGTATGACGGACGCACGCGCGCCTTTAAAGATTCCGTCGTGCTCTTTTATATCCCGGATCTTAACGGGAAAACGGCGCAGCGCGTGGAGATCGAGCCGCCGTATGAAGCGGAAGGAAACAGCGGTATCTGGTCCGTCGTCGATCTTGCGGAGAGCGGCGACGCGTACGTTGACGCCGAAGGGAAGCTGCACGTTTACTACACGACGTATCACTTCGATTTCGACGACAACGACCGCAGGGAAAACCCGCAGCTCGTTGCCGATACGCTGCAGCGGATCCACGCCGTATACGAAGGTGCGACGCTTGTGTTTTCAGAGATCCTGGATATGCCCGGCATGACGAAGGATACGGCGATCCGCATGACGCAGACGGCGGACGGCACGGTGTACCTGCTCGCGTGCAATCTCGGCGAGGAGGGCGCGCGGATCGACGCGTACTGCCGGACGGAGACCGGCTGGGCCCTGTGCGCCGCGCAGCCGATCGGCGATTTCACCGCGGAAGCGTTCAATATCACCTCACCCCGCGGCGGATCGGTGCAGGACGACACCGTCGACTGCCTGATCTACGCGACGGACAACGACGTCTATCACGTCGCCGTGACGTTTGCGAAATAAAAGCGGAAACCGAAGCGACAGCCGTTCCAGTTCCATTCTGAATCAATCAAAAAGGAGAACGATCATGGAAAAGGACCCGAAAAAACTCTCCGTCTCCGAGGCGGAAAGCATCCTCGCATCGAACGGTATGCGGACGAATGTCAACCACGCTGGTCCGTATCAGGCGTATCACGGCGGACAGCAGATGCGCCTCGTCCACACGGCGCGCGGCACGTACACGGCGTTCGTCACGGATTTCGGCAGACAGACCTGGATCGGAAAGTTCCGCGTGATGAAGATCGACAACGAAAACCGCGTTACGATGCTCTACAGCGGAGAATACCAGGCGGATCATTCGACGACGCTCGTCAATATCGGGCAGGACGTGAACGGCGACGTCGTGGTCGTCGCCGCCGGCCCGGCGCAGCTGAGCACGTACGTCTTCGATCACGAGACGGACGCGATGACGGAGTACTCGGCGCAGGCTGTGTTCAGCCACACCGAACAGAAGAGCGACAACTCTTTCAAGCGCTGGCTCCCCGGCTACCAGCAGACGATGTTCGATTTCGCCCGCCGGAAGATCTACGCCTTCTACCTCGGCGGTCTGTACAGCGGCGAATTCCTCCTCGAATGGTTCACGTTCGATATGGAAACGGGGAAGTGGAGCGACGGGAGCTGCTACAAGTGGTTCGAGGGTCTGCGCCGCCACGGCTATATCTATCCGCTCCCGGACGGGAAGGGCGGCGCGTACATCGTCGCCGAGCGGGACGACGCGATCGCGCTTGAGCCGAAGCTGAAAAACACCGGCGCCAACAAATACCTGTGGGACGAGCTGCGGCTCTTCCATATCCCCGATCTGGCCTCGCCGGAGAATATCACCTATACGACGATCCACGCGGCGTACGAGGAACGCGGGGCGGAGGGCATCTGGTCCGGGATCACGAACGGTCATTACGGCGGCGTGTTCATGGACGCGGCGGGGTATCTGCACGTTACGTATCTGTATCAGCTGGTCGATCTCTCCGGGCAGCACCCGGATCTTGATTCGGATTGTCAGTACCGCCATGCGATCTACCGCGGCATGGAGTGCGTGTACAACGAGAAGATAGACTTCCTTATGAAAGATCCGTTCGTGCCGTATAAGGCGCTCCTCGCGCAGGACAAAAACGGGACGCTGTTCATGCTCGCGTTCAATGCGTCCGCGGGGGAGGATCAAGTGGAGATCTATGAGGCGCGGGACGCGCTCGGCACGGCATGGAAGCCGGTGAAGACGCTCACGCTGCCGGGCGGCATCACCTCGCCCGCCTATTCCATGAGCGCTCCGCGCGACGGCTCCACGCAGGACGGTACGGTGAGCTGCTTCTGCTACTGCTATCGCTGCGTGGTCAACGGGGAAAGGATCGATAAGTCGACCGTCTATATCTTCACGGTCTCGCTCGACGATCTCAGTCTGTCCGGCCCCGTGGACGTTTTCGACGGCTTCGATCTGATCTTCGACAACCGCATGGACCGGCGCGCGTACAGTTCCGCCCACACGACGAAGATCGTGCGCACGGAGAGCGGCGCCTATGCCGCGTTCGTGTATAACTACTATTACGATTTCAACAGCGACGACTACAACTACGACGGAAAGCGGGAGGATTTCGTCATTGCGAAGCTCGCCGGCGGACAGGCGAAGATCCTGCATACCGGCAGCTACGACTCCCATCAGAACCGCTATCTGACGATGCGGCGGATGCCGGACGGCACCGTCGCCGTCTTCCCGCCGGACGGCGACGCGGTCTGCCTCGTCGATCCGAAGACGGACAAGGTGGCGATCCGCGCTTCGGCGCCGTCCGCCGAGCTCGCGCGCCAGCAGACGGACGCCGTCGTCTCGGGGAGCGCGCGATACGCGCTGTATTCCATGAATACGGATCCCTTCACGCTGACGGGCGGCGCGCTCGCCGCGGACGGGACGGCGGCGGAGCCGAAGACGTACCGCCTCGATCCGCCGGCGGGCGGTACGTACACCGGTCTGTATACGCTCGCCGACGGGAAGAAGGGCGCGTACCTCGTCGGCACGAGGATCTGCGGCCGTCCCATCATCACACATTTCGAGGACACGCCGGACGAGCGGGGAAGGACGTATCTCGCGGTGACAAAGGGAGCGAAGTACTGCGGCGTTCTCCCCGAGAAGCTGATCTTCAACGGGCACACGGATACCCTCACCGATTCGCTCGCGCTGTTCTATATCCCGGATCTCGCCTGCGGCAAAGCGGAGTGCATCGGGATCGAGCCGCCGTACGAGGCGGAGGGGGACCGCGGGATCTGGTCCGTTGCGGACGCGGCGAACTGCGGCGACGCGTACCTCGACGGAGACGGGAAACTGCACGTGTTCTATACGACCTATCACTTCGATTTCAACGACGCGGAGCGGCGGGAGAATCCGGCGCTCATCGCAAAGACGCTGAAGCATATGCACGCGGTCTATGACGGCGCGTCTCTTGTTTCCTCCGAGGAACTCGGGATCGCCGGACTGACGAAGGATTCCTCCGTCCGCATGGCGCAGACGGCGGACGGCACGAAATATCTGCTCGTGTGCAATATCGGCGAGGCGGGCGCGCGGATCGACGTGTACCGTGAGACGGCGGACGGCTGGTCGCTCGCGGCGGCGAAGCCGATCGGCGATTTCACGGCGGAATCGTTCTCGGTCAGCGGACCGCGCGGCGGATCGGTGCGGGACGATACGGTCGACTGCCTCGTCTACGCGACGGACAACGACGCGTATCACGTCAGCGTCACCCTCGCGCTGTAAGCGCGTAGAATGGGAGGATCGGGAGGATCGCTCATGGAGAATAAAACGAAGATCACGGTCTCCGAAGCGGAAAGCATCCTTGCCGCAAACGGCCTGCGCACGAATATCAACAAAGGCTTTCCGTCTCCGGCGTATCACGGCGGGCAGCAGATGCGCGTCGTCCGCACGGCGCGCGGCACGTATGCGGCGGTCGTCACCGAGTTCGAGAGGGAATACTTTCACGTGGTGAAGATCGACGCCGAGGATCGCGTCACGCTTCTGTACTGCGGCGAGTACATGTCGGACAACTCCGAGGTGCTGCTCAATATCGGGCAGGACGTGACCGGCGACGTCGTCGTCGTCGCATGCGGCCCGGAAACGCTGAACGCGTATATCTTCGACCGCGATACGGACGAGGTGACACAGTATACCGAGCGGGGCGCGTTCTTCTGCTCCGGCGGATATTCGGCGGTCCTGTTCGACTTTGCCCGCCGCAGGATCTGCGCCTTCTATGAGAGCGACGTCCGCACCGGCGACTTCATCCTGTCGTGGTTCCTCTTCGATCTGGAAAAAAAGCAGTGGTCCGCCCCCGCCTTCGTCAAGAAGATGGAGGGGATCCGGCGGCACTGCTATCTGTATCCATTCCCGGACGGCTGCGGCGGCGCGTATTTCGTCGCCGAGCGGGACGACACGGTCAAACTGGAGGAGAAGCTCCGGGATACGGGGGAGCACAAGTATCTGTGGGACGAGCTGCGGCTCTTCCATATCCCGGATCTGACCTCGACGGAGAACGTCACGTATACGGCGATCCACGAGGCGTACTCGGAACGCGGAGCGGAAGGGATCTGGTCGTCCATCACGAACAACCAGTGCGGCGGCGTCTTCATGGACGCGGACGGATATCTCCACGTGACGTATCTGTATTGTCTGTACGACCTCTCCGGCAAGCACCCCGATCTCGATCAGGACTATCATTACCGTCACGCGGTCTACCGCGGCATGGAATGCGTGTTCAACGAGCGGATCCCCTTCGCGGGAGAAGGGGGCACGGGGTGCAGACCGCTCGTCACGCAGGCGGCGGACGGGACGCTGTATATGATCGTTTGCACGCAGTGGGCGCGGGAGGGCGCCGCGCCGATCGGGATCTACCGCGCACAGGACACGCTCGGCAGAGAATGGAAGCCGGAGGCGACCGTCCGCATCCCGGAGGGGCTGCTCGTGAAATCCTTTTCGATCAGCGAGGCGAGGAACGGCTCCGTGCAGGACGACGTCCTCAGCTGCTTCTTCTACGGGAACGACGAACGGAATGTACGCTGCACGGCGTATGCCTTTACGCTGTCGCTGAAGGATCACACCGTGACTCCGGCGGCGGACCTCCTCAAGGAATATGATCTCGTCACCGAGCCGCGCCATGACCGGCGCGCGTACAACTCCGCCCACACGACGAAGATCGTGCACACGGAGAAGGGAGCGTACGCCGCGTTCACGTACAATTACGTCTTCGGCCCGCGCACCTACGATACCTGGGACTATGAAAACAAGAAGGAAGAATACCACGTCGTCCGCATCGGCGGCGAGGGAACGAAGGTCCTGTATTCCGGCAGCTACGTCTCGCGGCAGAACCGATATCTGACGATGCGGCGTACGGACGGCGGAAAGATCGTCGTCTGTCCGCCGGACGGGGACACGGCGATCACCGTCGACCCGGAGAGCGGCACGGTGAGGGAACGGATCGCGGCGGGCGGCGCGTCGGCTGTGCGGCAGCAGACGGATATCATCGCCGCGAACGGTACGGAATACGCGCTGTGCTGTATGAATACGAATCCCTTTACGCTGACCGGATACCGCATCTGTGCGGACGGGATGCCCTTCGGCGTACCGAAGGCGTACGTTTTCGATCGCACGATCCCGGACGTCTATACCGGTCTGTATACGCTTTCCGACGGGAAGGCGGGGGCGTATCTCGTCGGTACGAGAGTGATCGGACGCCCCGTTATCACCGACCGCAAAAGACGGTACGAAGCGGACGGCAGCTTCCGCCTCGCCGTGACGCGGGAGGCGCGCTACACCTCCCCGCTTCCCGCGGCGCTCACCTACAGCGGATACACGAAGACGATCGCCGATTCGCTCATGCTGTTCTATATCCCGGATCTCGCCGGGGATGCGGTGCGCTGCGTCGAGCTCGAGCCGCCGTACGAGGCGGAGGGCGCCCGGGGCGTCTGGTCCGTCGTCGACGCGGCGGACCGCGGCGACGCCTATCTCGATGCCGACGGAAAACTGCACGTATTCTACACGGCGTATCACTTCGGTTTCAACGATGCGGAGCGCCCCGGGAACCCGGCGCTCGTCGCCCGGACGCTGAAGCATATGCACGCGATCTATGACGGCGCGACGCTCGTCTCGAGCGGGGAGCTCGGCATCGCCGGACTGACGAAGGATTCCTCCGTCCGCATGGCGCAGACGGCGGACGGCACGAAATACCTGCTCGTCTGTGATCTGCAACAGGCGGGCGCGCAGATCGACGTGTATGCCGAGACGGCGGACGGCTGGGCGCTGACGGCGTCGCAGCCGCTCGGCTCTTTCACCGCCGAATCGTTTTCGGTCAGCGGACCGCGCGGCGGATCGGTCGAGGACGGCACCGTCGACTGCCTCGTCTACGGTACGGACAACGACGTCTATCACGTGACCGTGACGTTTGCACAATAACCATATCAAATCCCACACAAGGAGAATAAGACCATGAAGCGGATCCTTACACTTGCACTGACCGCCCTTCTTGCGCCGACGCTCCTCGCCGCGCTCGCCGCCTGCTCGACGAACGGCACCTCGCCGACGGACAATCCCGGCGGCACGGCGCCCGCACCGGCGCTCGTTCCGTCCGGGTATGAGATCACCGTCTCCGAGGCGGCGAGCCTCCTCAAAGCGAACGATCTGCGGACAAATCTGAACAGGGAAGAGGCCTACCCGGCGTACCACGGCGGACAGCAGATGCGCGTCGTCCACACGGAACGCGGCACGTACACTGCCTTCGTCACGGATTTCGAGAGTCAGACGGGGACCGGGATCTTCGTCGTCATGAAGGCGGATAACGAGGGCTGTGTCACGCTTTTGTATACGGGAGAATACTACCCTGCCGGCGGAACGACGCCGGTCAATATCGGGCAGGATCTGAACGGCGACGTCGTGGTCGCTCTCGGCTGCGGGGAAACGCTGAGCGTGTACGTGTTCGATCACGATACGGATGCGATGACGGAGTACACGTCGCCCCTCGTATTTGCCAGCACGGGGGACACGCGTCACGGCGACGGTCAGGCCCCCGGGTATCAGCAGACGATGTTCGATTTTGCCGGCCGGAAAATCTACGTGTTCTGCTTCGGCGGCGCCGGTACGGGCGATTTTCTGCTCGAATGGTTCACGTTCGATATGGAAAGCGGCCGATGGACGGAGACCAGCACCTATAAGTGGATCGAGGGCGTCCGTCGGCATTGTTACGCTTATCCGTTTCCGGACGGCAGCGGAGGCGCATACATCGTCGCCGAGCGGGACGACCTCGGGACGCTGGAGAAGGACTACCAGGGAGACAGCAAATGGCTGTTTGATGAGCTCCGGCTCTTTTACATCCCCGATCTGACCGCGCCGGAAAACATCACCTGGACGACGATCCAGGAAGCGTACAGGGAGCACGGTCACGAGGGAGACTGGTCGTTTGCGACGATGGGGCACAGCGGCGGCGCCTTCATGGACGCCGACGGCTATCTGCACGTCACGTATACGCTCGGCGGCGGCGGGATCGAATACCAGTACCGCCACGCGATCTATAAGGGAATGGAATGCGTGTACAACGAGCAGCTCGGCTTTCTTGACGGGAACGCCGGTTACAACGTTTTCAAGCCGCTCCTTGCGCAGAAGACGGACGGGGCTTTGTACATGATCGTATTCTGCGCGAACAGATTGACGGACAACGTGGAAATCTACCGGGCGGAGGATCCGCTCGGGAAGACGTGGACGCCGGTGACGGTCCTTTCCACGGGGAAGGACGGCACGGCGTATTCCATGAGCAGTCCGCGCGACGGCTCGACGCAGGACAACGTCGTGAGCGGGTTCGTCTACAGTTATGCTCCTCCCGATACCGTTCACGTGTTCACGATCTCTCTGGACGATTACAGCTGTTCCGATCCCGTGGACGTGTTCGAGGGATTCGATCTGTCGCAGGACCATATGATGGATACCCGCGCCTACCGCGATTCCCACCCGACGAAGATCATCCGCACAGAAAAGGGAACGTACGCGGCGTTCGTGTACAATTACGTGTATGGAGACGCGGAACAGTTCCATATCGTCAAAATAGAAGACGGCGGCCGTACAAAGATCCTGTATTCCGGAGAGTATGCTTCCCGGCAGGACGCGTACCTGAGCATGCAGAGGCTGTCGGACGGCAGGATCTGCGTCAGCGTGCCGGACGGCTGCGAAATATACGTCATCGATCCGGACACGGATGAGGCGGAGGATTGGATGATGGAGAGGAGAAAAAGAAAGGAGCGGCAGGAGACGGACTTCCTCGTCGATACCGAGAAGGGTGAGACGTACGTCTTCTTCCATCCGAAAACGAATCCCTATGTACTGACGGGGAACACGCTCTCGTCGGATCAGGATCTGCAGAAGCACCGGATTTTGCAGAAACAGACGGACAAAGATAAAGAGTACGTTTTCGATGCGGCGGTAAGCGGCCGCCTGGACGATCTTTATATGCTGTATAACGGCCACGGCGGCGCGTACCTCGTCGGGACGAGAGTCTGCGGCGTCCCCGACGTGCTGCCTGCGGAAACGATCCGCGACGAAAGAGGCTATACCGTCACGGTATACCCGCGGGAGAATGTGTATTCTTCTCCGATCCCGGAGGGGCTTTCCTACAACGGACGCACGCGGACGTTCAAGGATTCCGTGGAACTGTTCTATATTCCGGATCTCGGCGGGAACGAGGTCAAATGCGTCACGGTCCAACCGCCGTACGAGGCCGAGGGCGGAGACGGCATCTGGTCCGTCGTCGACGTGTCGGAGAGCGGCGACGTGTACGTCGACGCCGACGGGAAGCTGCACGTGATCTACGCGGTATACCGTTTCGATTTCGACGACGCCGACCGGCGCGGCAATCCGGCGCTGATCGCGGACACGCTGAAGCACATCCACGCGGTGTACGACGGTACGGCGCTCGTTTCCACCGAGGAGCTGGAGCTCGTCGGCGTGACGAAGGAGACCGCCGCCGGCATGATGCAGCTTTTCAATTCGTCGCGGAACAACGACTATATCCGGCGTCCCGCGATCCGCATGGCGCAGACGGCGGACGGCACGATGTTCCTGCTCGTCTGCCGCCTCGGCGAGGAAGACACACAGATCGACGTGTACTTTGAGACGGAGGACGGCTGGGCGCTGACGGCGTCGCAGCCGATCGGCGACTTCACCGCCGAATCGTTCTCGGTCAGTTCTCCGCGCGGCGGATCGGTCGAGGACGGCACCGTCGACTGCCTCGTGTACGGGACGGACAACGACGTCTATCACGTGACCGTGACGTTTCTGAAATAAGCGGGAGGAGAACGGATATGGAGAAAAAGCGGAAGATCGTCCCCCCCTCCGTTTCCGCGGCGGAGAGCGTCCTCGCCGGGATCGGGATGCGGACGAACACGCATACCGGCCGCCCCTACAACGCCTCTCACGGCGGGCAGCAGATGCGCGTCGTCCACACGGCGCGCGGAACGTACACGGCGTTCGTCACGGACTTCGGCTACGAATCCCACACCGCCAAGTTTTACGTGGCGAAGATCGGCCCGGACGACCGCGCCGTCATCCTGTACTGCGGTGAATATCTGGCGGACCATTCCACGCCCCTCGTCAATATCGGACAGGATACGGGCGGCGATGTCGTCGTCACCGTCTGCTGCCCGGAAACGCTGAGCGTGTATCTCTTCGACCGGGATACGGACGCGGTGACGGAGTACGCGGCAAGGTCCGGATTTGCCTGCGACGCCGGGTTCTCGAAATATACGCAGGTCATGTTCGATTTTGCCCGCCGCAGACTGTACGCCTTCTGCGCGAGCGGTCTCGGTTCCGGCGATTTCCTGCTCTCATGGTTCACCTTCGACATGGAGACGAAGACGTGGTCCTGCCCGGCTCTGTACAAAAGGATCGAAGGGATCCGCCGTCACTGCTATCTGTTCCCGTTCCCCGACGGAAACGGCGGCGCCTATATCGTCGGCGAGCGGGACGACGTGGTGGATCTGGAGCCGAAGCTCCGGGACGCGGGGGAGAACAAATATCTTTGGGACGAACTGCGCCTTTTCCATATTCCCGATCTGACCTCGCCGGAGAACGTGACGTATACGACGATCCACGCGGCGTACTCGGAACGCGGAGGAGAGGGGATCTGGTCGTGCATCACGAACAACCAGAGCGGCAGCGTCTTCCTGGACGCGGACGGGTATCTCCACGTGACGTATCTGTATTCCCTGTACGATCTTTCCGGCAGACAGCCGGACCTCGATTCGGACAGGCAGTACCGCCACGCGGTCTACCGCGGCATGGAATGCGTTTTCAACGAACGGATCCCTTTCGCGGGGGAAGAGGACACGGGATGCAAGCCGTTCGTCACGCAGGGGACGGACGGAACGCTGTACATGATCCTGTTCATCCTCGATCGGGACGGGACGCGGATCGGGAGCTGGCGGGCGCAGGACGCGCTCGGCAGGACGTGGATCCACGTGAAGACGCTCCCTCTGCGCGACGGGATCAGGGCGGGCTCCTCCTGCATCAGCGCGGTGCGCGACGGATCGACGCAGGACGGTACCGTGAGCTGCTTCTTTTACGGCAAGTCCCGCGCGGGCGGCGGAGGAGGGAATACGGTGTATACCTTCACGCTGTCGCTTGAAGATTACTCGATGACGCCGGCGGTGGACGTACTCGGGGAATACGGTCTTTGCGTCGATCATCGCCTCGACCGGCGCGCGTTCAGCTCCGCCCACACGACGAAGATCGTGCGCACGGAACACGGCGCGTACGCCGCGTTCACGTACGATCATACCGTCGGGGATCTCACGTATTCGTATGACGGACAGCGGGAGGATTTCTGCATTGTCCGGCTCGATGAGGGGGGCGCGAAGGTTCTCTTCTGCGGCGGTTACGTGTCGCGGCAGGACCGGTATCTGACGATGTACCGTACCCCGGACGGGATGATCGCCGTCTGCACACCGGACGGCTTCCGGGAATACGTCGTCGATCCGGCGCGCGGCACGGTGACGGAGCGCTGTGTCGGCGAGGCGGACGACGGAACGCTTGTGCAGCAGATCGATCTCCTCGCCGGGGACGGCGGCGGATATGCGCTGTACGCCATGAATACGAATCCCTTCACGCTGACCGGGTATCCTCTCCGCGCGGACGGGATGCCGGAGGAGGCGTCGCGCAGAACGTTCGTGTTCGACCGTCCGATCCCGGACGTCTATACGCGGCTGTTCACGCTCGCCGACGGACGGGGCGGGGCGTATCTCGTCGGTACGAGGATCGTCGGCCGCCCCATCGTCACCGATTATCGGGGGGAGAAAGACGCGGACGGCGTCGAGTACCTTACCGTGCGGCGGGAGACGAAGTTCACCTCCCCGCTGCCCGCGGCGCTCACCTACCGCGGGCGTACGGACGAGATCGCCGATTCGCTCATGCTTTTCTATATCCCGGATCTCGCCGGGGATACGGTGCAGTGCGTCGAACTCGAGCCGCCGTACGAGGCGGAGGGCGGACGGGGGATCTGGTCCGTCGTCGACGCCGCCGACTGCGGCGACGCGTACGTGGACGCGGACGGACGGCTGCACGTGTTCTATACGGCGTATCATTTCGATTTCAATGATACGGAACGGCGTGCCGATCCGGCGCTTATCACAAAGACGCTGAAGCATATCCATGCGGTGTACGACGGAACGGCGCTCGTTTCGAGCGGGGAACTCGGGATCGAAGGATTGACGAAGGAGGCGGCCGTCCGCATGGCGCAGACGGCGGACGGGTCAAAGTATCTGCTCGTCTGCAGCGTCGGCGAGGCGGGCGCGCGGATCGACGTGTACCGCGAGGACGGTGTCGGCTGGACACTCGCCGCGTCGCGGCCGATCGGCGATTTCACGGCGGAATCGTTCTCGGTCAGCGGACCGCGCGGCGGCTCGGTGCGGGACGATGTCGTCGACTGCCTCGTGTACGGGACGGACAACGACGTCTATCACGTGACCGTGACGCTTGCATAATAAGCGGAAAAACAAAAAACTCCCGGACAGCGACCGCTGTCCGGGAGTTTTCAGTCCGCGTAGACGGAGGTGATGCCCAGATATTCCTCGAGCGTCAGCCCGCTCGCGGCGACGCGCGTCGCCGTCTCGACGCCGAGATAGCGGATGTGCCACGGCTCGTACATGAAGCCCGTGACGTCTTCTTTCCCCTCCGGGTAACGAAGGATGAAGCCGTATTCATGGCAGTGCGCCGCCAGCCATTTGCCCTCCGCCGTGTTCGCA
This sequence comes from Clostridiales bacterium, assembly GCA_016288155.1. Lineage (GTDB taxonomy): Bacteria > Bacillota > Clostridia > Oscillospirales > CAG-272 > SIG701. Next base: position 9,781 of record JAEEYP010000078.1, on the reverse strand, counting down.
AAGCTGCGCAGCACGCTGTTGACGTCGATCGCAAGTCCGGTCTGGTGCTCGGAATGTCCGGCGCGCGCCGAATAGCGGTCCGCCAGAGCGTAGCCGTCCCGCGCGGCGTAGTTCGCGTACAGCTGCTTCTGGAACGCGTAGGAGCGGTAGCCGGAAACGGCGTATATCAAAAGCCCTTCCGCCTTCGCGCCTTCGCAGAGCGCGCGGTAGGCGGCGGCGCATTCGGCGAGCAGCCCGCCGGGATCGTATTCCGGCGGCAGGGAATAGGTCTTGTTCACGATGAGGATCCCGTTCACGTAGGTTACGCCGTCCCTGACCTCGATCTGCGGTCCGGGAGGGAGCATCGTGAAGCGGATGCGCGCGTTCCCGTCCGTCATCCGCGTCAGGATCGCGGCAGCCTCCGCGCGGGTGATCGTCTGCATCGGCGCGCAGGCGTGATCGCCGTCCATCCCCTGTACGACGCCCGCCCGGTAGAGCCGGTACACGGCGGCGCGGCCGTTCTCCGGCACGCCGTCGAGATCGGGGATCGCGCCGTCCGGGATATCGTTCGGGAAGTCCGTCTCCGGCGGGAGCGCCGCCGCGAAGAGCTCCATGAAGCGCCAGCGGAGGATCGCGTCGTTCCATCCGTCCGCGCCGACGGGGATCCCGTGCGCCCGGCAGTAGTCGGCGTACGGCAGATACCATTCGCTTCCCTCGACGGCGGGGATCGTTACGCTCCCCTCGGCGCAGAGCTGATGCACCGCCGCCGCCAGCTTGACCGCCTCCGCGTAGGAGAGCGTGCCCTCGGGCACGTAGCGCGTCGGCGTGATCCCGTGGATCAGTCCCTTCTGCCAGGCGGCGAGCACGTCGCCGTAAAACCAGTCGCCGTCGGCGACGTCGGTGAAGGGGAGCGCCCCCTCCGGCGCGGCGGCCGTCGGAGACGGCGTGACGTGCGGGCACAAAAACGCCGCCGCGAGAAGCAGCGCGGCAAGGACGGCGGGAAAGTGTTTTTTCATGGGCGGTCACCTCGATCTATCTTCCCTGCGGGGATGGATGTATTATAGCATATCACGGCGCCTCCGTCAAGCCCGCGGAGCGCGCGGAGTTTTTTCATTTCTTTTTCTTTCCTCTTGATTTTTGTGCAATTCTATGATATAATGAAGAAAATTTAATAATTCTTTCGAGGTGTGAAATGAAACGACGCATATCCGCGTTCCTTTTGGCGCTGTTCCTTCTTCTGCCGCTCGCGGCCTGTGCGCGGGGGACCGGCGATCCGTCCGACAGTACGCCGACTACATCGGATACGGCGGCGCCGGATATCGCGGAAACGGATCCGCCGGAGACGGAGCCCGTGCCTTTCGTGCCGGTGAAGGACGGGGATCCGCCCGTCGGTCACGGGATCGGCGTGAATCCGGGCCGCGTTACGTGGGCGTATAACCCGAACGCTTTTACGTGGAACGGAAAGGGCTACTGGTGGCTCCAGTCGAACTTCGACGCCGCGCTCGTCAAGCAGATGCTGACGGATACGATCTGCACGCTTGCCGGCAAAGACGACGTCAACGCGGCGCTCGACGCGCTGTTCAAAAATTACAACAAGCGCCGCACCGGCGAGGCGAAAGGCTATACGCCCGGCGAGAAGATCGTCGTCAAGGTGAACCTGAACGTGACGGGGAACGGCGACGCGTCGGACCAGGGCATCGGCGGATACTATCCGTCGCCGGTGACGATGCGCGCGCTCTGCGAGATCCTCGTGGAATCCGGCGTGGCGGCGGGCGACATCACGCTGACCGACCCGTCCCGGAATTTCCCGACCTACGTCAAGGAGATCATCCGCGAAGGGGCGCTGAAGGACGTGCGCCTTATCGGGTACAACGACGATCCGCAGGCAGACACGTCGAAGCAGATCGTCTGGTCGCACGATCTCGCCTCCGACGGCTGGCCGGATTACAACGGCTATCCGACGGTGAATCCGACCTTCTGGTCCACCGATTATACGGAAGCGACGTACATGATCAACCTCTTCAATCTGCGCGGGCACAACCTCGCCGGCTTCACGGCAAGCGCGAAGAACCACTTCGGTTCCCTCATGCCGGCGTATGAATCCTCTCCCGGCGTGTATATCTACCCGGAAGGATTTCGGACGAATCCGCCTTCGTGGGCGGGGGTCCATCACTACGTAGCCGCGAGGAACGGCTTCTGGATGAATCCGGTGGAGCTGTGGGATCTGCCGAAGGTGCCTCTCGGCAGCTACACGGTGCTCGTCGATCTGCTCTCCAACGCGGACGCGGGCGGAAAGACCTTCCTCTATCTGTGCGACGGGCTTGCCGCGACGGTCCATCAGGGCTCCAATCTCTCGAATAGCGAGCGCTGGTACTCCGCGCCCTTCGGCGACGGGACGAAGGAAGGCAGAGGGTGGACGAATTCCATTTTCGCATCTCAGGATCCGATCGCCATCGACTCCGTAATGCTCGATTTCCTGCTCGCGGAACGGGATGCGGCGGAAGCGGTCGGAGACGGCGGCAAGTGGCAGGATGAACTTCCGCACGATCACACGGCGGACAACTACCTGCTCGAGGCGGCGCAGGCGGACGATCCGCCGTCCGGCACGGTCTATCGGGACGGCTGCGGCAATCCGGTCGGCAGTCTCGGCGTCCACGAGCACTGGGACAACGCGCAGGATAAGCAGTACAGCCGCAACCTCGGCGGCACAGAAGGGATCGAGCTGATCCGGATCGACTACTGAGAATATGGCTGATTTCTGGGGAGAGCTCGGCGCGTGGTTCTCCGCGTTCGGGGACAAATATTTCGTGCGCGCCTTTTTCAAGGATTTCGGGGGGCGGATCCTCGAGTATCTCTGGCAGCTCCTTCCGTACGTGATCCTCGGTACGCTGCTCGGCGAACTGCTGAAGTATACCTCCTGGACGAAGCTGATCTTCCGCTTCACGAAGCGCTTCGGCGCGCTCGCCGTGCTCGGCGCGGCGGTGCTCGGCATCCTGTCTCCGCTGTGCACCTATGGGACGGTCCCCGTGCTCATCACGCTGTATCACGGCGGCGTTTCGCTCGGTCCGCTCATCGCCTTTCTCGCCGCGTCGTCGATGATGAACCCGCAGCTGTTCGTGATGACGGTCGGCGGTCTCGGCTGGACGGTGGCGCTTTGGCGTCTGCTTTTCGTCTTCCTCTTCGCGCTGCTCTGCGGATTCGGGACGATGCTTTTGCCGCAGGGATTCGTCGTCCGTCCCTCCGTCGCCGGGGAGCGCGGCTCGGAGGAGGAGATACTGAACCGTCCGAAGAAAGTCTTCACCTGGAAGGGGTATCTGCTCGGATCGGGGAAAAGTCTTCTCTTCGTCGGGAAGATGATGTGCATCGGTATCCTGATCGCCGCGTTCGTCGATCAGCTCCCGCTGTCGCTCTTCTTCGGCGAGGTGGATACCGCCACGCCGCTCGGGATCCTTGCGGCGGCGCTGATCGGGATCCCCGTGTACGCCTGCGGCGGCGGGACGATCCCGCTCATCGCGTCGCTGATGGGGCAGGGCATGTCGCTCGGCAGCGCGCTCGCGTTTCTGACGGTCGGTCCCGCGACGCGGATCACGTCGCTCGCCGCGATCGCCACGATCTTCCGCAAGCGGTTCCTCGCGGTCTACGTGCTCGTGCTGCTCGTGTTCTCGGTCGCCGCCGGGATGCTGGTCGTATGAGACGGCGCATGGCAGACAACGGATCAAAGAGGCGGTCATCCCGCCTCTTTTTCCCTGCCGCCGTCCTTTTTTTCCGTCCGGGCGGAAATTCCCCGCCTTTTTTCGACGGAAATCCGCATTTGTTAATAGAAATGTAATGAAATGATGATATAATAACTATATATGTGCCGATCGTGTCCCGGCGCGGCGCGCGCCGATACGCGGACCGAATGGAGAGGATAGAAGCATGGAATTCGCACGGAACATGAGTTTCAAAGATCGCGGTGAGAATTATCCGCTGTATGAACCGACGCCGTTTGACGATTTCCGCACGATGGTGGAGAACGTGGCGGACCGGTATCCGGAAAGGATCGCGTTTTCCTTCCGCCGCAGCCCGAAGGACGAGGAGCCTGTGCGCGTCTGCTACGCCGACGTGCGCGCCCGTGTCCGGTATCTCGCCACCGGCATGATCGACGCCGGCTGCCGCGGGGCGCACTGCGCCATGCTCGGCGAGGCGTCCTACGACTGGATGTGCAGTTATCTGTCGCTCATGGCGCTCGGCGCCGTGACGGTGCCCGCGGACCGCGACCTTCCCCCGGACGATATCGTCGGGATCCTCGAGCGCGCGGAATGCTCCTTCGTGTTCTACGCGCCCTCCGTGGAAGAGAAGATCGGCGCGCTGCGGGAAAGGCTCCCCGAGGGGATCCGCTTTTTCTGCTTCGGCGAGACACAGGCGCCGTGGGCGCAGCCGCTCGACGCGCTCGCCGCGCGCGGCGCGGCGCTCTGGGAGGCGGGGGACCGCTCCTACCTTGACGCGCCGGTCGATCCGGACCGGCTCGCGTCCATCGTTTTCACCTCCGGCACGACGGGCAAGGGCAAGGGCGTCATGCTTTCCCAGCGGAACATCGCCGCGGATCTGGTGCAGGCGATGTACGAATTCCAGGTGCTCGAAAAGACGGTGTTCGTCCTTCCACCGCACCACACCTACGGCTCGTCGGTGAACTTCGTCGGGCTCTTCGCGCAGGGCAGCGAGATCTATATTTCGAGCGGTATCCGGTATCTGGTCAACGAGATGAAGGAGCAGAAGCCGACGTATCTCGTGCTCGTCCCGCTCTTCGTCGAGACGCTGCACAAGAAGATCTGGCAGATCGCGGAGAAGAACGGGAAGGCGGATATGCTCCGCCGCGCCGTCCGGCTCTCGAACGGCATGCGCAAGCTCGGTGTCGACGTCCGCCGCCGCATGTTCCGCGACGTGCTCAGCGCGTTCGGAGGGGAGCTGCGCATGATCATCTGCGGCGGCGCCGCGCTGTCGCAGGAGATCATCGATTCCTTCGACGCCTTCGGCATCGTGATCCTCAACGGGTACGGGATCACCGAGTGCTCGCCGCTCGTTTCCTGCAACCGCAACGAATACCGCAAGAAGGGCTCCGTCGGCTGCCCGATCGTCGGGGAGGAGCTCCGCATCGCGGATCCGGACGAGGACGGCGAAGGCGAGATCTGCGTCCGCGGCCCGAACGTGATGCTCGGCTATTACAAAGATCCCGCCGCGTCCGCCGCCGCCGTCGATGAAGACGGTTTCTTCCACACGGGCGACTGGGGACGGCTCGACGAGGAGGGTTGGCTGTACATCACCGGCCGCATCAAGAACATCATCATCCTCGCCAACGGCAAGAACGTCTATCCGGAGGAGATCGAGGCGGAGATCCAGCGCGTTCCGGGCGTGAACGAGGTCGTCGTCTACGCAGGAGAGAGCAAGAACGAGCAGCGCGAGGTGATCGTCGCGGAGATCTATCCGGACGCGGACGAGCTCGCGCGGCGCGGCGTGACGGACGTCAAGGCGTATTTCAGCGAGGAGATCAAGAAGATCAACGCGCGCATGGCGCCGTATAAGGCGGTCGGGCACATCAAGATCCGCTCGGAGGAGTTCGTCAAGAATACGACGCGCAAGATCCTCCGCTTCCGCATCGACAAGAATATCGAAGAAGAGACCTGACGGGGGAAGACCGGCGCGCTCCGCGCTTTTACGCCCGGATGCGGCAAAAAACAGCCGTTGCATTCGGGCCGCAAGTATGATATAATGTACTCACGTGACGGGCGGCCGCCGCGTATCGCGGGGCACGCCGAACGACAGAACAGGAGGAAAGAGAATGAAAGTGAGAAGAATCGCCGCCGCGCTGCTCGCCGTGCTGATCCTTTGCGCGGTGCTCGCCGGATGCGGCGGGAAGGGAAAACTGAAGGGCACCTACCGGGCGGAGGCGTTCGGCACCGGCGCGGCGTTCACGTTCAGCGGAGACAAGGTGACGGTGGACGTGCTCGTGCTCGGGACCGTCGTCGATACGCTGAAGGGGACGTACGCCATCGAGGACGGGAAGATCACCCTGACCTTCGACAGCGGCGAGGAAGAGGATATCGCCGAGTACGGCGGTACCTTCGATTTCGAGCAGAGCGAGAACGCCATCAAGATCGGTCTGATCGAATACAAAAAGACGGAGTCGTAAAAGGCCGCTGCGGGCGGAGCGGCAAAAAGGGCGCCTGCGGAGGCAGGCGCCCTTTCTTTCGTTTTCGGACGGGGATCAGTTTTGTTTCTGTACGCTTTTATACTCGTCGTAGAAGACGTAGTACGGACAATTCGCCGTATCCTGCGTAAGGAAGGCGCGGTACTCGTCCTCGTCGAGGTCGATGCGGCATTCCACGGCGTCGTCCTCCTCGTTGTAATCGCAGTAGAGACAGGATTCGCACGGGCCGCTTCGGCGCGGCGTTTTCTTTTTTTCCGGCGTCGCCGGGATCGCTTCGTTCATCGGATCCGCCTCCCGTTCAGCACCGCTTCGGCGAGCCGTTCGCCCTCGTAGACGAGCTTCAGCGAGAAAAAGGGCTCGTCCGTCTGCAAAAGGTCGAGGAAGACGGCGTCTCCCTCCCACATCGGCAGCGCGCGTACCTGGGGGATCGGGATCCACGCGAGCTCTCCCTCGTCGCACTCCCGCACCGTTCCGGTGAAGCGGTCGGCGGTGAAGAGGTGCATGTATTCCGCGCACTCCCATTCATTGGATACAAAGGTAACGATGCCGCGGTAGCGGTATCCGGTCAGCGTCAGCCCCGTCTCCTCGTATACCTCGCGGAGCACGCAGTCCTCCGGCGATTCCTTCGCTTCGAACTTGCCGCCGATGCCGACCCATTTGTTTTTGTTTTCATCGTGCTCTTTCTTTACGCGGTGGAGCATCAGATACGCGCCGTCCCGCTCGATATAGCACAGTGTGGTATTCTTTCCCGACAGTGACATGACGCCTCCTCGATCTATCGGATCCTGAGCATGTCGGCACGGCGCCGCCAGTCCGGCAGAAACCGCGCGACGAACGCGTAGAACGCGCGGGAGTGATCTTTATGGCGGATATGCGCCAGCTCGTGCACGACGACGTACTCGACGGCGTCCGCCGGATACGCCATCAGCCGGAAGCTGTAGGAGATCGTATCGCGGGCGGAACAGCTGCCGAAGCGGGTACGCGCCGAGGTGATGCGGACGGACGCCGGGACGACGCCCATGCGGGCCGCCCAGTGCGCCGTCAGCGCGGGCAGCGTCCGCCGCGCGGCGGCGCGCAGCGCCTCGCACTGCTCCGGCGTGCCGAAGCGTTCTTCTTCAAAATCGCGGCGGCGCGCCGCACGCGTCCGGTGTTCGTCGATCCACGCGCGCTTCGAGGCGATGAAGGCGTCGATCGTGGCCTGCGGCATCCGCCGCGGCGCGCGGACGACGAGCCCGCCGTCCGGACGGATCTCGAGTCCCAGCGTCCGCCGCGCGCTGCGGAGCAGCGTGTATTCCTCCGTGTCTGCCGAAGATCTCACGGCCGCCTCACGCTCCTTCTTTCCCCATGATATGACCGATCATGGCGGCGACGTCCGGGAAGACGCCTTCTGCCGCGGCCTTCAGCGCGGGCGCGGCGTTCTCCACCGCGAGCCCGTGAAAGCGGGCGATCATGGCGTAGTCGTTCATATGGTCTCCCGCGCAGTACACGTTCTCCGGCGGGACGCCCGCCTGCGCGGCGTAGAGCGCGACGCCCTCACCCTTGTCGAACCCGGCGGGCGGGATGTCGATGCAGATGCCGTTCTGCAGCGCGTTGACCGTTTGTCCCCACGCGGCGTTGATCTCCTCCGCGCAGCGGCGGGCGTCCTCGGACGTCTCGCAGCGGGTGTTCATCTGAGAGAACTCCCGGATCCCGTCCGGCGCGTCCGGATCGGTGCGGGAGAGCGGCGCGTACCGTTCATTTCCGTCCGGGTACGCCGCGTGGAAGACGACGTCTTCCCGCTCGAGCACCGTGCGCACCTCGTATCCGTACTTTGCACCGACGTGCTCGACGATCCAACCGAGGCAGCCGTCGTTTTTCTGCCGTTCGCAGCGGAGGATCTCCCCCGCGCGGGGACCGCAGGCCGCGATGAGCATCGCGCCGTTCATGGCGAGCAGAAAATCCAGCTCCAGCTGCTGACGGCGCATGATCTCGAACATGTTCCAGTCCCTGCCCGTCACGATGCCGAAGAGGTTCCCCGCCGCCCGGAAGCGCGCGATCGCCGCCCGGTCGGTATCGGAGATCCCGCCGCGGTTGAGCGTTCCGTCGTAATCCGACGCCAATATGTACATACGCGTGTCTCCTCGCTGTTTCTGCGCCGTTTTCCCGCCTCTCGTCACGCCGGATCCAGCGCGGGGATCACGCTGTCCACGATACAGCGGATCGCGTGCTCCGTGTGCGGAACGATCACGCGGTCCGCGGCTTCCCGCACGGCGGGGATGGCGTCGGCGACGGCGCAGCCGACGTCCGCCTCCTCGATCATGGAGATATCGTTTTCATAGTCGCCGACGGCGATCACGGTGCGCAGCCCCGGCAGGTGCGCGCGCATCCAGCGGATCGCGGCGCCCTTTCCCGAATCGAGCGCGGTCATTTCCAGCCCGACAGGCCAGCTGCGGTCGAAGTGATACCGGTCGCCGAGCTCCGCGAGCAGAGCGCGCCGCATGTCGAGCGTGTGCTCTTCCGTGTCGCAGACGAAGACGAATTTATAGCACGGTCCTTCCCGCGTGACGGCGCGCAGGCAGCCGTCGCCGTCCCGGCTCCAGGAGATCGGTCCGTCGCCGTGATGCCTGTGGATGGAGAGCATGTACGGAAAGCGTTCCGGGAACGTACTGACGATGCGCGCGGCGTCCGCCGTCATCGGGCACCGCATGAGCGGCATCCCCTCCGGCGTGCAGAGAAACGTGCCGTTCAGCGTGACGACGGGGGCGTTGGGGCGAAAGGGGAAGCGCGCAAGATAATGGGGCGGCCGTCCCGTGCAGAGGGTGAATCTCCCACCGCCTTCCTGGAAACGCCGGATGGCGTCCAGATTTTCCGGCGAGACCTCCCCGTTTACGGTGAGCGTACCGTCGATGTCGCTGAGGATCATGAATCCGTCGTAGATGCCCATAGCGTTCCTTTCGTCAGCGGTTTTCCGTATCCCGGCTCGGCTCGTCGGCGGTCATGCGCAGCGCGGGAGCGAGTTTTCGCGTCACGAGATGGCGGATATAATCGTTGAGATCGAGAAAACTGTCCACCGTGCTCTCGAAGCGGCGGAGCGCTTCGGGCAGCGTCTGCTTGAGCAGCGCCGCCTGTTCGAGCACGAACCCGGCGCCCGGCGTTTCCGTCTGTTCGAGCAGCGGCTGACGGCCGGTGTAGTAGAATTTCAGCGTGCGCGTCGACGGCGTTTCGGAGAAGGTGAGCGTCACCTTCAGAAGCGGGCGGTCGTCCTCATTTTTCGTGAAGAGACCGAGCGCACGGACGTGATAGGGGATCCCGCCGAAGGAGAGATCGTTGTCTTCCGGATACCCGAAGCCGACCTTGACGACGTGGCGCTCCTTCGCCTCTTCATACGTCATATAGAAGGAAGTCCCGCTCGTCAGAAACGAAACGCCGCGCAGGCCGGAGGCGTAATTGTTCTGCACGACCTGCAGAAAGACGGGGAGCAGACCGCAGGAGGCGGCGTCGTCCTCCGACGGGACGAAGCGGCGGCGCGTAAGGAGCGCGCAGGCATCGGGCAGCGACGGGACCGCGGGAGCCGGCGCGGCCGGCGCTTCCCGACGGAAGAGCGCGGCGAGTACGCCGCGCTTCGGCGACGGAGCG
>JAEEYP010000077.1 GCA_016288155.1 Clostridiales bacterium | reverse complement strand
GCTGCAAACGGAGCGCGGCGGTCTCCGCCGAAGAACGCTTTTTCGAGGTTCTCCATGTCGCGGAACGGATTATATCCGCGGCGCGTGCTTGTGAGATAAGGTACTCTTTCCAGCATAATCATACCCTCCGGTTTTTTCAGATTCGTATCGGAAAGACTGTCTTTGTTCTTTCCTTTACTGACTCATATTATACCCTCGATTTGTGAACAAAAACACCACATTTTGTATATGAAATGTAAATGTTAGCAGTCTGAGTGCTTAAGTGCTAAAAATCGCGAGGGATTTACAGCCGGATGCGGGATAAGCATGGGAGGAATCTGGCGGTATAGAGAGAAGAGTGCTTCCTCACGGGCGGCGGCGCGGGAGGAATAATCCGGCGGGGGAGGGGGTATACTGTCCTCACGCGCCGTCGCCGTCTTCATTGCCGTCGAAGCGCGTTTCGATCACCCGCGCGCAGCCGGGCGGCGAATAGCGCCAGAAATCGATGTGTCCGACGGCCGGATCGATGAAATAGCGCATGCGCGCGGGGGCGGTCTCGGTGTGCGCGTCGATGACGACGAGCTTGACCTTCATGCGCTCCGGCAGGATGCTTTTGACGTAGACGGAGCATCCGCTGCCGACGGTGACGCCGTCCCGCGTCTCCGCCAGCCCGGCGAGGTTCGGCGTCAGCTCCACGAAGACGCCGTACGGCTCGACGGAACGGACGATGCCCGGCACGGTCTGCGTCGGGGCGAAGGCGGCGGCGTTCTCCTCCCAGGTGCCGAGCAGCTCCCGGTGCGTCATGTAGACGCGTCCGGCGGCGCGGTCGATGCTCTTCACCACGGCATAGATCCGCTCGCCCTGCGTCAGCCGGTCGCGCGGATGGCGGATGCGGGAGACGGATATGCAGTCCACGCTGAGCAGCGACACGATCCCGCAGCCGATGTCTATGAACGCGCCGAACGGTTCCATATGGGTGACCTTCGCGGGAAGGATGTCGCCCGGCCGCCGCTGCAGGATGAAGCGGCGCATGCATTCCTCCTGCGCGGCGCGGCGGGAGAGCAGCGCGATCGGCTGCGCGCCCTCCCGAGTGACGGAGAGCACCGTGAAGCAGACCGGCTTGCCGACGCGGGTGATGACGGCGATGTCCTTGAGCGGGCTCCCGTCGTGGCAGTACGCCGCCTCCCCCCGCGGGATGACGGCATGTACGCCGCCGAGATCGAGATGCAGGTCCATCGTCGTACAGTCGCACATCTGCACGATCCCTTCGAGGATCTTTCCCTGCGCCATCGCCCGTTCCAGCCCGCGCAGCGACGAGGTATACGCCGTGTTTTCCGCTCCGCCGAGAAGGGAGCCCTCGGGAGAATAGGTGCGTTCCGTCATTTTTCCTGCCTTGCCTTTCGTCGGTGGCCGTCGGGCGGCCTTTTCTGCACCATTCTATGAGGCGATCCGCCTCAATATGCCGGAGGTACCGTGAAGGACGGAGGATTCTTTCGGGAGGCGGCGCCGCTCGCTGCCGGGAGCGCGCTCTTCGGGGCGGCGCTCGCGCTCTTTCTGACGCCGCTCGGCGTGGCGACGGGCGGCGCGTCCGGGATCGCCGTGACGCTGCACGTGCTTATCGGCACGCCGGTCGGGGCGGTGACGCTCCTGCTCAATCTCCCGCTTCTTATCCTGCTGCTGTGCGAGGAGGGGCGGCGGGGCGCCTTGCGTACCGCTGCCGGTGTGATCGCGTCGTCCGCCGCGGCGGATGCGCTCGCACCGCTCCCGGCGGCGACGGACGACCGGCTGCTCGCCGCGCTGCTCGGCGGCGCGATGATGGGCTGCGGCAGCGCGCTCCTCCTTTCGCACGGTTTCACGACGGGCGGCTCCGATCTGGCGGGCGTGCTCTGGCACCGGCGGCATCCGCGGGTACGCGTGGGGGCGGCGGTCGCGCTGATCGACGCGGCGATCGTGATCGGCTCCGCGTGGGCGCGGGGTGATTTCTCCGGCGTGATCGCCTCCGCCGCGGCGATCGCCGCCTATTCCTATGCGCTGGAGCGGGTGTTCGGCGGCGCCGCCCACGCCCGCGTCGCGTGGGTCATCACCGACCGTCCCGCGCCGCTCTGCCGGGCGATCACGCAAAAAATCAGCCGCGGAGCGACGGTGCTCCGCGGCGTGGGGGGATATACGGGGGAAAGCCGGACGGCGGTCCTGTGCGTGACGCTGCGCACGGAGATGATCCGCCTGAAGCGGATCGTGCGGGAGATCGATCCGGGCGCGTTCATGATCGTCACGGACGCCGAGGAGATCCTCGGCGAGGGCTTCCCGCCGCCGGGCGGCGGGAAGGATCAGAGCTCGATCTCGCCGAGAACGGGATAGTGGTCGGAGAGGAAGACGCCGTTCTCCTCGTCGCGCAGCGTGCGGGAAAGGGAAGGATCCGCCGCGGCGCTGGTGAAGATGTAGTCGATCTTTTCGCCGATCTCCTGCGGCCGGTAGCCGTGGAAGGTCGAGCCGACGTCGGCGGTGACGTCGCGCAGCGGGACGCCGCAGGTGGAGAAACTCGAGAAGGAGGCGATGACGGGGCTGTCGGGGGTGACGTTCATGTCGCCGGTGAGCACGACGGGGACGGACGGCCAGAGGGCGTCGTCCGCCGCGATGCGCGCGAGGATGAGCGCCGCGCCCTGCGCGCGGGCGAGTACGCCCTTGTTGTCGAGATGCGTGTTGTAGACGCGCAGCGGCGTACGTCCCTCCCGCGTGAGGAGGACGACGGCGGTGCAGACGCGCGGGTTCGAACTCTGATCTGTCATGAAGCGGCTGCCGGGTACGCGCGGCGTGTCGGAGAGCCAGAAGGTATCGAGCGACGCGAGCAAAAACCGGTCGGTACGGTAGGCGACGACGGTGTGCTCTCCTCCGAAATCGGCGTTTCGCCCGGTGCCGACGACGGTGTATCCCGTCAGGTTTTCCTCAAGCCAGTCGCGCATCGGCGGAGTGACTTCCTGAAAACCGACGACGTCGGCCTCGTATTTGGGAAATTCCCGCCGGATCAGCGGCGCGCGGTCGAAGAAATAATTGATCCCGTCCGCGCGGTTGGCGTAGCGCAGATTGTACGTACAGATGCGGAGTTTCATGGGTGCCTCCCGATTTCAAAGAGATTCAGCCGGTTCCGACAGTATTCTATCAGAAAACGCGCCGGGTGTCAAGACCCGGCGCGGCGGTGTCACGGTTCGTGCGGCAGGGAGACGAAGCTGTGGTCGACGGTGATGACGCAGTAGATGTCGGGATACTGCGCGCTCACCTCGGCGCGGATGGCGGCGCAGACCTCGGCGTCGCTGAGACGGAAGACGGGCGGGACGACGCAGTCGAAGACGGCGTTCGTGTGCGTTTTGCCGGGCACGAGGCGCAGATCGTGCACGGTGATCACGGGATCGACGCGGCGCGCGCAGTCGCTGAGGAAGGTGCGCATCGCGCCGGTCTCGGTATCGGCGGTGACGATTGGATCCATGTGCACGACCATGTGGATGCCGTCGCTGCGGAGCAGATCGCGCTCGATATTGTCGACCATGTCGTGGCTTTCGAGAACGTCCGCCTCGGCGGCGACCTCGACGTGGACGGAGGCGAACTGCCGTCCGGGACCGTAGTCGTGGACCATCAGATCGTGCGTGCCGAGCACGCCGGGATAAGAGAGGATCTTTTCGCGGATCGCGGCGACCGTCTGCGGATCCGGCGCGCGGCCGAGCAGCGGATCAAGCGTTTCACGCACGAGCCCGACGCCGCTGTACAGGATGAAGAGCGCGACGGCGGCGCCGGCGTACCCGTCGAGCGGGAGCCCGAAGACGTCGGCGGCGACGGCGGCGAGCAGCACGGCGGCGGTGGAGAGCACGTCGTTGCGGCTGTCCGCGGCGGCGGCGGCGAGCGTCTCCGAGGAGATCTTCGCCGCGCAGCGGCGCTGGAACAGCATCATCCAGAGCTTCACGAGGATGGAGGCGGCGAGCACGCCGATGAGGAGCGGATGGAGCTCGACCGGCTCCGGGGAGAGGATCTTTTCCGCGCTGGAGCGGAGCAGCTCCACGCCGATGAGCAGGATCATGAGGGAGATGAGGAGCCCGGAGAGGTATTCGTACCGTCCGTGGCCGTAGGGATGCTCCGGGTCGGCCGGCTTGCCCGCCAGCTTGAAGCCGAGCAGGCTGATGACGCTCGAGGAGGCGTCGGAGAGGTTGTTCACCGCGTCCGCCGTGACGGAGACGCTGCCGGTGAGAAGACCGGCGGCCAGCTTCCCGCCGAAGAGAAGTACGTTCAGGATGATGCCGACGGTGCCGCTCAGCCGTCCGTAGGCGATGCGGACCTGCGGATCGTCCGTCTTTTCCGAGTCTTTGACGAAGGTGCGGATCAGCCACTGGATCATAGGTGTTCCTCCCGGATCAGCCGAGAAGGCCGAGATGCTCGAGCAGGATCTTCGTCCCCATGAGGATGAGGACGACGCCCCCGAGGATCTCCGCTTTGGCTTTGAATTTTTCGCCGAACACGTTCCCGATCTTCACGCCGACGGCGGAGAGGAGAAAGGTGATCAGCCCGATGATGAGGACGGCGGGGACGATCTCGACGCCGAGAAAGGCGAAGGTGATGCCGACGGCGAACGCGTCGATGCTCGTCGCGACGGCGAGCAGGAGCATCGTGCGCACGGCGAAGGAATCATTCTGCGCGTCTTCGTCGCCGGAGAACGCTTCGCGGATCATATTCGCGCCGATCACCGCAAGGAGCGCGAAGGCGATCCAGTGATCGACGGCGGTGATGAGATCCCGGAAGCGCGCGCCGAGGAAATACCCGGCGAGCGGCATGAGCGCCTGGAACACGCCGAAATACGCGCCGCAGAGCAGGGCGTGGCGCAGCCGCAGCTTCCGCACGGAAAGCCCCTTGCACAGGGAAACGGCGAAGGCGTCCATCGCCAGTCCGACGGCGACGAGGCAGAGCTCCCATAGACTCACGGCGTTCAGCTCCTTATCGGCGGGACGGCAAAAAACGAGGGCGGCGCGCGCAAGCGCCCGCCGCCCGACCGTGCCCGTCAGGATATATTCATTATAACATAGGAAGCGCGTTATGTCAAGAGAAAATGCGCCGGGGCCGCGCCCGTTACGGGCGCAGCTCGACCGTGACGTCCGGCGGGCACTCGACGCGGGGCGCCTCGCCCTGCCGCAGTCGGAGGGTCACGGTGCCGTGCGGCGTCGGAAGCGCCGCGTCCGCGCTCGCAAGACCGAGCAGGGAGGGGGAGAACGCGAGGCGGCGCATCCCCGGCTCGAGGATTTCCAGCCCCGTGAGGGCGCGCGGCAGCGCCCAGGCGGGCGTCCCGCCCCAGGCGTGGCTGTGGTCGAAGCCGTTCATCAGCTCCGGCGGGTAGAACGCTTCCGCCAGCCCCTTGGCGCAGAGGCGCACCGGCGCCTTCCACAAATCGAGCAGTTTCAGCGTCGCCTCGTCCCGCAGTCCGCAGCGGTAGATCGCTTCGAGCTCGAAGTGCATGAAGTACGGCTGGACCTCGCCGAGCGAATCGTCCGCCAGCACGCGGCGCAGAAGGGAGCGGCATTCGTCGGGCGGCAGGACGCCGAAATACGCGGCGAGGATGTTCGCATGGCGGCGGTAGTAACGCTTTTCCACGTTCTGCGGCATCCACCCGCCGACGAGCTCCGGCGGCGTCGGGGTGTTCAGCCCCTCAAAGAAGAGCCCGCGCTCCGGATCCCACAGATGCGCGGTGATCGCGCGTCCGGCGGCGTCCGCGTCCGCTTTGGCGCGCGCCGCGCCGTATCCGTCGCCGAGTTCGGCGAAGATCTTCTCCGCCGTGCGCAGCGCGCCGTACCGGAACAGGCACAGGCACGTCTGACCGAGCGCTTTGGGCGGATGATGCGTGGAGATCCCGTCCGGGTTCAGCCAGTCGATGAACATGTAGTCCGGCGGCGTCTCGACGAGACCGTTTTCGCCGAGGTACGAATCGAACCGGCGCAGAAGGATGCGCAGCGCGTCCTCGCAGTCGGTGAGCAGCTCCCGCTCGCCCGTCAGCATGTATACGTCCCAGAGCATCAGCACCCAGATGAGGGAGTACGTCGTGTGGAACATCCTCCCGTCGTGATAGCGGAGGAGCTGCGCCGTGCGGCGCACATCGAAGGCGGCGAGGCGCATGTCCCCGAAGGTGAACGCCGTCATGAGCGCTTCGATATAATAGTCTCCCGTGCAGGCGAGCGGCTCGCAGTGGCGGGGACTGTCGAGGTGGATCGTCTGGCGGCAGTACCGGAGCGTATGCGCGCACACGCGCAGAACGAGGTTCAGTTCTTCGTCCGAGGTCTCCGTGACCGCCTCCGCCTCGACCGGGTACGCGGAGGCGAGGAAGGTCACGCGCGCGGCGGCGTCCGTGTCCGCCTCGTTCTTCGCCGTGACGCGGAGCACGCCGGCGCTGTGGAGATCGAGCCCGATGAACTCCGTCTTCCCGCAGACGAGAAGGTCCTCCTCGCTGCCGCCCTCGCCGACCTCCGAGCACCGCACGTGCAGATGCAGCCGTTTTGCGTCGCAGCGCACGGCGAGATAACCGGCGCGGATCATATCCATCGGCAGAAGGAAATCCTTCTCCTCTCCCGCCGGGACGGAGAACTCCGCGCCCTGCGGGACGATCTCCTCCTCCGTGCAGGGGGGGAGCGGCGAGGTCAGCGCGTGCCATACGTTGGCGACGGGCGCGGCGGGGACCGGCGCGTCGTCCGGGACCGAGCCGTCGTATCGACCGGGCTCGCGGTACGCGCCGAGGAGCTGTGCGCTCCAGCCGTCGCCCGTGCCGATGGGGAGACGGTCCCCGTCGGAGAAGAAGACGACGCCGTCGAGGAAGAAACCGCCGCGCCCCTGGGAAAACTCAAAGAGCCGCGTCGGGCGCATCCGCACCACGGCGGAGAATTCGATCCGTCCCCGGCCGAAGTCCGGATAGTCCGCGGCTGTCAGCGTCATGACCGTGGCGTAATGCTGCGGGCGGGGAAGCTCGTTGAAGAGGAAATCCCCGCCGACGGCGGCGGGACCGCGCGCCGTATACTTCCCGCAGCAGGTGAGGCGGAAGGCGGTGTCGGCGCTGAAGCGGAGCGCGACGGCGGCGACGGGGCGTCCGAAATCGTAGACGCGCGAAAAGCGCGCGACGGTGTAGTTCCCCACCGCGTTGTCTTTATTGCCGTTTTTGGTGAGGATCGTTTCCTGCCGCTCCGGATAGGCGGCGGCGGGCAGCCAGATCCACTCTTCCCGCGGCTCCATCATGCCGCTCGTGCGGGGATATTCCATATCGTTCTCTCCTTTGTCTCGCGTATTCTGACGCGTACATTATAACAGTTCGCGGCGCGTTTTGCAATGCCCGGGGTGAGGAATGACGATTTTTATTTACAAATTCCACCTTGACAAGAGAACGGGAATATGGTATGATTATAGCGGAAAATGAGAGGGTCGCTGTAACTGACGGGGAATGTGGGCGCACCACAGGGGAACAGATGACCGATACATTGCCGACCGTCTGGGCGCGCTTTATTTTCGGAAACGGGATAGGTGCACCTTTTTTATTTTCCAACCCGAAGAAAGGCGGTATTCACCGTGAAAAAAGTCGGAATCGTCATGGGCAGCGCGTCCGATCTGCCCGTCGTCCGGAAAGCCGTCGACACGCTCGCCGCGCTCGGCGTCCCCTATGAGGTGCACGTGTATTCCGCGCACCGTACGCCCTCCCAGGCGGCGGAGTACGCGGCGTCCGCGCGCAGCCGCGGGATCGGCGTTCTGATCGCCGCGGCCGGCATGGCGGCGCATCTCGCCGGCGCACTCGCCGCGCGCACCACGCTGCCGGTGATCGGCATCCCCTGCAAATCCAATACCTTCGACGGCATGGACGCGCTGTTGTCCACCGTGCAAATGCCCTCCGGGATCCCGGTCGCCGCAGTTGCCGTGGACGGCGCCGTCAATGCCGCTTTGCTTTCCGCGCAGATCCTCGCCGTCGAGGACGCGGATCTCGCCGCGCGGCTGGACGAAAAGCGGGTGAAGGACGCCGCCGCCGTGCTCGAAAAGGACGCGGAGATAGAGGCGGAGCTCCGCCGGTAAGCCGCGCCCGCCCATTCTTTTGAAAAATTTGAATTATCATAAGGAGACCGCATCATGAAACTTGTGTACACGGGAAAAACGAAGAACGTCTACGCGCTGGAAAACGGGAACTATCTTCTGAAGTTCAAGGACGACTGCACCGGCAAGGACGGCGTGTTCGATCCGGGCATGAACGAGGTCGGGCTGACGATCGAGGGCGTGGGCGACGTGAATCTGCGCATGTCCGTCTACTTCTTTGAGAAGCTCAACGCG
>JAEEYP010000076.1 GCA_016288155.1 Clostridiales bacterium | reverse complement strand
GTGTATGAGATCCGCATCGACAACGCGGCCCACGTCTGCCGCGGCGTGAAGGCCGTGACCGTGGACGGCAAGGCGATCGAGGGCAATGTGCTGCCGGTCTTCGCGGACGGGAAGAAGCACGAGGTCGTGGTGACGCTGGGATAATTCGGAATGCGGAATGCGGAATTCGGAATTTGGTTTGCGGACGCCGCGTTCCGGCTCCGGGTGAGCTTTTGAATGAGGCTTTGCGGCGCCGCCGGCTTTCGGGCCGGCGTCGCTGCCTGATGGAAATCGGATGTTAAGGGAGAGGTCTGTATGAAAAAGGCTTTTTGCCTCATGGCGGTCGTGCTGCTGACGACCGGGCTCCTGGTGCCCGCTTTTGCGGATGTCACGCCGTTTCCCGGCGGGGCGGTCGTCGGCATCGCATGGCGGGCCGACACGGACTCGGAATTCTTCACGAACATCTGCCGGGCGGTCGAGGAGGCCGGCGGCACCTGGGTCCTGCTGGATCAGGTCTTCTCCGCCGATCTGAAGTACGATGAGGGCGGCCGCCTGACGGAGAATGTCACCGCGCTGGGCTCGCTCGATGAGGAAAGCGCGAAGCTCGTCCGCTGCAACACCTGGCACGGCTCCAACGCGGAAGCGGCCGTGGCGGACGTGAGCATCGTCCTGTTCACCGGCGGCGAGGATATCAGCCCGACCCTGTACTACACCCCGGAACCCTGGCACGGGATCCCGGAGGAGATCGACTACAACGCGGAGCGGGACGTCTCCGACTATCTGACCATGAGCTTCTGCCTGGATCACGACATCCCGGTGATGGGCTTCTGCCGCGGGATGCAGATGCTGTCCGTTGTCTCCGGCGCGGAGGTCATCCAGGATATCCCCGCTTACTTTGCCGAGGAGGGCCTCGGATACGCGTACGAGCACCGGAATCAGAAGGCAGCGCCGGATTCCTACCGGGATTACGCGCCGCACGAAGTCCGGGTGGCGACGGACTCCCTGCTGTATGAGATCGTCGGCACGGAGACCCTGACGGGCTGCCCGTCCTGGCATCACCAGGCGGTGCGGAGCGTGGACTACACGCGGCTCGCCGTGACCGGCGTCACCGTGACCGGCGGCGTCCAAATGATCGAGGCTGTGGAGCGCACCGACAAGACCTTCGCCGTCGGCCTGCAGTTCCACCCCGAGGCGGCGCTCGTGAAGCACCTGGACGGAGCCGCGAACCGCGACGACTTCATGGACTACGAGACGGCGCTCTCCCTCTTCCGCTGGATCGTGCGGCAGGACTGGCTGGCGCTGGAGAACGCGGCCTGATCGGGACGGACGGTTCTCATACTGATCCCGGTCAAGAACACTGTATGAAATGCGGAACGCAGAATGAAAAGCCGGAAAAACGACCGCGAAATCCCTTTGCTGCCGGATCGCGTCTGTCAGTGAGATCAGTATCAAAAGGCGCGTTTTCTCACTCTTGCGGAAGGGTGAAAACGCGCCTTTGTGACAGAACGCGGGGCCGGGCGGACGTTCAGGCGGGAACCCCGTCACTTCACCTTGTACCGCGCGTCTTTCCGGGAGCCGATCTTCACGATCTGCTCCCTTTTCAGCATCTGGGAGAGGACCCGCTCGATTGTCGTCACGCTGATGTCCGGGAAGCGCTCCGCGATGTGCTGCTTGGAGACGGGCACGAAGGTGTTCAGCAGAAGGTTCTCAATTTGTCTGGCCTTGGGCACCCGCGCGGTCTGATTCGCGACGAAGCGGTCGTCCAGTTCTTTGTAAGCCCGGTACAGGATCTGCATAAGGTAGATTATGAAGGGGTCGTAGCTGCTGCGGTTTTCGTGCCATCCTGCGGAGGACTGCTTCAGCGCCTCGTAGTAGCCGCAGAGATACTCCTGTGTGATCCGGTCCAGGGAGATAAAACGGCTGATCCGAAAACCGGCCCGCTCAAGGAGCAGGGATGTCAGCAGCCTTGAGACGCGCCCGTTTCCGTCGGCGAACGGATGAATGCACAGGAAGTCCACGACAAAACAGGCGGTCAGCAGAAGGGGATGGATGGACGGATCCTGCGCGGCCTCGCGCCATGCGAGAATGAGCTGATTCATCGCTTCTTCCGTTTCAGCCGCCGGAACGGGGACGAACCGGATATGGATCCGCCCCCGGGCGTCCCGCTCCTGGATCCAGTTGTCCTCGCGCTTGTACATTCCGGCTCGGTTCGAGGTCTGGGCAAAGAGCAGCCGGTGGAAGTGCCGGATCAGACCTTCGGACAGCGTCGGGAGATCCGGCCCGTAAATCTCGTCAAGAGCCTGCCTGTAGCCAAGGATCTCCTTTTCGTCGTGGCCGACGGGCGGCTCGTTCTGTTCCAGCAGCACCGGATAGCGGTCCTTTGCTGTGACGATGCCCTCGATCGCGTTGCTGCTTCGCACCGAATCGATCCGCGCGCTGTGACGCAGGAGGTCAAAGACCTTTGGATTCGCGGTCTCGCGCATCTCTTCTCTGGCGTTCAGGTCGGCCACGATCCCCAGGATCCCGAGCGTCTGCGCAGGCACGCTGTCCTTCAGAAAACGATAATCGAAGCGGTGCATCGCGATCCCTCCACACGGCAGTTTATTGCATCAAATTTGATGGGTTTGATGCAATAACCGGCCCCAGTATACCATATCCGCAGTCCCTTTGCAATTCTGTTCCCAAGCAAAAAACCTCCCGAAGGAGGCTTTTGCATCGGTGCGGCCTTACTCCTCGTCCTCATCCGGCAGATCCGCGTTGTGGAACACGTTCTGCACGTCGTCGCTCTCGTCGAGGAGGTCCAGCATCTTGCGGATCTTGGTGACCGTGTCGGGATCGGTGACGGTGACCAGGTTCTGCGGGATCATCTGTACCTCGGCGGAGATGAAGCTCAGGCCCTGCTGTTCAAGCGCTTCGCGGACGTTGTGGAAATCCGCGGGGGTGGTGTAGATCTCGTAGGCGTCGTCGAGGGCTTTCATATCCTCGGCGCCGGCGTCGAGGGCCATCATCATCATCTCGTCCTCG
>JAEEYP010000075.1 GCA_016288155.1 Clostridiales bacterium | reverse complement strand
GCCACAGCCCGCGCGCCGCCAGCGCTTCGGCGCCCGCCGCGTCCGGGACCGCCCCGCCGCGCAGAAGCAGCCTCCGGCATCCGGACGGAAGACGCGCCGCATCTTCGGCGCCGAAGCGCCCCGCGGCGTCGAGAACGAGCGCCTCGCCGACGCATTTCTCCAGCGGGATCCCGTCGATGCCGTACCCGTCCGGGAGAAAATGGCGCGGCGCGTCCATGTGCGTGCCGTTGTGCGCGCACATGCGGAGCGCGGAAAGATGGGCGCACGCGCCGGATACCGGCAGTTCACACGCCTCGGGCGCGGGATCTCCCGGATACACGACGGAGGAAAAGAGCTCCTGCGTGATGTCGAACAGCGTCATGTCGTCCCTCCCGGCAGCGTCCGATCTCTTTTGGCGGGCGCAAAAACCTATAATATCCTATACTAATTGTAGCACAGAACGGGAGACCTTGCAAGGGAGGGCGAAAAAAATCTGAAAAATCTCCGGAAAACAGCGCCGCACCTATTGCATTTAAGGAAAGAATGTGATATACTATAGCATGGTAGACGGTATATAGTATGCAGGGAGAGTGGGTAGACGCCCGCTCTTTGTTTTTGCAAATCCCGTACCGCCGGAGGGATCCGTGGAAAACGAGGAAAAATCGCCGCAGCGGCCGAAAAACATCGCCGAGCGCGTCCGTGAGCTGCTCTTCGACGCCGTGCTCGGCGAGGGATGCTATCTCTGGGACGTCGAGTACGTCAAAGAGGGCGCCGACCGGGTCCTTCGGCTCGTCATCGATTCCAACGAGGGCGTCACGCTGGACGACTGCGAACGGGTGTCCCACGCGGTCGATCCGCTGCTCGACGCGGCGGATCCCATCGAGACGTCGTACCGGCTGGAGGTCACCTCCCCCGGCGTGGAGCGGCCGCTCGTCCGTCCCGAGCATTTCGAGGCGTGCCTCGGCGAGGAGATCGAGGTGCGGCTGTACGCGCCGGTCGAAGGGCTGGATTCCAAAACGCTGCGCGGCACGCTCACGGCGTACGAGGACGGGACGCTGACGGTCACGGCGGCGGACGGGACGGTTTATACGTTCCCCCGCGGCGCGTGGACGAAGGTCTCCACCGTCTTCGCGTGGTGAGCGCACCGCAGTATCTTTCCCCCGTGAGAACCACTCAGACAGAGATAAAGGCAGGCTGAAGCATCATGAGAAAGAACGCAAAGAACGCACCGAAGAAAGAAACCGGAAACAACGGCGAGGAGCTGTTCGCCGCCGTCGATCTCCTCGAATCGACGAAGGGGATCCCGCGCGCCTATCTGCTGGA
The DNA here is from genome assembly GCA_016288155.1 of Clostridiales bacterium. Taxonomy (GTDB): domain Bacteria; phylum Bacillota; class Clostridia; order Oscillospirales; family CAG-272; genus SIG701. The sequence goes on along the minus strand of JAEEYP010000075.1, from coordinate 9,707 downwards.
AAAGATCGAGGCCGCGCTGGTCAGCGCCTATAAGAAAGAAAAGAACGCCTCCAACGTCCGCATCTCGCTCGATCCGGAGACGAAGACGATCCGGATGTTCCGCCAGAAAACCGTCGTCGAGGAGGTGGAGGATCCGCAGGAGCAGATCTCCCTCGAGGACGCGCACGCGATCTCGCTCCGCTACGAGCCGGGCGACGTGATCGAGGACGAGGTCAGTTTCGAGAAGTTCGGGCGCCTCAGCGCCCAGGCGGGCAAGCAGGTCATCATCCAGGCGATCCGCGAGGCGGAGCATTCCAACATCGTGCGCGAATATGAAAAGAAGCACGAGGAGGTCATCTCCGCCGTCGTCACGATGGTTGACGACGCGACCGGCGACGTGACGGTGGACACCGGCACGAGCGAGGCGGTGCTGCCCCGTTCCGAACAGCTGCCCGGCGAGCGCTTCGCCGTCGGCGACCGCGTCAAGGTCTTCGTGACCGAGGTGCACCGCGAGACGCGCGGCCCCGTCGTCACGCTCTCCCGCACGCATCCCGGTCTCGTCAAGCGGCTGATGGAGCTGATCGTCCCGGAGATCCAGGACGGCGTCGTCCTCATCAAGGGGATCGCCCGCGAGCCCGGCTCCCGCACGAAGGTCGCCGTCCTCTCCCGCGATCCGGACGTCGACGCCGTCGGCGCCTGCATCGGCAGCCGCAGCATGCGCATCGGCGAGATCGTCGAGGAGCTGCGCGGGGAGAAGATCGACGTCGTCCTCTACTCCGAAAAGCCGGAGGAATATATCGCCGCCGCTCTCTCGCCCGCCAAGATCCGCGAGGTGGAATTCGACGGGGAGCGCTCCTCGACCGTGTGGGTCGACGGGGATCAGCTTTCCCTCGCCATCGGCAAGGAGGGGCAGAACGCCCGCCTCGCCGCGCACCTGACCGGCTTCAAGATCGACATCCGCGGCCGTAAGTAAGAGTTCTTCGGCGCTTCTTTGAAAGCAAGCGTCCCACGAATATGCAGAAACGAAAGATACCCGAGAGGAGATGCTCCGGCTGCGGCGCTTCCTTCCCGAAAAAGCAGCTGATCCGCGTCGTCCGCGCGCCGGACGGCACGGTGTCGCTCGACTTCACCGGGCGCAAGGCCGGGCGCGGCGCGTACGTATGCCCGCGGCTGGACTGTTTTGTGCGCGCGCGCAAGGCGCAGCGCTTCCAGCGCAGCCTGGAGGCGGAGATCCCGGAGGAGCTCATGGATGTACTCGAGGCGGAGATCCGTCTCATGGAGACGGAGGCCGCCGAGGACGGCTCCGCCGCGCGATGATGCTTCGCTCATGAAAAACGAAACGGTTTCCGGGGAGACGGGGAACGCCCGTCTGGCGTCCATGATCGGTCTGTGCCGGCGCGCAGGCCGTCTCGGATGCGGCGTCGATCGTGTACAGGACGCGTTGAAAGCAGGCCGTGCCTCCCTCGTTCTTCTCGCATCGGATCCGACGGATCGGTCGGCAAAGCAGGTGACGGACAAATGCCGCCATGCGGGCGTCCCGCTGCTCGCTCTCCCCATGACCGGGGAGGCGATCGGCCGCGCCTGCGGCATCGGGCGGGTGACCGCCGCCGCCGTCGAGGATCCGGGCTTCGCCCGCGCGATCGCAGCGCTTGCCGGAGGGCTGTGATCTTACTTCCGCACCGCACGTCTCCCCGCACTACTCGATCAAGAAAGGACCCGCTCGGCGGGCAGGGTACAAAGCTATGGCACAGACGTCAATGTTCAAGGTCAGTCAGCTGGCAAAAGATTTCGGAATGAAGAACAAGGATCTCATGACGAAGCTGGAGAGTTCCGGCATCAGCGTGAAATCGTATATGGCTGTCCTGGAGCCGGAGGATTTCAATCTCTTTTTTGACGAGTTGACACGGGAGAATCAGATCCGGGATCTGGACGGATATCTGTCCGGGACCACGTACATCCGCCGTGCAAAGACGGCGGAGGAAGTTGCCGCGGAGAAAGCCGCGGCAGAAAAGGCCGCCGCGGAGAAGGCCGCCGCGGAGAAGGCTGCGGCGGAGAAGGCTGCCGCCGAGAAAGCCGCCGCCGAGAAGGCTGCCGCCGAGAAGGCTGCCGCCGAGAAGGCTGCGGCGGAGAAGGCCGCCGCCGAGAAAGCCGCTGCCGAAACGAAAAAGCCGGATCAGCCGCAGGGCGGTCTTCGTCCGAATACGAACGGGCAGCAGGGCGGTCTCCGCCCGAATACGAACGGACAGCAGGGCGGTCTTCGCCCGAATACGAACGGACAGCCGCAGGGCGGTCTTCGCCCGAATACGAACGGGCAGCCGCAGGGCGGTCTTCGCCCGAATACGAACGGGCAGCCGCAGGGCGGTCTCCGCCCGAACACGAGCGGACAGCCGCAGGGCGGTCTCCGCCCGAACACGAACGGACAGCCGCAGGGCGGCCTTCGTCCGAACACGAACGGACAGCCGCAGGGCGGTCTCCGCCCGAATACGAACGGACAGCCGCAGGGCGGCCTCCGTCCGAATACGAACGGACAGCCGCAGGGCGGCCTCCGTCCGAATACGAACGGACAGCCGCAGGGTACGCCCCGGCAGAACACGCCGAAGCAGCCGTCCGTGGAACGCAAGCGCACCGGGAACATCCGCGTGATCGATACGCGGACGACGAACGTCGATCTGTCCAAGTATGACGAACGGCTCGACACGTTCGCGCCGGACGCGACCTCCGATCTCTCCGCGGGCAAGCAGAAGCTGAAGAAGCAGAACAACCGCGACAACCGCTCCGCCAAGAACCGCGACAAGGAGCGGCTCGCCATGGAGAAGCTCCGCCGGGAGAACATGGAGAAACTGCGCCGCCTGCCCGTCAAGGTGACGATCCCCGACGAGATCACCGTCGGCGATCTCGCCTCCCGTCTGAAGAAGACGGCGGGCGACGTCATCAAGAAGATGATGATGATGGGGATGCCCGCCACCGTCAATCAGGTGCTCGATTACGACACCGCCTATCTGATCGCGGACGAATTCGGCGCGAAGATCACGCGGGAGGTCGTCGTTTCCATCGAAGAGCGCCTCTTCAGCGAGGACGAGGAGCATTCCTCCGATCTCGTCACGCGCGCGCCGGTCGTGTGCGTCATGGGACACGTCGACCACGGCAAGACGTCGCTGCTCGACGCGATCCGCCACACGAACGTCACCCAGGGCGAAGCCGGCGGCATCACCCAGCACATCGGCGCGTACCGCGTCAATATCGGCGGGCGCGACATCACCTTCCTCGACACGCCGGGGCACGAGGCGTTCACCGCCATGCGCGCCCGCGGCGCGCAGGCGACGGATATCGCCATCCTCGTCGTCGCGGCGGACGACGGCATCATGCCGCAGACGGTCGAGGCGATCCACCACGCGAAGAACGCGGGCGTCGACGTGATCGTCGCCATCAACAAGATCGACAAGCCGCACGCGAATCCGGACGCCGTCAAGCAGCAGCTCACGAACTACGAGCTCGTTCCGGAGGAGTGGGGCGGCGACACGATCTGCGTCCCCGTTTCCGCCGTGACCGGCGAGGGCATCGACGCGCTGCTCGAATCCGTGCTCCTCGTTGCCGACGTGAAGGAACTGAAGGCGAATCCGCAGCGCCGCGCCAAGGGCATCGTCATCGAGGCGAAGCTCGACCGCGGCCGCGGTCCGGTCGCCACGGTCATCGTGCAGAACGGTACGCTCCGCGCGGGCGATATCGTGATCGCCGGGACCTCCGTCGGACACGTGCGCGCCATGCTGAACGACCGCGGCGAGACCGTCGAGGAGGCGGGCCCGTCCGTGCCGGTCGAGATCGTCGGCCTCGCGGAGGTGCCGCAGGCGGGCGACGAGTTCAACGCCGTCGAGGACGAGAGGATGGCGCGCACGCTCGCCGACCAGCGCCGCGAGAAGGCGAAGAACGAGGAATTCAACGCGACGGCCAAGGTGAATCTGGAGGATCTGTTCAGCCAGATCAAAGAGGGCGTCAAGGAACTCAATATCATCGTGAAGGCGGACGTCGGCGGCAGCGCCGAGGCCGTCCGCGCCTCGCTCGAGAAGCTCTCGAACGACGAGGTCAAGGTCAAGGTCATCCACAGCGCCGTCGGCGGCATCAGAGAGTCCGACGTGATGCTGGCGGCGTCCGCGAACGCGATCATCGTCGGCTTCAACGTCCGTCCGGACAAGAACGCGTCCGATATGGCGGAGCGGGATCACGTGGACATCCGCACCTACCGCATCATTTACGAATGCATCGGCGAGATCGAGGCGGCGATGAAGGGCATGCTCGCGCCCGAATACCGTGAGGTGCTGCTCGGCCGCGTCGAGGTACGGCAGACGATCCGCGTGCCGAACGTCGGCATCATCGCCGGTTCCTACGTCACGGACGGCAAGGTCACGCGCCAGAGCCAGATCCGCATCGTGCGCGACGGCGTCGTCATCTTCGAAGACAAGATCGGTTCGCTGCGCCGCTTCAAGGACGACGTGAAAGAGGTCGCGCAGGGGTACGAGTGCGGCATCGGACTGGAGAAATACGACGATATCCACGTAGGCGACGTACTGGAGGCGTTCGTCATGGAGGAGGTCGCGCGCTGACGCGGCGGGACCCGGAGTAACCGGAACAACGACAAATAACGGCACGGCAGGAGGGAAAGAATGGTATTTTCAAGTTTGGAATATTTATTCCTGTACTTCCCCGCCGTGCTGTTTCTGTATTTCGTCACGCCGCTGAAGCGGCGGAACGCGGTGCTGTTCGCCGTCAGTCTCGTTTTCTACGGCTGGGGCGAGCCGCTGTACGTCTTCCTCATGCTCGCGACGGTGACCGTCGATTATATCTTCGGGCGGCTCGTCGGGAAGTACCGGGAGACGGACCGCCGCCGCGCGAAGGCGTACCTGACGGCGGCGATCGCGGTGAATCTCCTCATCCTCGGATTTTTCAAATACTGGAATTTCGCCGTATCCGTCTTCACGTCGCTGACCGGGATCGCTGTGCGCGCCGTGGACGTGCCGCTCCCCGTCGGGATCTCGTTCTATACGTTCCAGGCGCTCTCCTACGTGATCGACGTGTACCGGCTCGACGCCGACGCGCAGAAGAATTACGTCGCCTTCGGCACCTACGTCACGCTCTTCCCGCAGCTCATCGCCGGACCGATCGTCCGCTACCGCGACATCGACCGGCAGCTGACGGAGCGTACGCACTCCGCGGCGCTCTTCGCCTCCGGCGTGCGGACGTTCTCGTGCGGGCTGGCGAAGAAGGTCCTGCTCGCCAACGCCGCCGGGGAGATCTGGGATCGGATCTCGGGCGCCGGGGAGACGACGGTCGTCGGCGCGTGGCTCGGGATCGTCATGTTCACCTTCCAGATCTACTTCGACTTCTCCGGCTACTCCGACATGGCGATCGGGCTGGGCAAGATGCTCGGCTTCTCCTTCAGGGAGAATTTCTACTACCCGTACACGGCGTCGTCCGTCACGGATTTCTGGCGCCGGTGGCATATTTCGCTCTCCACGTGGTTCCGCGAGTACGTCTATATCCCGCTCGGCGGGAACCGTCTCGGCAAAGGACGGCAGATCGTCAATCTGCTCGTCGTCTGGGCGCTGACCGGGCTGTGGCACGGCGCGTCGTGGAATTTCGTGTTGTGGGGGCTCTATTATTTCCTGCTTCTGACGCTGGAAAAGCTGGTGCTCCTCCCGGTCCTTGAAAAGCTGCCGCGCTTCGTCGGCCGCATCTACACGATGATCGCCGTCGTGTTCGGCTGGCTGCTCTTCGTCTCCGTCGATCTCGGCGAAGGCGTGCGGTATCTCGGCGCGCTCTTCGGCGGCGGGAACGCCGCGGCGTTTCTGAGCGGCGCGAGCGCGTTCGACGTCGTCTCCTCGCTCGGACTTCTCGCCGTGCTCGTCGTCGCGGCGACGCCGTATCCGCGGCGGCTCCTCTACCGGCTGTGGGAGAAGCACGACGCGGCGGCGCGCATCCTGACGATGGCGGGCAGCATCGCGGCGCTGATCCTCGGTACGGCGTATCTCGTGAATTCTTCGTACAATCCGTTTCTGTACTTCCGCTTCTGAGGCGGAGGCGACAGCATCCTTATGATTATTTTACCGGAAGGAGGGGATCCCGTGAAGCAGCCGGAATGCGACCGGGAGGCCGCGCGGCTTCTCGCCGTGCAGATGCGCGCGGGCGGCGCGGCGGACCGCGTGCTCATCGTTCTGTTCGCCGGATTTCTCGCCGTGCTCGGCGTGCTCTTCTGGATCCTGCCGGACCGGGACTTCTCCGAGACGGAGAACCGGTCGCTCCTTGAGCGCCCGAAGCTGACCGCCGAAGCGCTCCTCGACGGCTCGTATACGCAGGATTTCGCCGCCTACATGGCGGATCAGTTCCCGGCGCGGGACCTGTGGATCCGGATCAAGGCCGCCTCGGAGGCGGCGATGGGGCGGATGGGGAACAACGGCGTCTTTTTCGGACGGGACGGAACGCTCGCCGTCCGGACCGACGCGCCGGATACGGAGAATCTCGTCACGAATCTCCGCGCGGCGGCGGCGTTCACCTCCGCCTCCGGGCTGCCGTCGGCGCTGGCGGTCGCCGGGCGGACGATGGACGTGCTCGACGGGGCGCTGCCCGCCGTGTACGGCAGCGAATGCGCGGACGCGCTGTGGGAGACGATCCGGGAGGAAGCCGATTCCGCCGGACTGGAACTGATCGACTTGCGCACGCCGCTCCGTACCCGCGCGCAGGCGGGAGAATACGTGTATTACCGGACCGATCACCACTGGACGACGCTCGGCGCGTACTGGGGGACGGCAGAGATCCTCGCCGCCTTCGGTCGGGAGGTCCGCCCGCTTGGCGACTATGAGCGCGAGATCGCGAGCGCCGCGTTCTTCGGCACGACGTGGTCGACGGCGGGCACGGGCTGGATCCCGCCGGACACGCTCGAATTCTTCCGCTTCGCTGAGGACGGCGACTATCTCGTGACGGTCGCGGACGGCGCCGGGCGCACGCTTGAGGGCTTCTACGACCGCTCGTATCTGGAGAAAAAGGACAAGTATTCCGCGTTCCTCGGCGGGAACCACGCGCTCGTCACCGTGACGAAGCCGGGCGAGGAGCGCGAGACGCTGCTCGTGATCAAGGACAGCTTCGCGCACGCCGCCGCGCCGTTTCTGGCGCGGGAGTACGATCTCGTGCTCGTGGACGCGCGCTACTACCGCCTCCGCGTCGCGGATCTGATCGGGGAATACGGCGCGGACCGGGTACTGTTCCTCGTCAACGCGGACAGCCTGACGGCGTCCGCCGTGTGGCGCGTACTTCCGGCGGGACTGGAATGAGAGAAGGAGAGGGGATCTACCATGCCGAAAAAGCAGCAGCCGATGCAGTATGACAATCAGTCGATCACGATGCTCAAGGGGGCGGACCGCGTCCGCAAGCGCCCCGCCGTCATCTTCGGCTCGGACGGGCTCGAGGGCTGCGAGCATTCTTATTTCGAGATACTGTCCAACGCCGTGGACGAGGCGCGCGAGGGCTACGGCCGCGAGATCATCACGACGGTCTGGCGCGACCGCACGATCATGGTCGAGGACTTCGGACGCGGCGTGCCGCTCGGCTACAACGAGGCGGAGGGACGCTACAACTGGGAACTCGTCTACTGCGAGCTGTACGCGGGCGGCAAATACGACAACAACGGCGACGGCGCGGCGTACGAGTATTCGCTCGGGCTGAACGGGCTCGGCGCCTGCGCCACGCAGTATTCCTCCGAATTCATGGACGTCACCTCCTATTCCGGCGGCGTCGCGTCGTCGATCCATTTCCGGCGCGGCGAAGCGGTGTCGGAGCTGGAGACGGAGCCGCTGCCGAAGAAGAACGCCTCCCGCACCGGCACGACGGTGCGCTGGCGGCCGGATCTGGAGGTCTTCACCGACACGGCGATCCCGCGGGAGTATTACACGGACACGCTGAAAAAGCAGGCCGTCGTGAACGCCGGGATCCTCTTCCGCTTCCGCTGGGAGGAGGAGGACGGCTCTTTCTCCGAGGAGGAATACCGGTACGAGAACGGGATCTCCGACTATATCCGCGAGCTGGCGGGCGATACGGCGATGACGGAGCCGGTGCTCTGGTCGATGGAGACGAAGGGGCGCGACCGCGACGACAAGGAGGACTACAAGCTCCGCTGCGAGGCGGCGTTCTGTGTTTCCAGCCAGGTGAACGTGCTGGAATACTACCACAACTCGAGTTTTCTGGAACACGGCGGTTCGCCGGAGCGCGCGGTGCGCACGGCGTTCACCTTCGCGGTGGACAAGAAGCTCCGCACGGCGGGAAAGTACAACAAGAACGAGAGCCGCATCACGTTCCAGGACGTGCAGGACTGCATCATCGTCGTGACGAACTCCTTCTCGACGCAGACCTCCTACGCGAACCAGACGAAGAAGGCGATCACGAACACGTTCATCGCGGAGGCGATGACGAATTTCTTAAAGGATAATCTGGAGATCTATTTCCTCGAGCATCCGGCGGAGACGGAGCGTTTTCTGTCGCAGGTGCTCATCAACAAGCGCTCCCGCGAGAGCGCGGAGACGACGCGGCTCAATCTGAAGAAGAAGCTGACGGCGTCCGGCACTGCCGCGGAGCGGGTGGAGAAGTTCGTCTCCTGCCGCTCGAAGGATCCGACGCTGCGCGAACTGTATATCGTGGAGGGCGACTCGGCGCTCACGTCGGTGAAGCTGGCGCGCGACGCGGAGTTCCAGGCGGTGATCCCCGTGCGCGGCAAGACGCTGAACTGTCTCAAATCGACCTACGACCGGATCTTCAAGAGCGAGATCATCGTGGATCTGCTCAAGGTGATCGGCTGCGGCGTCGAGCTGAAAGGGAAGGTGAAGGCGGACGCGGTGCCGTTCGACCTCGCCTCGTTGCGCTGGTCGAAGATCATCTTCTGTACGGACGCGGACGAGGACGGCTTCCAGATCCGCACGCTGCTGCTCACGATCTTCTACCGCCTGCTGCCCACGCTGATAAAAGAAGGAAAGATCTATATCGCGGAGTCACCGCTGTTCGAGATCACGACGAAGACGGATACGTATTTCGCCTACAACGAACCGGAGAAGGCGGATATCGTCGGACGGCTGGAGGCGGAGGGAAAGAAATACACGCTCCAGCGCTCGAAGGGGCTCGGCGAAAACGAGCCGGAAATGATGGCGAAAACGACGATGAATCCGGCGACGCGGCGGCTGATCCGCGTCATGCCGGCGGACGCGGAGGCGACCGCCCGTATCTTCGAGACGCTGCTCGGCGACGACCTTCCCGCGCGCAAGGAGTTCATTACGCAGTACGGCGCCCGCTACTGGGACGCGGCGGATATCTGAGGGGGATGCGCCGGGGACGCCTTTTGCAAAAGGCGCCCCCGGACCCCCGCGATCCGCTATCCGCTTTCTTTCCGTTTTTCGTTTACCGAACGTCCCATGCCCATAACACCAATGGGGGGCTTGGGGGCTATGCCCCCAACCGCTGCACTTCCGTCCGTGGGTGTCGGACGCCGAAGCTCCGGACTCCCGCCGCACGATATTTGCCTCCGCTGTCCAACGTTCCCGCTGCCTCTTCGTTGTTTTGTTACCGGGCGCTCCTCGCCCATAACACCAATGGGGGGCTTGGGGGCTATGCCCCCAACCGCTGCACTTCCGTCCGTGGGTGTCGGACGCCGAAGCTCCGGACTCCCGCCGCACGATATTTGCCTCTGCTGTCAAGCG
>JAEEYP010000074.1 GCA_016288155.1 Clostridiales bacterium | reverse complement strand
GGACGGCGTTGCCGGATACGGCCGCGTCCCGGCGGCGAGCAGCCGTCCCGCCCCGTCGTACAGACGGGCGGTGAGCGCCGACGCGCCGGTGCGGACGGCGGCGCCGACGCATCCTTCCTCAAACAGCGGCGAAAGCGGCGCCGAGACGCGCGCCGCCTCGCTTCCCGCCGCGGACGCGTATTCGTTCATGATTTGTCCTCCTCCTCGTTCGCTTCCGTTCCTTCCTTGTACGTGTCCGCTTCCGTTCCGTCCCCCTCCGCGCCGATCTTCCGGTTCAACTCCTCCATGAAGCCGGCGGTGATGATGCCGGACGGGAGCGCGATGATGGCGATCCCGAAAACGGAGGAAACCATCGTCACGATGCGCCCGACGGTCGTCACGGGATAGATGTCTCCGTAGCCCATCGTCGTCAGCGACACGGTCGCCCAGTATACGGCGTCGAAGAAGGTGTCGAAGGAATCCGGCTCCACGTTGAAGATCACGAGCGCGGAGATCAGAACGTACGCGACGGCGAGGACGCCGACGGTCATGAGCGGCTTTTTCTGGGAACGGAAGACGCCGCGGATCATCTTGATGCTCTTCGAGTACCGCACCGCCTTGAAGACGCGGAACACGCGCAGCGTCCGGAAAAGGCGGAAGACCTTGAGAATGCGGAAACCGCCGCCGATCACGTGCAGCGAGGGGAGGATGCAGAGCAGGTCGATGACCGCCATCGGCGTGACGGGATACAGAAGGAAGGAGATCTTGCCGCGGTTCATTTTGTAGTCCGCCGTGAAGAGGCGGAGCAGATAATCCGCGATGAAGATCACGGCGGCGGCGCGGTCGATGAACTCGAACACGGGCGTCTCCGCCTTCGAGGTGAGCGGGATCAGGCTCGCCACGATGACGGCCATCATGAAGACGTCGTACACGTTGCTCAGCCGGTCGTTTTCCTTTGCGATCTCGATGATCTCGAAGATCCGTTTTCTCATGGCGTATCCCCCTTTACAGATACCGTCCGGTGACGCTTTCGGGGCACTGCCGGACCTGATCCGGCGTGCCGCAGGCGACGATCCGACCGCCGTCCGGCCCGCCGCCCGGCCCCATGTCGACGACGTGATCGGCGTTGGCGATCACGTCGAGATCGTGCTCGATGACGACGACCGTCGCGCCGGCGTCCGTGAGCCGGTCGAAGACGGAGAGCAGCACCCGCACGTCGAGCGGATGGAGCCCGATCGTCGGCTCGTCGAAGACGAAGACGGAATCGCTCTGCGTCCGACCCATCTCGCTTGCGAGCTTCAGCCGCTGCGCCTCGCCGCCGGAGAGCGCCGGCGTGTCCTCGCCGAGCGTGAGATATCCGAGCCCGAGGCTCTGCAGGACGCGGAGCTTGTCCGCGACGGCCTTGTATCCGTGGAAGACCTCCAGCGCGTCGTCCGCCGTCATCGCCGTCAGCTCCGGCAGGGAATACGCGCGCGCCGATCCCCGCGGCGTCCAGAGGATCTTTTCCGCCTCCGCACCGTAGCGCCTGCCGCCGCAGTCCGGGCAGTCGATCGTCACGTCCGGCAGAAACTGCACGTCGAGCGAGATCTGCCCCGTCCCGTCGCACGTCGGACAGCGGAGCGCGCCGGTGTTGTAGGAGAAATCGCCCGCTTTCCGTCCCGCGGCTTTCGCCGCTTCCGTCCCCGCGAAGATCCGTCGGATCTCGTCGAGGATCCCGCTGTACGTCGCCACGGTGGAGCGGACGTTGATCCCGATCGGCGAGGCGTCGATCAGGTTCACGCGCCGGATGCCTTCCGCCTCGATATGTTTTACCGGGTGAGGCGGCTTCTCCCCCGCGCAGAGCGCGGCGAGGCCGGGGATCAGCGCTTCGAGCACCATCGTCGTTTTGCCGGAACCGGAGACGCCGGTCACGGCGGTCAGCCGTCCCTTCGGGATCTCGACGCGCAGCGCGCGCACCGTGTGGATCGGCTCCGTCTCCATGCGGATCGTTCCGAGGCGGAACACGTCCTCCTTCGAGGCGCGCCGGCGCACCGCCATGTCGCCCTCGCCCGTCAGAAACGGCGCGATCTTCGACGCCGCGGACGCGGCGACCTCTCCGACGCTCCCCTGGGCGAGGATCGTGCCGCCCTTCGATCCGGCGAGCGGTCCGAGCTCGATCATATGGTCGGCGCGGCGCAGCACGCGCACGTCGTGATCGACGAGCACGACGGAATTGCCGTCGGCGATCAGCCGCTCCATGACGTCCATGAGTCCGTCGACGTTGGACGGATGGAGCCCGATCGACGGCTCGTCCAGCACGTAGAGCACGCCGGTCGTTTCGTTGCGCACGGCGCGGGCGAGCTGTACCCGCTGGCGCTCACCGGTGGAAAGCGTGCCGCTCGCGCGGTCGAGCGACAGATACCCGAGCCCGAGCTCCATGAGCCGCTTCGCGTTGTCGAGAAACGACTGCGCGATGCTCTCCGCCATCGGGCGCATATCTTCCGGCAGCGTGTCCGGCACCGCCTTCACCCACGGGATCAGTTCCGCGAGCGTCATGGCGGACGCCCTGCCGAGGTCGATGCCGGCGAGCGTCGTTTCGCGCACCTTCGCGGACAGACGCGTGCCGCCGCAGTCCGGGCAGGGCGCCTGGGTGAGGAATTTCTCAACGCGCTTCATGCCCTTTTCGTCCTTGACGCGGGCGAGCGCGTTCTCTACCGTGTAGACCGCGCTGTAATAGGTGAAATCCATCTCCCCGGCGACGTTCGTCTTTTCATTCATATACAGGAGATGATGCTTTTCGGGCGGACCGTGGAAGACGATCTCCTTCTCCTTTTCCGTGAGATCGCGGAAAGGGACGTCCGTGCGCACGCCCATGTCGCGGGCGATGTCCTTCATGAGCGACCACATCAGGCTCTGCCACGGCGCGACGGCGCCCTCGTCGATCGTGAGCGAATCGTCCGGGACGAGCGCGTCCTCGTTCACCGTGCGCACGACGCCCGTGCCGGAGCACGTCGGGCACGCGCCCTCCGAATTGAACGCCATCGCCTCCGCCCCCGGACCGTAAAACTCCGCCCCGCAGACCGGGCACTTCGTCGGCAGCATGAGCGCGACGTCCATGGACGGCGGGCACGGATGTCCCTTCGGGCAGCGGTGGCTCCCGAGGCGGGAGAAGAGCAGCCGCAGGCTGTTGAGAAGCTCCGAAGAGGTGCCGAACGTGCTGCGCACGCCGGGGATCCCCGGACGCTGGTGGAGCGCCAGCGCGGCGGGGACGTGCCGGATCTCGTCCACCTCGGCGCGGCTTGCCTGCGTGATGCGGCGGCGCGTGTAGGTGGAGAGCGCCTCCAGATACCGCCGCGAGCCCTCCGCGTACAGCGTGCCGAGCGCGAGCGACGATTTCCCGGAACCGGAGACGCCGGCGATCGCGACGAGCTTTCCGAGCGGGACGTCGACGTCGATATTCTTCAGATTATGTACCCGCGCGCCGCGCACGACGATGCCTTGCGGCGAGCCGTGTTTTTCTTCCATATTCTTTGATCCTCCTGCGCCGCGTCAGCCGAGATATCCGCCGCGCGCGGCGAGCACGTCCGTTTCGATCTCCTTCGTTACGGGAAACGATACCTGTTCCATGGATCTCCTCCGTGCGGCGGCTCCCGGGTCGCCGATGCGGTTTTTTCCGTCAGAGACCGGTGCGGATCCGGATCGGTCCGGCGCTCTCCGCGCAGAGCGGCGTGCCCTCCGGGAAAAAGCATCCGGTCACGGTGATCTCCATATCCGTCTCCGCGTCGCCGTTGGCGAACGGCTTCGCATCCCCGGCGGGCGCGAAGACGCATCCGCTCACGAAGAGGCGCGCTTTGCGCGCGGGGTCCTTCGTTCCGTACCGGTCGCAGCGGATCGGATTGCTGCGGACGTCCGCATTCCGGACGGTGAGGACGTCGATCGGCGTCGCTATGCGGAGGAAGGGCTCTTCCTCGTCGTACAAAAACCGGATATTCTCGAAGGTCAGGCGGCTTTGGACGGGGACCGGCGCGCCTGGATAGTAGGAGCGGCTGTATTCGTCGTTGTCGAAATGGATGGAGAACGCCGTCCGCGGCTTCTCGAGGAAGATATCGCGGAACGTGACGTTCCGTACCCCCGCGGTGTACGTGAGCGGCTGGTCCATCACCGCCCACTGGATCCCGTCGAGCACCCGGACGCCCGCCTCGTGCGTCGGGCGTGTCGAGGAGATGACCTCGACGCCGCTCGCGTCCGAGCGCACGCGGTACATCCGTCCGCCGGAGACGGCGACGTCGCCGTTGCGCACGGCCATGCCCTCTGTCCAGTCGCGCCATCCGCCCGCCAGGAGCCGGCAGAAGTAGCCCGTCGTGTCCTCGGCGCGCAGATCGTGACAGTTCTCGATCACGCCGTCCTCGATCCAGCCGATCTCCGGGTTCGCCGTGTCGTAGTCGTGCCCGTTCAGCGCGATCGCGTCGTCGAACGTCTCGAAGACCGCGCCGCGGATCGTGAAGCGTTTGCCGCGCCCGAGATGGATCCCGTCTTTCTTTCCGCGGATGAGGACGTCCTCGATGACGAGATCTTCGAAGGTGCACACGTGGAGGCAGTACTGTCCTGCCGGCACGTCCGTGCAGCGGAAGCCGGTGACGCGCAGATCCTTCACGTAGAAGAACGCGACGTGTCCGCGGAGCCCGTATACGGTCCCGTCCATGGCCCCCACGCCGTTGACGACCAGATACAGGTTCTCCACCGCGATGTGCTCGTCGTACGTCTTCGTCAGCGCGCCGCGGTTCAGGAGCAGATGCGTGAACGCGCCGACCTCGTTGACCTTTTTCAGAAAGACGTTCTGCCCGAACACGAGCCGCGTATGGCTGCCGATGAAGACCGTCCCGGCGACGGCGTACGTGCCGGGCTCGCCGACGGTGACGGTCCCGCCGCCGTCGAGCGCCCTCTGGAGCGCTTCTCTGTTCTGCACGCCGCTGTTCTGCGGCGAAAATCCGAATTCTCCGGCGTCTTTTGTCATGGCGAGTCTCCTTTTCCCACCGGACGGCGCGCGGCGGGGTCTTCATTGAATATACTGCAATATTGTATCACTATTATATCACGCCCCTTTTGCGCTGTCAACGGCGGCGCGCGGAAAATGCGGGCGCGCCGCATCGGACGGAGGAAGCGGCGGAACGTTGTATTTTATAAATATCACGGAGGTACACCGTTATATTTCGCTATTGACACGCGGGCGGCGCGTGTTATAATGTAGGCGGTGCGATCTTGCGATCCGCCGGCGGGACATCCGCAAGAAAAACAAAAGGGAGGACGTACGTCCATGTCAAATCTCGCGATAACGGACAGACCGGGAGCCCAGTGGTTCCCGAAAGCCGGCTTCGGTATTTTCATCCATTGGGGCATCAGCTCCGTCGACGGGTATCTCGATATCTCCTGGGGCATGATGAAGGATTACAAATGGTCGCCCCGGAGCTGCCGTCCGGAGGAATACTTCGCGCTTGCGAAGAAGTTCAATCCGGGCCGCTACGATCCGGAGAAGTGGATCATCGCCGCCAAGGACGCCGGCGCGCGCTACTGCGTGCTCACGACGCGCCATCACGATTCCTACGCGCTGTGGCCGAGCGCCTACGGCGACTTCAATACGCGCATCTACATGGGCGGCCGGGATCTCGTCGGCGAGTACGTGAAGGCGTGCCGCAAGCACGGCATGAAGGTCGGCTTCTACTACTCTCCGCCGGATTTCCGCACCTGCGGCGCGTATATGGACTACAACGGCTGGCAGCCGAAGCGGGACGATGAGATCCCGCCGGTGCTCGAACAGTACGAGCAGGCGATCACGAAGGGACAGATCTACGAGCTGCTCACGAAGTATCAGCCGGATCTGCTCTGGTTCGACGGCGGCTGGCAGCACCTGTACACGCTCGACGAGCTCCTCGCGCTCCAGCCGGACCTCGTCGTCGGGCGCGGCGGCGGCTCGCACTTCGCTTCCTCCGAGTGCATCATCCCGACGCCGGAGTCCTACGAGCAGGAGTTCAAGGGCAAATGGTGGGAGTACTGCGGCGAGCTGAGCAACTGCTGGGGCTACACCCGCTGGGACGAGTACAGCATCAAGCCGGTGGAGCGGTTGGCGGAGTGGTTCACGCAGATCCGGAAGATGAACGGCAACTTCCTCATCAACGTCGCGCCGGACAGCGAGGGCGATTTCACGCCGCTCGAATACGAGCGCCTCGCGGAGCTCGGCGAATTCGTCAAGAGCCATCCGGAACTCATGCCCCAGTGGCCGTAATCGATCCAGTCAGAATCAAACGGGAGGATACGTTCGTGTCACATCTTGCCATTACCGACAGACCGGGAGCCCAGTGGTTCCCGAAAGCAGGCTTCGGCATTTTCCTTCATTGGGGCATCAGCTCCGTCGACGGGTATCTCGATATCTCCTGGGGCATGATGAAGGACTACAAATGGTCGCCCCGCAGCTGCCCGCCCGGGGAGTATTTCGCCCTTGCCAAGAAGTTCAATCCGGGCCGCTACGACCCGGAGAAGTGGATCGTCGCGGCGAAGGCCGCCGGCGCGCGCTACTGCGTGCTGACGACGCGCCATCACGATTCCTACGCGCTGTGGCCGAGCGCCTACGGCGACTTCAACACCCGCATTTATATGGACGGCCGCGACCTCGTCGGCGAGTACGTGAAGGCGTGCCGCAAGCACGGCATGAAGGTCGGCTTCTATTACTCTCCGCCGGATTTCCGCACCTGCGGCGAATACATGGACTACAACGGCTGGCAGCCGAACCGCTACGCGGAGATCCCGCCGGTGCTCGAGCAGTATTCGGCGGCGATCGCGAAGGGACAGATCTACGAGCTGCTCACGAAGTATCAGCCGGATCTGCTCTGGTTCGACGGCGGCTGGCAGCACCTGTACAAGCTCGAAGAGCTCCTCGCGCTCCAGCCGGATCTCGTCGTCGGGCGCGGCGGCGGCTCGCACTTCGAGTCCTCCGAATGCATCATCCCGACGCCGGAGCAGTACGAGCAGAAGTTCAAGGGCGGCTGGTGGGAGTTCTGCGGCGAGCTGAGCAACTGCTGGGGCTACACCCGCTGGGACGAGTACAGCATCAAGCCGGTGGAGCGGCTGGCGGAGTGGTTCACGCAGATCCGGACGATGGGCGGCAACTACCTCATCAACGTCGCGCCGGACAGCGAGGGCGATTTCACGCCGCTCGAATACGAGCGCCTCGCGGAGCTCGGCGAATTCGTCAAGAGCCATCCGGAGCTCATGCCCCAGTGGCCGTAAGGCGTCTTTGACAAAAAGGAGAAACTGCACGCATGAAATATACGGAAGAACTGCGGGAGCCCTTCGCGTACGGCTATCTGCGGCGGAAGGACGACGGGGACTACGCCGCCTTCGGCGAGGGGCTTTATGAGGAAGGGAAGGTCCTTCCCATCTTCTACGAGAAGGAAGTCGGTCTGTTCAGCTGCGGCCGGCTCATCGACATCTGCGGCTTCGCCTCGAGCTGGGGGCTGTGGTACAGCCAGGAGCGTCTTGACGGAAAGCGGGAGAGATTTCCGGAATATAAGGAATTCTTCGACGCGATGGAGGCAACCTTCGGCGACCGCGACACCGGGAAGCGGATGTGGGCGTACCGCACCGAACGGGAACTGAAGCTGGACAGAAACCGCTCCTGCTGGGGCGGGATGGCCGGACATGCGATCCTCGACTTCGGCGGCGTCATGGAACTCGGAACCTCCGGGATGCGCGAAAAGATCGCCAAGTACCGCCGCATCCATCCCTACGCCGACAGCTTCTATTCCGGGCTCGAGCGGGTGCTCGACATGCTCGACGTGATCGGCGACCGGACGAGGGCGGAGGCGGAGCGGATGGCGGCCGAGGCGCAGGACGAGGAAGAAAAAAAGCATTTCCTCGACCTCGCCCGCGCGCTGTCCGTCGTGCCGCGGAACACGCCCTGCGATTTCCTCTCCGCGGCGCAGTTCTTCTGGCTCTTCTTCGGCTACGACGGATACGATTCGCCCGGACGGGTCGATCAGATCTTTTGGCCATACTGGCAGAAGACGCCGCGCGGCGAAGCCTTAAAGATCCTCGACGGGATCTGGCAGGGCTTCAACAAGCACGGCTCCTGGGGCGTGTGCATCTCCGGCTCCGACGAGAACGGGCGGGACATGACGAACGAGATCTCCTTCGCCATGCTCGACCTCGTGAAAAAGTATAAATACAGCAAGCCGAACCTCTCCATGCGCTGGCATAAGAACACGGATCCGGCACTGATGCGCAGCGCCGCCGAGGCGCTCGCGCTCGGCTGCGGTCTGCCCGCGCTCTACAACGACGACGCGGTCTGCTCCATGTTCATAAACGAGCTCGGCATCCCGCCGCGCGACGCGCACGACTACTCCATGAACGGCTGCAATCAGATCGACATCCAGGGCAAGAGCCACATGGGGCTCGAGGACGGCGAGGTCAATCTGCTCAAATGCCTCGAATACACGCTGACGCGGGGAAAATGCCTCATCACCGGCGAGGTGCTCGGGCGCGACTGCGGCGACCCCGCGGATTTCAAAACCTTCGACGATCTCATGGCGGCGTTCCGCGCGCAGGTGGAGGAGATCACGGAGATCGCCTGCTGCCTCGCCAACCGGCGGCAGTACGTCGACGCGACGAACGCGCCGAATCTCTTCCGCACGATCATGACGCGCGGCTGCATCGAGAAGGGGCGCGATTTCAAGAACGGCGGCCCGCTGTACAACGACGGGCAGATTTTGACCGAGGGGATCGCGGACACCGTCGACTCCCTCGCCGCGATCCGGTATCACGTCTACGAGAAGAAGCACTTCACCCTGCCGGAGATCGTCGCGGCCATGGAAAACGACTTCGAGGGATGCGAGGAGATGCGGCGGATGCTGGCGACGGAGCCCGCGCGCTTCGGCAACGACGATCCGGCGACGGACGCGCTCGCGGCGGAGATCATGGAGCACTACATGCGGTATCTTCTGACGCTGCGCACCTACCGCGGCGGACGCTACAGTGCCGGATGCTCTCCTTTCGTGCGCGCGAGCACCTTCGGCGAGGCCGTCGGCGCCAGCCCGAACGGACGCCATAAGGCGGATCCGCTGATCGCCGACAGCATCGGCGCGACGCCGGGACGCGACGTCGAGGGACCGACCGCGCTGATCAATTCCGTGCTCCGCCTGCCCCATAAACTGGCGGGCAGCGGCTTCATCCTCAATCTCAAGTTCGACAAATCCGTTTTCGGTACGGAGGAGGGACTGCGCGACTTCCTTGCGCTGTGGAGATCCTTCTTTGAGCGCGGCGGGCAGCAGCTCTCCGTCACCGTCGTCTCGCCGGACGATCTCATCGACGCGCAGAAGCACCCGGAGAGGCACGAGGATCTCATCGTGCGCATCGGCGGCTTCAGCGCCCGCTTCAACGAGCTCGGTCACAGTCTTCAGGACAACGTGATCGCGCGGACGCTGTACGGAAAATAACGAAGCCGGGGGCGGAGGACGGACGGCGCGGCCGTCCCGTCCTCCGCCCCTTCCATCCGCCCCGCCGGAGCGGCGGGACATACAGATATGCAAAAGGAGAACTCACATGCTGGAACTGCATTTCACCCCCAATTATCACAATATGTTCACGTGGCGGGAATCCCTGTGGGACTTCGCGTGCGTCTCGACGGACGTGTATCACGCGCGCTGGGAGCACCTCCATCCGCACACCGTCTTCTTCCGCGGGCTGGACGATACGCAGCCGGACTGGATCGAGCTGGAGGTCGGCGGCTTCTGCACGATGAAGGACGGACCGCACCTTCCCGATATGGATACGTTCCGCGCGGACTTCGCGTCCGAGGAGAAGCAGCGGAACTTCGTCATCCCCGACGGCGCGCCGTATGAGGAGAGCAGCGTCTCCCTGCGTTTTTCCGCCTCTTCCTATGCGGGCGGAAAGTATTTCTATACCGTCGTGTTCTACCGCGATCACGCCGAGCTGCGCATCCGCTACGAGCTGCCCGGCTCCTTCGCTCTCGCGCGGGCGGAATACTGCCTGCTCACGCCGGAGCGGGGCACCTATTTCGCCTCGGACGTGATGTTCGATCCGTGCCCGACGGCGAACTGCGTGCAGTACACGAGCCTCAATCTGAGGCACGTTTCCGGCAGCAACGGCGAGCGGTGGTTCTCGCCCGCGCCCTTCTGCTACCCGATCAAAATGCGCGACGGCTCGTGGATCGGCGTGTCGGCGGCGCCGAGTGCGGATCAGCTCGACTTCACCGGTTTCTGCGAGGAACCGCGGGAGATCCGCGGCAACAGCTTCGCGCTCGACTATACGGCCCTCCCGCGGTATGCCGATGCGTTCGATTTTCCGACGCTCGTCTTCCGCTTCGGCGCCGCCGACCCGTACGACGCGCTGCGGGCGTACGCGGACGGACTCGTCACGATGGGGAAGGTCCCGCCGCTTAGGCGTCAGATCCCCGACTGGTGGCACGGCGTGATGCTGTGCGGCTGGCTTTCGCAGCACTACGGCTGCTCGCAGCGGTCCTACGAGGAGGTCGTGCGGGTCTACGACGAGGCGGGGATCCGGTGGGACATTCTGACGATCGACGATTTCTTCGGCGACAACAAGAAATACGGGATCTGGCAGGAGGACAAGGAACGCTGGCCGGATCTGCGCGGCTTCATCGACCGGCAGCACAGCCTCGGACGGCACGTGCTCATCTGGGTCTGCCCGTTTGGAGAGGGACTGCCGGACGACGAGTCGTACGTCGTCGGGGAGCAGCGCCTGCCGGATCCGGAGAGCCCGAAGTACCTGGCGCGGCTGGAGGCGGCGCTCCGTCACATGTTCAGCCCCGACGAGGGCTGCCTCGACGCGGACGGTCTGAAGCTCGACTTCACCGGCGGCGTCCCGGACGCGGGCGAACCGAAATGCACGAGGCCGCTGTACGGGATGACGTATATTTACAAGTGGTACAAGGCGGTGCACGACGCCGCCAAGCGCGCGAAATCCGACTGCCTGCTCGATTTTCAGGTCGCCAATCCGCATATGGCGGCGTTCCACGACATGACGCGCCTCAACGACGAGTTCATGCCGGAGGCGCTGGAGCTTCCCGCGATGCGCACCCGCGCCGAGATCGCGCGCGCCGTGACCTACGGCGGGCTCGTGGACACGGACGGCCCCGCCTCGCAGGCGTATATCGAGAATTCCCATACCTTCGGCAACCTGAGCCTGTATTTCACGACCGAGGCGATCCGAAGTGATCCGAAGATCGTCGAGGTCATCAAAAAGACGATCCGCGACCGGCTCCACCGCTGATCTCCGCGATTTTTCCGCCCGGATCCGCCGTTCCCTCTTGACAATCCCGCGCCGTGTGGTATACTATACTTGACTTGACATATCGTATCGCAGCGCAGGATCCGTAAATAAATAAAGGAGAACCGCCATGAAAAGCACAAGACCGATCTGCCTGTTTCTCGCGCTTTTGATGCTCGCCTCCGCCGTCCTCGTTTCCTGCTCCGGCGAGGAGACGCCGGGCGCGGAGACGCCGGGAGGGACGCCCGTCACGGGCACCGCCGTCACCGCCGCGCCGGAGACGGAGCCGCCGGATCCGGATACCGTGCACGACCTGCCCGCCGATCTCGATTTCGACGGCGCGACCTTCACGATGGCGACCTCGGGCGGCTGGGCGCTTCTGGCAAAAAGCATCATCGGCGAGACCGTCAACGATACCAAGTATGAACTGGAGCTGTACGTCGAGGAGCTTCTGAACGTCAACGTGACGGAGCTCAGGATGGGGTCGGACGGCGGCGACATCGAGCACATCAAGCCGCTCAATTACTACCTCTCCGGTGAGACGGAGATCCAGGTCATCAACCTGCTCGACCGCGAGGCGTTCAACAACATGCTCGAGGGTATCTTTTACCCGTACAGCAGCCTGCGGTACGTCGATCTCGACAAGAAGTACTGGTACAGCGACATCGCGGACCGGCTGTCCGTCGGCGGATATCCGTTCATGACGCTCGGCAGCGTGCAGCTCAACTCCTTCCGGCACGCCGCATGTCTGTTCATGAACCTGGCGACGGCGGAGAACTACCGGATCGAGGCGCCGTTCGACGACGTGGAGAACGGCACGTGGACCTTCGACAAGATGGCGGCGTACCGGGGCGTCGTGCACCACGACGTCAACAACGACAACAAGATCGACGAGATGGAGGACTCCAACACCTTCGGCTCCACCCAGCAGATGCAGACCGCGCTGAACACGCTGTCCGCCGCCAACGTGCATTTCGTCAGCAAGGGAGAGGACGGCATGCCCGCGGTTCTCGTCGACGGCGCCGAGAAGTTCATCAACGTCATGGAATACTGCCGGAGCCTTCTGTTCGATCCGCTCGAAAGCCCGTGGCAGACCTCGGGGAGCACGGGACAGAACTCGATCCATATGTTCGCCCACGACCGCGAGCTCTTCGCGACGGGGATGATCGGCGACATGGCGAACGAAAGCCTGCGCAACATGGAATCCGTCTACGTCGTGTTCCCGTACCCGAAGTACGACGAGGCGCAGGAGAATTACATCTCCCGCACCTTCGACACGCTCTTCTCCATGGTGTACAACAACGTGGAGGATCCGGACATGATCGGCGCGGTGCTCGAGGCGATGTCCGCCTACGGGTACCAGCACCTGATCCCGGCGCTCATCGAGACCTCGCTCCAGAAAAAGTACAACAACGACCCGCGCAACGTGAAGAACATCCAGCTCTGCTTCGATACGCGGTACGTCGAGATGTCCGACTTCATGGTCTGGGACGTCTTCGGCGACACGCCGACGTGGCGTCTCATGTGGAAAAACGACTTCTCGCCGGCCTCGTGGCTCGCGACGAACCAGAGCAAGGCGGAGGGCATCCTGGACGACGCCATCGAAGATATCGGATATCTCATAAAGGAAATGTCCTGATCCGGCAGCCGTTTCGCGCCGCCGCAGCCCTACGGCTGCGGCGGCGCTTTTCATCCGGATCCGCCGTTTTCTCTTGACAATCCCGCGCCGTGTGGTATACTATACTTGACTTGAAATACCGTATCGCAGCGCAGGATCCGTAAATAAAGGAGAACCGTCATGAAAAGCACAAGATCCATCTGTCTGCTCCTCGCGCTTCTGACGCTCGCCTCCGCTTTCCTCGTCTCCTGCTCCGGCGAAACGAAGCCGGACGAGGAGACGACGGGACGCCCTCCCGTGACGGACGCTCCCGTTACCGCCGCGCCGGAGACGGAGCCGCCGGAGACGGATACCGTCCACGATCTGCCCGCCGATCTCGATTTTGACGGCGCGGCGTTCGCGATGGCGTCCTGCGAGGTCTGGTCCTGCCTCGTCGATTACGAGGATACGAAGGGCGAGGTCCTGCTCGACGCGCAGTACGACGTGAAGCGTTACGCCGAGGAGCTGCTCGGCGTGACGGTCGCGGAGGAGAACACGCTGTCCCCGACCGCGGGGAGCGCCGCCGTGAACTACGCGCTCTCCGGAGATACGGACGTCCAGGTATACAATCTGCTCGACCGCGACGCCTTCACCAGTATGCTGGAGAATATCTATCTCCCGTACGGCAGTCTGAAGTACATCGATCTCTCGAAGAAATACTGGCACATCGACACCGCGGACAAGCTGTCCGTCGGCGGGTATCAGTTCATGGCGCTCGGCAGCGTGCAGCTCAATTCCTTCCGGGACGTCGCGTGTCTGTTCATGAATCAGGCCGTGGCGGAGAATTACGGACTCGCGCTCCCGTTCGACGACGTCGCGGACGGGAAATGGACCTTCGACAAGCTGGCGGCGTACAAGGGCTCCGTCCGGCAGGACGTGAACGGCGACGGGAAGATCACCGAGGAGGACACGAACACCTTCGGCTCCGCTTTGGCGATGGAGAACGTGCTGAACACGCTGTCCGCCGCCGACTGCCGTTTCGTCGGCAAGGGTGAGGACGGATACCCGGCTCTCCTCGCCTACGGCAATGAAAAGCTCATCGACGTCATGGACTACTGCCGGGACCTCTTCTTCGATCCGGCCGACCGCCCGTGGCAGCGCCCCGTCATCGACGCGGAGGATTCGATTTTGATGTTCACCCACGACCGGGAGCTCTTCATGACGGCGACGATCGGCGATATGGCGAAGGCGGAGATGCGCGAGATGGAATCCGTCTACGCCGTGCTGCCGTATCCGAAGTGGGACGAAGCGCAGGAAAACTATATCTCCCGCACCTACGATCCGGTCTACCACATGACTTTCAGGACCGCGCCCGACCCGGACATGGTCAGCGCCGTGCTCGAGGCGATGAACGCCCGCGCCTACGAGGTGCTGCTCCCGGCGCTGATCGAGACCTCGCTCCAGAAAAAGTACAACAACGACCCGCGCAACACGGCGAATATCCGGCTCTGCTTCGACACGCGCTGCGTCGAGATGTCAGACTTCATGATCTGGGAGGTCTTCGGAGACACGGTGACGTGGCGTCTCATGTACGACGCGGACTTTACGCCCGCCTCCTGGCTCGCGAAGACCCAAAGCAAGGCGGAGGGCATCCTGGACGGCGCCCTCGAGGACATCGAATATCTCATAAGGGAAATGTCCTGAGAGGGCGGAAGCGTTTTTTCGCCCGGATGCGCCGTTTTCTCTTGACAATCCGGCACCGTGTGCTATACTATTGACAGAATATCCGGGTGCGGCGGACGCCGCGTCCGGTCAAAGGAGTACCGCCATGAAACGCACAAGACCGATCTGTCTGCTTCTCGCGCTTTTGATGCTCGCTTCCGCCGTCCTCGTCTCCTGCTCCGGGGGAACGGACCCGGACGAGGAAACGACGGGGCGTCCTTCCGTGACGGACGTTCCCGCCAGCGCCGCGCCGGAGACGGAGCCGCCGGATCCGGATACCGTCCACGATCTGCCCGCCGACCTCGATTTCGACGGCGCGGACTTCACGATGGCGACCTGGAGCGGCTGGGCGCTTCTGACCCGCGACTGGAACGGCGAGACCGTCAACGATACGAAGTATGAACTGGAGCTGTACGTCGAGGAGCTTCTGAACGTCAACGTGACGGAATACTGGATCGGCCGCGATATGGACAACATCAAGCCGCTCGATTATTATCTCTCGGGCGAGACGGAGGTCCAGATCTTCAATCTGCTCGACCGCGACGCCTTCAACAACATGCTCGAGGGCATCTTTCTGCCGTACAGCAGCCTGCGGTACGTCGATCTCGACAAGAAGTACTGGTACAGCGACATCGCGGATCGCCTGTCCGCCGGCGAGTTCCAGTTCATGACGCTCGGCAGCGTGCAGCTCAACTCCTTCCGGCACGCCGCGTGCCTGTTCATGAATCTGGCCGTGGCGGAGGATTATCAGATCAACGTGCCGTTCGACGACGTGGACAACGGTACGTGGACCTTCGACAAGCTGGCGGCGTACAAGGGCGTCGTCCATCACGACGTCGACAACGACGGCAAGATCTCAAAGGAGGACTCGAACACCTTCGGCTCCACCGAGGCGGCGCAGAACGCGCTGGACACGCTGACCGCCGCCGACATCCATTTCATCGGCAAGGACGAGAACAAACTGCCCGTGCTCCAGGCCTACGGCAACGAGAAGCTCATCGACGCTCTGGAGTACTGCCAGAACCTCTTCTTCGATCCGACGGACAGTCCGTGGAAGGATGAGGAGATGTCGAAGGGGTCCTCGTACTATATGTTCGTCCACGACCGGGAGCTGTTCATGACGGCGAAGATCGGCGACATGGCGAACGGGGAGCTGCGCGAGATGGAATCCGTGTACGTCGTGCTCCCGTTCCCGAAGTGGGACGAAGCGCAGGAGAATTATATCTCCCGCACCTTCGACACGCTCTTCTCCATGGTCTTCAACACCGTGGAGGATACGGACATGGTCGGCGCGGTGCTCGAGGCGATGTCCGCCTACGGGTACCAGCACCTGATCCCGGCGCTCATCGAGACCTCGCTCCAGAAAAAGTACAACAACGACCCGCGCAACGTGAAGAACATCCAGCTCTGCTTCGACACGCGCTACGTCGAGATGTCCGACTTCATGATCTGGGACATCTTCGGCGACACGCCGACGTGGCGTCTCATGACCGACGGCAAGTTCACGCCGTCCTCGTGGCTCGAAAAGTATCGGAACAAGGCGGAGGGCATCCTCGACGACGCTCTCGAAGACATCACGTATCTCATCAAGGATATGACCTGACGCGCGGCCCGATCTCCGCTGCCGCAGCCGAAGAGGCTGCGGCAGCGTTTTTTTCGCCCGGATCCGCCGTCCCCTCTTGACATTCCCGTGCCGTGTGTTATACTATACGTAGCTCTCCGGAGCGTTCCGTGCATCTGCTGCGATCAAAGGAGTAACGCCATGAGAATCAAGAGAACGGTCTGCCTTTCCCTTGCGCTTCTGATGCTCGCCGCCGCCGCCCTCGTCTCCTGCTCCGTCGGAACGGAGGAAGACGACGAGCCGCTCTTCCCCGGAGAGACGCGGGATCCGGGGACCGCCGCCGCCGCGCCCCTGCCGACCGAGGAGCCGGCCGATCGGGATACCGTGCACGATCTGCCCGCCGATCTCGATTTCGAGGGCGCCTCGTTCAGGATGGCGTCCAGCGGGATGTGGTCCTGCCTCGTCAATTACGAAGACACGAAGGGCGAGGTCTTGTCCGACGCGCAGTACGACGTGAAGCGTTACGCCGAGGAGCTGCTCGGCGTGGAGGTCGCGGAGGAAAATATCCTGTCCGCCACCGCCGGCGGCGCCGCCGTGACTTACGCGCTCTCCGGCGATACGGCGATCCAGGTATACAATCTGCTCGACCGCGACGCCTTCTCCAGCATGCTGAAAAACATCTATTATCCGTACGGCAGCCTGAAATACATTGACCTTTCCAAGAAATACTGGTACAGCGACATCGCGGACAAGCTTTCCGTCGGCGATTATCAGTTCATGGCGCTCGGCAGCGTGCAGCTCAATTCCTTCCGGAACGTCGCGTGCCTGTTCATGAACCAAGCGGTGGCGGAAGATTACGGGCTCGCGCTCCCGTTCGACGACGTCACCGCCGGCACGTGGACGTTCGACAAGCTGAAAGCGTACCAGGGAACCGTCCGGAAGGACGTGGACGGCGACGGGGAGATCTCGGAGGAGGACACGAACACCTTCGGCTCCACCGAGGCGATGCAGAACGTGGTGAACACGCTGAGCGCCGCCGACGTGCATTTCATCGGCAAGGGGGAGGACGGCTCCCCCGCGCTCCTCGCCTACGGCAACGAGAAGCTCATCGACGCCATGGAATACTGCCGGAAGCTCTTCTTCGATCCGACCGACTGCCCGTGGCATGATTCCAAGAGCACCTCCCAGAACTCGATCCCCATGTTCGTACACGACCGGGAGCTGTTCATGACGGCGAAGATCGGCGACATGGCGAACGAGAGAATGCGCGAAATGGAGTCCGTCTACGCCGTGCTGCCGTATCCGAAGTGGGACGAGGCGCAGGAAAACTATATTTCCCGCACCTTCGACTCGATCTATCACATGACCTTCAAGACCGCGCCGGACCCGGATATGGTCAGCGCCGTGCTCGAGGCGATGAACGCCCGCGCCTACGAGGAGCTGATCCCGGCGCTGATCGAGACCTCGCTCCAGTATAAATACAACAACGATCCGCGCAACGTGGCGAACATCCGGATCTGCTTCGACACGCGCTGCGTCGAAATGTCCGACTTCATGACCTGGAGCCTTTTCGGCGACACGCCGACGTGGAAGAGGATGTACCAGACCGCCGTTACGCCGGCCTCGTGGCTCGCTTCCGTCCAGGTGGCCGCGGAGACGGTCATCGGGACGGCCGTCGAAAATCTGAAGACGCTCGCGCAGAGCCTTCAGTAAAAGGAGACCACCGGGCATAAAAGAACGGCCGCCTTCCTTCTCCCGGCGACGGCGCCCGCCTCCGTCGGAAAAAGCGCGCGGAAAAACCCTGTCGGGACCGCCGCCGCGATCCGAACTCTCTTCTGGGAGATATCCTGAAATATATATCTCTATATATCCGCACCGCGATCACAGCTGAGGAGAAATCACAAAAGGAGAGAACTCATGAGAAAAATCACCGACTTCCGCATGGAAGAGACGCTCGTCACGAAGGACCAGTGGGACGCCGTCGGTCAGTGGGCCGGGCAGCACGGCTACACCGATCTGGCGATCGGCAAGAACGCGGGCAGCCAGCCCGTCGGCAACGTCACGTGGTTCGACGCGCTGAAATTCTGCAACGCCGCCTCCGAGTTGGCGGATCTTCCTCCCGTGTACCTGCTCCCGGACGGGAGCGTGTACCGTACGGGCATCTGCGACGAGCCCGTCGTGCGTCCGAGATCCGACAAGAACGGCTACCGCCTGCCGACCTCCGCCGAATGGGAGGTCGCCTGCCGCGCCGGCACGACGACGGAATATTACTGGGGCGATTCGCTCGATCCGGAGTACGTCTGGTTCACGCACGGCGGCTCGAAGGACCTGAGAGTCCATCCGGTCGGTCAGCTGAAGCCGAACGGATACGGCCTGTACGACATGAGCGGCAACGCCTGCGAGTGGTGCATCGACGCCCGCGGCCCGTTCCGCGTGCTGCGCGGCGGTTCCGTCGGTCTGGACAGCAAGGTGACGAGCTCCTTCGAGGCTGTCGTCGGTCCGAATTATATCTGCTATGAGACGTCGCTCCGTCCCGTCACGGACAATCCGACGGCGCCGAGCATCAAAGCGCTGGAGAAGCTGAGCGGATTCTATATGAAGCACCGCGAATACAAAGTCACGTACCCGCCGATGGACGACCGCTCCGTCGCCGAGCGGATCGACTACGCGCTCGGCACGACGGCGGGGGCGGAGAAGGTCCACGCGCTCGTCCGCGCGGGGAAGTATACGGAAGCGCTCGAGGCGTACCGCGACGACTGCCTCTCCGTCATGTTCGAAAAGAAGACGGGGAAGAAGCCGGCGGAGTCCTTCACGCTCGTCGAGTCGGCGGGGGACGAGAAGGATCCGTATCAGTTCAAGGACTACAACTGGTTCCCCGGCGGCGAGAACCTTTCGTATCCGCTGCCCGGCAAGGCGGCGGCCGATTACGTCGAGAAGCGGACGGAGACGGCGCGCCAGCGCCTGCTCTGCGAGCTGTACTCGAACGTCGTCTGCCGCAAGGCGCAGTATGACGCGTTGAGCGACGAGATGCTCAACGCCTGGCAGGGCATCCCGGTCGCGTGGTACGGGAACATGGGCTTCCACGCGACGAGCCAGGGCGATACGATCGTCAGCGCGATGCAGACGCTGTGGGAGGCCGGCGCGCTCGCCACGATCCCCGCGTCGTACGTGGCGCAGTCCGGGCTGTACCTGATGAACGACATCCTCTACACCGGCGTCAAGGACTGCCGCCTGAACGTCCCGAACCAGAAGACGAAGGTGCTGCGCAAGGTGTACTGGCTGAACTCCTACCATCCGGACTTCCGGTTGTACGAGCCCGTCAAGGCGTACGTGACGGAGTTGCTCTGCGGGCATTTCGAGCGGGCGATCTACCCGGACGGGACCGGCATGGAGCAGGCGTTCAACTACAACGGCAACATCATTTTCGACTACCTCGACACCTCCGCCAACTTCCCGGAGGTCCCGATCCAGGAGAGCGCGAAGAAACGCGTGAGCTATCTGTCGCGGATGCTCGACGTCTCTTTCCCGCCCGTCTCGGATTACCCCGCCGTCGGCACCTGCGGCTTCCTCACTCCGCCGGACGTCCGCGATCCGGCCGTCCGGGCCAAGTACCTCCGCGGGCTGCTCCACGCGCACGTCCGCTACGACGCGCTCATCTTCTGCCCGAACCCGAAGGATTCGGACATCAAGCCGCTGAACCTTCCGTACCGCTGGCCGGACAACGAGCGGATCCTCCGCTGCACGCAGGGCGACACGTCCGATCCGCCGCGCTTCACCTCCGTCTTCTTCCCGTACAACGGGCAGGCGGTCCTCCGCGACGGCTTCGCGTGGGACAGCACGTATCTGTTCTTCTTCGCTCCCCGCAAGGGCTCCGGTCACGCGGTGGAGAACGTCAACGACGTCTTCTTCATCGCCTACGGGCGTCCGTTCCTCGTGAACGCCGGCGGCGGCAGCTACGGCGTCATGGATTGGATCCCGGAGGATCAGCGGTCGTATATCCATGAGCTCGACGAGTATCAGCACAGCTCCTTCGGACGGAACGTCGTCCTCGTGGACGGTACGTCCCAGTCCCGGCTGCGCCTCGGCGACAGCTGCGTGTTCGATCAGTATCCGGATACGACGGGCAACCGCTTCTATGACGGCGAGCGGATGCTGTACGTCGAGGGCAACTACGCCGACGGCTATTACGCCGACGCCGGCGTGCATCACCGCCGGGAGATCTTCTACCACAAGAAGAGCAACGTTTTCTTCATCCTTGACAGCCTGACGGCGGACAAGCCGCACGCCTACACGCAGAACTGGAACGTCATGCCGCACGTCAAGCAGATAGACGGCTGCGACATCAAGCTCCCCGGCACGGACATGACCTGGGGCTTCGAGAACGACGAGGTGATCGTCGACGAAGCGAAGAGCCGGATCTATACCGCGCAGAAGGACGCGCCGAATCTGTTCCTCTATCAGTTCAGCGCCCATCCGCTCCGCTATTCGCGCAATTACGGCGATCTCGATCCGGCGCGCGGCTGGTTCTCCGCCTCGCTGCCCGGACGCCGCTATCCGAAGCCGGACATCCACACGAGCTGGGACGCGCCCGCCGGCACGAGCACGGTGCTCACCGTCATGGCCGCCGCGCCGGGCGAGACGTCGCGCGTCGCCTCGATCGCCCCGTTTGAGGACGGCGCGGTCCGCGGCTGCGACCTCGTCACGGACGACGGTACGGCGCTCTCCTTCCGCTTCGCCGACACGGACGCCGCCATGACGCTGGCGGGCGGATCCGTCTGCGCCCGCGCGGCGCTCCTTGAGGGCGGCGACGGGATCGTCATGAGCGGCGAAAAGGATTACGTCCTGCGCGACGGCAAACCGGCGGGCGAGGTGCGCGCTCCCATCGGATTCGACTGGGAGGAGAAAGACGGCTACTGCTATCCGGTCTACAAATACTGATATCCCCTTCCAAAGCGAGGAGAAACCATGGCATCCGTTACCTTCTATCTGTCGCCGCACGGCTCCGACGAGTATCCCGGCACCGACCGCGGCCATCCGCTCGGTTCCGTCAATCACGCCGTCGAGGCGGCGCGCGAAGCGGCGGCCGCCGGGAATACGGTCACCGTCGAATTCCTGCGGGGCACCTACACGCTCGGGATCCCCGTCGACGGAAAGGAGCCGCAGCGGCTGGCGCTGAACGCGCGCGACCGCGGCGTCTCCTACGTCACGCACGAGGGCGCCGTCCTCACCGGCGGGATCTCCATCCCGCTGTCGGAGTCGGAGGAGCCGTCCGAGGAGTTCAAGGCGCTCCTGTCCGAGGACGCCGCCGCGCACGTCCGCGCGATCGATCTGAACAAATACGGCGTCCCGCCGTCCGCGTACGCCGGACCGTATCCGATCGGCTTCACGACGGCGAAGCAGTACGACGATTTCGTCCCCGGGATCAACCTCGAAGTCTTCGAGGGCGACGCCCGCATGAGATTGGCGCGCTATCCGAACGAGGGCTTCCTGAAACTCACCGACATCCTGGACGTCGGCGAGCCGGCGGAGTTCCCGGAGCACAATCCGTGGGAGGAATGGGACGAAAAGCGCAACCCGCGCGGCGGCGCGTATATCTTCGATCGGGAAACGCAAGAGCGCGCGCTCCGCTGGAAGCGGACGGAGAACGTCTGGATCCTCGGATACCTGTATCACGACTGGGCGGAATCGTCGACGCAGGTGCGCGTCGACGCGAAGCACCGCGCGCTCTACCCGAAGCACGTGGCGATGTACGGCGCCCGTCCCGGCGCGGAATTCTACTTCTTCAACATTCCGGAGGAGCTGGACGTCCCCGGCGAGTGGTATATCGACCGGGAGGCGGGGATGCTGTACGTGTATCCCTCCTCCCCCGATTCCGTGATCTCCCTGTCCGTCTATCACGGCGCGCTCGTTTCCTTCTCCGGCGCCGAGGACGTTACCGTCTCCGGCTTCACGCTCGAATGCACCGCCGGGACGGCGATCGTCGGCGGCGGGAAGCGGCTGCTGCTCGAAAAGCTGTATATCCATAACGTCGGGCAGTATGCCGCCAAGCTGAGAGACTGCTCGGATACCGTCGTCGACCGCTGCGAGGTCGCCCATACGGGCGGCGGCGGGATCTCCGTCGACGGCGGGGACCGCGATACGCTGACGCACGGCAATCACGTCATCAAAAACTGCTACGTGCACGATTTCTCCGAGGTCGCGCGGACGTACGCCCCCGGACTGAGCGTCGGCGGCGTCGGCGGCACGATCGCGCACTGCGAGGTCTGCCGCACGCCGCACATGGCGATGTCCTACGGCGGGAACGAGCATCTGATCGAGTACAACTACATCCACGACGTCGTGCTGCATTCTGCGGACGCCGGGGCGATCTACTCCGGCGCGGACTGGGCGGGGCACGGGAACGTGATCCGCTACAACCGCATCGAGAACGTCGGCAGCGACGAGCTGGCGCCGGACGGTCTCTACTGGGACGACACGCTCTCCGGACAGACGGGCTACGGCAACATCATCATCAACGTAAGGAAATTCGGCGTCATCATCGGCGGCGGCAGGGACAACGTGCTCCGCGAGAACCTCGTCATCGGTGAGAGTACGACGCCGCTCCAGTACGACGACCGCGCCCGCGACGGCGTCCTCCACAACGGCTGGGCACGCAAGCGGTACGAGACGCCGGACACGGACGCGTGGAAGTCGCTTGGCCGGGTCCCCCGCAACAGCGACATCTGGGCGAAGAAGTACCCGACGCTCGCCCGCATCTCCTTCGATTTCGGGAACATGGACGATCCGGACTTCCCGATCAATCCGTCGTACAGCGTGGTGGAGAACAATATCTTCATCAATCCGGCGGCATCCTGCGGATACATCGCCGAGTCGGTGTACACGTACGGTCACGTCGGCGTGAATCACGCGTATCATTCCTGCGAAGAGGCGGACTTTGACATGGAAACGCTCCATTTCCGCCATCCGCGGCCGGATTTCCCCGAGATCCCCGTCGAGAAGATCGGGATCGAAAAAGAATGAGGCCGCAAAACGGCCGCATGGCAAAAGGCGCCCCGAAGACAATACGTCTTCGGGGCGCTTTCCAGTCGGAGCTTTACGGCGGCGCGGTCGCTGAGCGGAAAAAGAAGATCGTGCACGGCACGGTCACTTATCATTGCATAAAGCTCTTAAAGTCAATGTGTTCTGTCAGACATTTTTCGGATTGGTCGAGGCTTTGCTTTATGGCTTCCGCATCGTTTCCGGCGTTCTTCAGGTCGTGGATGCTGCCGTAGCAGAGGGGTTCCAAACACCGATAGAGCAGGGGAGCGGCTTCTTTCTCTTCTTCCGAAAAGATGTAATATTCACTGGATATTTTCAATGCTTTCGGGATCATATCGGAATCGTTGTCTCGCATCAGATAATTCAGAAATACGTCCTTTCCGCAAATGTTGAAGTCAAGTACGCCCTTGAAGTTTCCTTCTTCGTCGATCAGCAGATTGGACCGATTGAGGTCCGCCTGAAAAACCGAAGTCGGCAGCGCCGGGTAGATTTTCTTCAGCATTTCTCTGTTCTCGTTCCAAAGCCGCCAGATCCTTTGTACCTGCTCTGCAAATTCTTTTGGAAGAGATTCGGCGAGTTCCTTCCACCGCAGGGCGCATGCAAGCACTTCATCGATTTTATCGCTTGGGCAAAAGGTTTCAAAAAGACAGTATGCCGACGGAAAATCGGTGTAGTCCAGCCTCTTTGATGCGATCCTCGCCGTCATGCGCCAGATATCTTTCAGATATTTGTCATATTCCTCGCCCGGCACGTCTTGAGCGCTGCGGTCCGGACTTCCCAATGTTTTGTATTTTGAATATTCTTCGGCGAAGGCATAACAATCGCGATCCTGATATTTTACCTTGGGAAATAGACCTTGTTTATCGGCGATGATGCGAGGACAGTAGTATCCGAGGTCACGGTATTCTTCGATCGTCTTTTGCCACATTGCGATCTTTTCGGGAAAGGTGAAATCATTTGAGGCGATCTTCAGCACATATTTCGCGCCTTCTTTTGACGTAACGATCACTGCGTTTCTGAAATCAGATTCGCCTCTGCTTGTATCTATGATCTCGGCAGAAATGGGAGCTTCGTCAAAAAAAAGAGAAAAAATACCATTTATCGACTCATTCGCAGCTGCATTGCCGGTATCGTCCATATTATCTCCTGTTTGGATCCTATTTTATCGATCTCTTTTCATTATACTGAAAAATGTTACCTTGTCAATACATTGACAGGAAAAAACGTAGCCGATACGGTGGGAAGACCCGTGAAAACGGCGACAACCACAGGAACATCTATACGGTGACGGCGGACGATGGATCGTATCGATACGATTGCAATCGGTGCCTCCGCTGTCAAGCGCTTCCGCTTTCTCTCCGTTGTCCAGCATCCGAATGCCCCTCGCCCATAACACCAATGGGGGGGTTTGGGGGCTATGCCCCCAACCGCTGCACGCCCGTCAGCGGATGTCGGACGCCGAAGCCTCTGGGGGTGGCCGGAGGGGGCGGAAGCCCTCGCGTCTTCAGCACACGATATTTGCCTCCGCTGTCTAACGTTCCCGCTGCCTCTCCGTTGTTCCGTTACCAAACGCCCCTCGCCCATGACCACAATGGGGGGGCTTGGGGGCTATGCCCCCAACCGCTGCACG
>JAEEYP010000073.1 GCA_016288155.1 Clostridiales bacterium | reverse complement strand
ATACTCTCTCCTTTCCCGCGCAAGACGAGCCGCGATACGGCCCGATCATTTCGCCGCTTTCTCAAATGCCTCCAGCAGTTTATTGAACAGTGCCTCCCACGCGGGAAGATCCTCCACGAGCTTGCTGGATACGTCCTGCGTACTGATATAGACGCGCATGATATTGCACAGCGGGTTGTTGTAGGCCGGGAGCAGCATCGCGCCCGGATAGGAACACGCGAAATCGTTGACGACGGTCCTCTTTACCAGGTCCAGCATCCTGCCGGACTCGGCGTCGCGGGAGTATCTGTGCTTCAGAGTGACGTCGAACAGAGCGGGCGTCGTATATTCGAGCGCGTCGGAAGCGTACACCTCCAATACCGCCGCGATCTCGTCCGTTTTCTGTGCGAGGAACGAAACGCCGAACAGCGTCACGCTGTCATGGATGGTAGAAACGTATTCCTTCTGCGCTTCGTCGTATTTGGGCAGCGGAAGCACGTAGTAATCGTATTCCATATCCGTGTAAGTGGACGCGCGGGAGATCTTGGAGAAGAAGATCATCTGCCGGCCTTCCTTGAAACGCGCGGAAAGACTGTTCTCCACTTCCGTGGTGAAATGGGCCCCGTCGCAGTGATTCAGAAGATTGTAGATCTTGTCGTGCACGTCGATGAAGTGTTCCACCGGGAAATCCAGCCGCGGCACGCCCTGACTGTCCATTTTCGTCATGGTGACGCCGCACGCGTACATCAGGGAATCGACGGGATCCTGATCCTGCAGCGTCAGGCCCCACTGATCCGTCATATCCATCACGCCGTCGCCGTTCAGATCCCTCGCCGCGTCGGCGCACCATTCCTCCACTTTATCCAGCGTCCATTTGCCGGAATTGACGACCCCATACACGTCTTCGGTGTAATAATCCGCGTACATATCGGCATTGACATACGTCACGGACAGGCCGTTTATAAAGTTCAGGGAAATGTCGCCGGTCGCCCAGTAATTCCGGCCCTTATAGGAAAGGCTCTCCATCGTGGGCTGCGACCAGTACGGCTTTTCAAAATCCAGATACGGGAGCGTGTTCAGATTCAAAATGAGCCCCTCAGACGCAGCGATGGAGCCGGCGGCTTTATGAACGGAAATGATGTCGTACTCATCCATTCCGGCCGCAATGGAATTCCGCAGCGGATTGAGGACCATGGTCATCAGCGACCAATCTATTTCCACGTCCAGAGCGAGCACCACGTCGCAGTTGAGCAGCTCCTCAAGCTCGGAGATCACCCTGACCCGGGCGTCGTTGACGACCGATCCGTTTACTTCCAGCTCGTACGGCTTGTCGCCTGCTCCCCCGCTGTATACCATGATTTTCCGTCCGCCCAGGTTTACGGTGTCCGGCACCTCATGTACGGCGGCTGGCTCCGTTTTCGCCGCTTCCGTGACGCTGTCGGCGGGAGGATTCGTCCCTTCTGCCTCCCCCGTTCCGCTCGAAGGACCGCCCGGCGCGCAGGACGTCAGCCAAAGCAATACGCTCAGAAAAAGGATCGTCAGTTTTTTCACGGTGCTTTCCTCCTCTTGGATTGGTTGCTTTTTTGTAAGAGGGTAACGCAGCAACCGTATGCATTACCTCTTTGTGCGAAACTTGCCTGTTTTACCGTCTGAAAAAGAGTTCGCACTTATCTTTTTCAGCGGTATTTTGCCTTTTGTAGTGGAGCGTAGCGAAACGGGAAAAGACAAAAACCGCTCCGCCGCGCGTCAGACATGCCGCTCTGAGCGGCGTCAGGCTTTCCCCGCCGCGAAGATCGCGGCGCCGCAGGCCGCCTCCTCCGTATTTCCGGGTACCGTCACGGGCATCCCGAACTTCTCCGACAGGATCTCGCGCAGGACCGGATTCTTCCGCACGGCGTTCCCGGAGGCGGCGAGCGAGCGCACGTGCCCCGCGTCCATCAGCCGGTACATCCCGTACAGCTCGTCCGCGATCCCGTACAGCACTCCGGCGGCGAGTGCCTCCGGCGTCAGGTCGTTCTCCCCGATCCCGGTGATCTCGCCGCGCAGGGAAGGGTCCGCCCGCGTGCCGCAGAACGTCGTCCGCACGGAGAGGACGCTGCCGCGGCGGCGGCCCTCCTCCGCCAGCGCGTTCAGCACGTCGTAGCGCCGCCCGTCCGGGGACGGCAGACCGCACGCGGCGGCGTACCGGCGGAAAAACGACTCGAGCAGCGCGTAGGCGCGTCCGCCGCAGAGCCCCGATCCGCTGAGCAAATACCGTTTCCCGTCAAACGGGCGGGATTCGATCAGCCCGGAGGCGTCCCGCGCCGGTACGTCGGAGAGCACGGAGATCTGGCTCCCCGTTCCGACGTTGAGCAGCGCGGTGCCGGCGGGATCGCCCCCGTCCGGCCACAGCGTTCCGATGAACGCCGCCTGATTGTCCCCGATCGCGGCGGTCACGGGGATCCCGCGATACTCTCCGAGGACGAGCGGCTCCGCCGTCACGAAAGGCAGGGTATCTCCGTCGATCCCGAGCGCGCAGAGCGCCTCCGGGTCGAAGTCCCGCTCCGCGCTCCGGTACAGCCCGAGCGAGGCCGCGTTCGTGACGTGGATCATCGGGCG
The DNA here is from genome assembly GCA_016288155.1 of Clostridiales bacterium. Taxonomy (GTDB): domain Bacteria; phylum Bacillota; class Clostridia; order Oscillospirales; family CAG-272; genus SIG701. The sequence continues at coordinate 12,899 of JAEEYP010000073.1, read as the reverse complement.
CGAAAGACCGGTGAGCCGCATGACGGTCCAGTCCATGACGGTGCACAGGCAGTACCGCTCCGCCGGCGTCTGCCCGTGCCGCATCAGATCGACGTGCGTCGCCAGACCGTAGCCCTCAGGCACGGCGTATCCCGTCAGCCGACGGATCGCCTCGCACGCGCTCTGCGCGTCCTCTCCGTGTCGGACTCCGGCACGGCCGTCCTGCCACGTATACAGCGGCGAGAGCGCCCTCCCGTCCGGCGAGGCGTACAGGATCCCGTGCATCTGCCCCGTCACGCCGATCGCGGAGACTCTGTATTCCTCCAGAAGGGAGTCGAGGAGCGCCGCGGCCGTCTCCCATATCCTTTCCGTCGACTGCATACGCTCCCACGGCCTATCCGGCGGCGCGGGGATCGCGCCCGGATTCGGGACGCTGACCGTCTTCAGCACGCGGATCCCGGACGCGCCGCCGCACTCCAGCGCCGCCGCGCCGATGCTCGTCGTGCCGATATCCAGCCCGACGGAAATAAGCGTTTCTGCCATACCGATCCTTCCTTTCCCGTATCCCGGCCCCGTTTTTCCTTAACCGGCGATCGACGCGGAGGCGGGATCGAGGCGGCGGATGATGTCCTGCTGGATCGCGGGGGAAAGGTCGAGGAAGTTCACGAACGTCCCGTGGATCCGCATGATGTAGACGCCGTTCGGCGCGTATTTCGCGGGATCCGCGAGCACTTTGCGCAAGATCTCCGGCGTCGTCACGTTCACGTAGAGATAAAACGGCGCGAGGTTGGGGTTCTTTTCATTGAAAAACAGCGGCGTGACGACCTTATGCGCGAATTCCCGCCCCAGCGCGGGATATTCCTTCTCCCTGAAGTATCGCGGGTCGATCCCGAGGTGGGACGCGCAGCCGCCGCACATCTTCTCATACGGCAGCTTCCACGCCGAGAGGATGCGGAAACCCATGCCCTCGTGCGCGTCGCCCGCCAGCGGGTCGATCCCGTAGTTCAGCATCTCGCGGCTCCTCCGGCCGTCCGGGAGCGCGCCGACCCAATATCCGTAGAGCAGATGCGTCGACGGCGTGCTGAAATCCGGGCGGAAGGGATTCCCGAGGTAGTTGCGCGCCGCGCGCACGATGTCCGCGACGCGCCCCGCGACCTCTGCCGCCTCCCGGTCCGGCTCCGCCTGATTCTCACCGTATTTCGGACAGGCGCGGAGATACGCGCGCAGCTCGTCGTATCCCTCGAAATCGCAGCGCAGCGCGTCGAGCAGCGTCCCGGCGTCCTCCGGACGTTCTTTGAGCAGATGATCGACGGCGACAAAGGAATCCGCGGCGACCGCGAGCCCATGGATGAGGCATCCGCTGCCGTTGTATTTCGTGCCCTGATGACGGACGTCGCGCACGTCGTAGCCGCTCTCGAGCCCGCCCATCAAAACGCTCAGAAACGGGACCGGCAGATGGGACAGCGCCTCGGACGCCCCGTTCGCCGCCTCGGTCATGCGGCGGACGTATTTTTCTACGTTTTCATAAAAGTCTTCCCGGAGCGTTTTCAGCCTTTCGAGGGGGGCCTTTTGTGTCTGCTCCGGGTCGAGGACCGCCCCCGTCACAAGGGACCGGCCGCCGTTCAGCGTCAGCTCGAGGATCTTGCCGAGGTTGAGCCAGCTGTTCGTCGTGTTGCCGCTGTCCCGTCCCATGATGAGCGGCTCCTGACAGCCCGCGATCGAGTAGTCCGGCAGATCCTCCCGCCCGATCCCCGCCCGCGCCAGCACCTCGAAGAGCGAATCGTCATTGAACAGCGAGGGCGTCAGGCATCCCGGCGTGAAGAAGAAACGCCCCATTTCCTCATACAGCGCCGCGGGCGTGTTCCGGTGCAGCTTCACCGACAAAATCGGCTGGGGCAGGTTCATGTCATAGTAGGCGTCGAGCAGCGCGTAGGTCGTCGGATTCGTCAGATCCCGTCCCTCGGTGTCCCGCCCGCCGACGATGACGTTCTGCGAGATCGCCCAGCTCCGGTCAGCGACGTTGAAGAAGACGAGAAAGTGCTTGAAGAGCGCGGCCGTCTCCTCCCGGGAGAGATCCCCGGCGGCGCGGTATGGCTCAAAGATCCTGTCCGCGTTCCCGACGGAGAAGGCGAACGGGTTCGGCGCCTGCTCGAGGCACATGAGCTGCCACGCGAGAAGAAAGCTCTGGATCGCCTCGGGCAGCGTCTCCGCTCCCCGGCGCGGGACCTTGTTTAGGATACGGACCATCTCGCCGAGTCGTTCCCGGTCCGCCTCGTCCGATGCGGTACGGAGCTGTTTTTCGGCGAGGGCGGCGTACCGTCCGGCGAGACAGAGCAGCGCGTCCACAGTGATCCGCATGGCGGCGTACTGCTCGCGCTGCGCGCCGTCGAGCGGCTTTTTCTCCGCCTCGCCGATGCGCGCGAGCACGCCCTCTGCGCCGTATTTCAGAAGGAACCGCAGATCGGGGATCACGTGCCCCGTCACCTGCTCGATGAAATACGCGACCTCCGCCGTGTCCCGATCCGCATTCCGGTAGGTCTCGCTCAGAAGGCGGACGTATTCGCTCCCCGCGTCGTGCGCTTTGACCGCGGCGATCCGTTCCGGGGGAAATTCTTCATTCGGTTCGATGTCGCCGTACACGGCGGAGGGATCGCAGTAGCCCGAGAAGGTCTCTACCCTGAAAGACGGGTTGATGAGGGCGTAGCTGCGCGCGAAGGCGTCCCGCTGCGTCCCGGCGAAGACGGCGTTCCGACTGATCGAGAGCGGCAGTTCCTCCACGGCGTGCCGGAGCAGCACCGCGGCGCGGCGCACCTCGGACATCCCGGCCGTCTCCGCTTCGTGCTTCATATAGGATTCCTTTACGAGAAACCAACCGTCCAGGCGTTTGATTTCCCTCTCTTCCCGGAACAGGGCTTTCGCCATGTCCGTCATGATGGATGCTGTAAGCATAGGCATACTCCTTACGTATGTATCACGCTGACGCCGGCTTCGCGCAGCGTGTCCTCCAGTGCCCGGATGCGTTCCGGCGCGACGAAGCCGTCCGTCACGCGGTAGGGCAGCCCGAGCTTTTCCCATTTGTCCCGCCCGTACTCGTGATAGGGGAGCAGCTCCGCCCGGATCCGTTCCGCCCCGGCGGGCCGCAGGGCGTTCAGCTCCCGCAGGAACGCGGCGATGAGGGCGGCGTCCTCTTTCCCGTCGTTGAAGCCGTGGACGGCGGGGATCCGCACGAGCAGCGGGACTCCGGCCTGCGCCGCGCGGCGCAGGTTTTCGTATACCGTCTCCCCGCGGACGCCCGTGAAGCGGGCGAGCGTTTCGCTGTCGGGATGCTTGAGATCGGCGATCAGAAGCTGCAGATACGGAAAGAGCGCGGGCAGGCGGGGATGCGTCGCGTTCGTCTCGACGGCGACGCCGATCCCGTCCTTTTGCAGCGCCGCCGCGATCTCACAAAGCGCGTCGAGCTGCATCGTCGCCTCGCCTCCGGTGAAGGTCACGCCTCCCCCGTCGTAGAACATCGGCGCGCAGGAGCGGATCTCCTCAAGCAGCGCGGGGACGGGGACTTCGCGCACGTCCGCGCCCTCCCGATCCGGGTCGAGCCCCTCCGGATTGGCGCACCACGGACAGCGCATGTTGCACCCGCAGAGGTGATAGACCAGCCGGTTCCCCGGTCCGTCCTGCGAGTAGTTGAACCCACGGGCGAACAGCCTCACGGATCTCATGCGTTCTCTTCCCAGATGCTCCGCAGGTTCCACAGCGTCCCCTGTGCCTGTACGCCGTCTCCCTCGAGGCGGAGCGTCTTCTCCGCGTCCGGCGTAAAGTACGTGGCGGAGATCTCATCGCAAATAAAGAACTCCACGGAGCGGGTATCCGTGATGATCCGCACGGTGAACGGCTCGTCGGACGTCAGCGTGTATTCCTTGCCGCTCGTGAACGTCAGATGCTTTGCCGCCGGATCATAGGCGAACCCGTGTCCGTTCACCGTCATCCGCACGGGGGCGTCCCCCTGGATGGTCAGCATCAGTTCGCCGGGTACCGGCAGCGCGAGTTCACCCGCGGCGTCGAGCCGGACGGCCTCCCCCGCTCCGATCCGCAGAGATGTCACGGCGGGGATCGGGGAGCGGAACAGCCGGTACCCGTCGGCGGTCTTATGGAGCGTGAAGCGGCAGACGAGCGTCATCGACTGCGAGAAGGGAACGGGCGAGACCTTGTCCTCCGACCCGATCCACGCGATGTGGTATCTGCCCTGTGTATCCGGATGGGAGTTCCACGTCTGCCCGGCGTAGGTCGCTGAGCCGTAATCCAGATAAAAGCTTTCTCCGATCTGGGTGAAGCGGTAGTCCTCGAACGTCCCGACGCGGTACTTCCCGTTCGCGCCGTACAGGATCCACATGGATTCTCCCGTCTCAGCGGCAGGCAGGCGGAACAGATCCGGGCACTCGTACAGATCCATCGTCCTCGACTCGAATTTCCAGTTTCTGCAGTCCTTCGAGGAATAGAAGCTGACGCAGTTCTTCTCTTCATACGTCTCGAAAACGGCGATGCACAGACTGCCGTCGTCCGTGCGCAAAATCTTCGGATCCCGCCAGGGCAAGCGGTCCTTTGTGAGGATGATCGGGTCCTCGGGGAACGCGTTGAACGTAAATCCGCCGTCGGTGCTGTATACGAGCATCTGTCCTCTCGTTCCGATGCCCTGCCGCCCTTCGTGCATCCAGGACGCCAGCGCGGTATACGCGGCAAGGATCGTGCCCTTGCCCATCCCGGAGATATCGTCCTCGTCCACGATCGCGCTGCCGGAGGCGATGTGCGTCTTCGAGTCCGACGGCTTGATCGCGTCCGGGTACTCGCGGAAATGAACGCCGTCCTCGCTTACCGCCAGACCCCAGCTGATGTTCACCCCGCCGTGCCGGTTTCCGAGCGGATTGTGCTGATAACACATATGGAATTTCCCGTCAACGAACACAAGCCCGTTCGGGTCGTTCAGCCATCCGCGCCGGGAGGAGAAATGGATCTTCTGGCGCTCCGGCTCTTTATAAATATCCGGGTAGAGCTCGGGGCGTTCCTCGATGCTCCCGCCGACGAGGACGCGATCGAAATAATCCTCCGGCACATCGGCGCGGCAGACGAGCTCCACCTTTTTTCCCTCCATGCCGTGCAGCTTCAGCGGATACCAGGAATACGGCTCCTCGTTAAGCGCGCCGACGTGGAACTCGCCGAGCATGTTCTCCTCCGCGTCGAGAATCTCCACGTACCTGAGATCTTTCACGGTACAGACGGGGAAGTGGAGGTACCCGTCCGTCAGAGTGATCGTTCGTTTCGCCATGTCGTTGTTCTCCTTATCTGTGAGATAGTATTGATATTGACGCCGTCCGGGAACTGTGGGACCGCGGATCCTCCGGGACCGGTCCGCACGGTTTCAGTAGATCGTCTTCATGCTCCAGATCTTCATGCTTTCACAGACGACGGGGCCGCCGATGGCGGTGAAAGCGATACCGCCGCTTTCCGGGAGCGTCGGGTACGCCGTGCTGAAAACCACCCGTCCCTGACAGAACACCTCGACCGTGCAGGCGTCGAGCAGGATCCGCATATCCACCCGGCGCGCGTCCCCCATGACCGGGACGACCGCCGTTTCCGGTATGTTCGCCCACTGCAGAGGATCGAGGGAGGAGCGGACGGAATCGACACAAACGTAGGCGCGGGGAGGCTTGCGGTTGCCGTTGCGCTCGGTGAAACGGATCAGCGTGCGTTCGCGTGCGGAGGAGAACACCTCCATCTCAAACCCGCTTGCCCGGGAGAGATCCGCCGTGAGCTGGATGTCGAGAGATTTGCCGCGCACGGGCAGCGCGACGCGCTCCTCCTGGGCAGACGTGAAACTCCCGTCGTACAGAAGATCCTCGCGGAGCGCGTCATACTGCGCAAGCGGCGAGAACACCGGCGCGCCGTCCTCATCCAGCGTGACGTGATACGTCATGCTCATCATCCCGTTGCGGGGATATTCGCCGTCGTCGGCACGTCCGTCGGTACAGTTGAAAAGGCAGTAGGCGCCGCCGCTGCCGTCGCTGATCGCGCAGGGGGCGTGCAGCGTCCCGCGCGCCGGAGTCTCGCAGGCAAGCTTCACATGATGCTCGGGGCGGAATTTGTGCGTCGTCTTATCGTACGTGCCGGAGTAGACGTGAGGTCCCGACCGGTGGCTGAAATGGAGGAGCAGATACCGGCCGTCCCGCATGGGTATAAAATACGGACACGCGCCGTCTTCTCCCGCAGTCAGAAACGGATTTTCCTCCATCAACTCCCCCAGCCAGACCCAGTGGACGAGATCCTTTGAATAGAACTGCTGCTCCGTCATCCGCCGGCCGTAAGGCGTCATGACGTACGTCCCCGACAAGGCGTAGTATCCGTCCTCCTCGCGCCGCAGGCAGGGATCGTATACCCCGTACGGCAACTCGCCCCCTTCCGGGATCACAGCGTCGCCCGTGATCTTTTTCCAGTTCAGAAGCAGCGGATCCCGCGACTCCGCGGCCATGATCCCGCGTTTGTATCCGTAATACATCGCCACGGTACGGTCTTCTTCGACGACCGTGTTTCCGCTCCAGACGCCGTTTTCGGGATCCGGATAGATCGCCGTCGGGAGATCCTCCCAATGCACCAGATCGCCGCTTACCGCGTGCCCCCAGTGCGGACGGAAATCGGCCGGAGGAAACTGCTGATAAAACAGATGATATTTTCCCCTGTAATAACAAAGGCCGTTGGGATCGTTGATCAGTCCGTCGGGAGCGCAGAAATGGTAGCGCGGCGTGTACTTGTGTCCCCTGATGCGCGTCCTGTACGCTTTGAACTGTGCGAGCTGTTCGCTCGTCTCAAGCGCCGCCTTCTGTTCCTCCTCGGTATCGGGCCAGACGACAAACGGAACCTTGGATCGCTCGGTGCCCATAAAACGTTTCCTCCTTTTTTTGCAGATCCCGTGCGGAATGACGGGATCGGTACGGCTTATTCTTATGTGCGGGGGCCGGGCCGCTTCTTCGGCTCAGTCCTGCGAACAGTGGAAATCACGGGCGAAGAGTCTGACGGATCTCATCGGTCCTCGTCCCAGATGCTCCGCAGTTTCCACAGCGTTCCCTCCGCTTTTGCGTTCTCCCCTTCGAGGGAGAACGTCTTCTCCGCGTCCGGCGCGAAGTAGGTGGCGGAGATCTCATCGCAAATAAAGAACTCCACGGAGCGGGTATCCGTGATGATCCGCACGGTGAACGGCTCGTCGGACGTCAGCGTGTATTCCTTGCCGCTCGTGAACGTCAGATGCTTTGCCGCCGGATCATAAGCGAACCCGTGTCCGTTCACCGTCATCCGCAGGGGGGCGTCTCCCTCCGGCGTCAGAAGGAGTTCGCCCGGTACCGGCAGCCAGAGTGTGTCCGCGGCACCGAAGCGGACGTTCTCTCCCGCTCCGATCCGCAGAGATGTCACGGCGGGGATCGGGGAGCGGAACAGCCGGTACCCGTCGGCGGTCTTATGGAGCGTGAAGCGGCAGATGAGCGTCATCGACTGCGAGAAGGGAACGGGCGAGCGGGTATCGTATAGTCTCTCCTTTCCTGCGCGAAGCACAGACCGGGCAAGGTCATCTCACGTCCAGCTCCCGCTCGGGCGGCAGCGTCATGGGCAGGCCCTTCGGCTCCGTGAGATACCAGAACGCGACGGAGGCGAAGTCGTCGTAGCGCGGTCTGCCGCCCATGTCCGGGATCACCATACGGAAGGATTCCTCAAAGAAGATCGGATCCCGGACGTGCCAGCGGTAGAGCAAAAAACGCTGTTGGTGGTTGTAGTATTCCCGCATATTCCCCAGAATCGCGTACATGCCGACGTACTGTCCGCTGAAGGGCGTATACGTATGGAGAGCGGAATCGTTCCCGAAGTTGAACGATCCGCCGAAATAGTCTTCCGTTCCGGTATAGTTCATGGTGGGGAACTCGTCCCCGTCGATATACATCCGCGCCTCTCCTTCGACCCAGCATGAATCCTCTCCGTTGAGGCCGACGGCGAGGAACATGCCCGCAAAACGCCCTTTGCCGCGGATCGTGTCGACCACGGTGAAGGCTTTCCCTTTCGTGACGGGACGCTCCTGACTGTATCCGGCATGGAAATAGCCGGCGTCGGCGGGGATCTCCCCGCGCCAGCCGGTGATCATGTAGTAGATGCTGCCGGCGCCGCAGCCTCTGTTTTCGAGCGTGATCCGGCAGTGGGTGCGGAACGGCATTTCCCAGTAGCAGTTATAGGCCTGGCGGGCGGCAAGCAGTACCTGCTCGGAGTCCATCGTGATATAATTGCCGTCCCGGTCCGTAACGTTCTGATCGTACGCGTGCCCGAAGAAAGCGGAGATCGGCGCCTCGACGGACGGTTCGGGGTTGTTGTCCCAATACATGCGCAGAATGAAATTGTGCGCCAGATTGGAGCCGAACCACATGTGCGTGATCATGCCGGGGCCGTCCGTTTCGCACAGCGTCAGCGTGCCGCCCGCCGGGATGCTTTCACAGGGGTGCAGCTTGTCGCAGTCCCTCCCTCTTGTACCGCCGTTTCTGGAACCGGTCGGATTCTCCGGGGAGAAGCCGAAGGTCTCGCGTTTTTCTTTCGGGATCCTAAACATTTCCATGACGATTCTCCTGTTCTCGATCCGCATGGGATCTGATATGTATTAAGTAATTTAATTATACCGCCGTATGGCCGGTTTGTCAAGGAATCGGGGCGATTTCCCGGCGGGTTTTTTCGAGCCGCGGGGTTGATTTCCGGGAGATCCCTTGATATAATAGGTATAACAAACAAAAGCGGGCGCGGCGTCCGCTCATCCGATCGGATCCGAGGTCACCATGAACAGCAGAAGAAAACCCGGGAACAACGCTAAGACCTCCCGGGAAAAGAACATCGCACTTATAGTTAAATTGATTAATAGATCCGGCGTCATTTCCCGCGCGGAGCTGGCGGCTTTGACGGGCTTGACACAGGCGAGCATCACGTATATCACAAAGGACCTGATCGACCGGGGACTCCTTTGCGAGACGGGCACGGTGGAGGGAAAAACGCACCATCCGTCCATCGGGCTCGCGATCGACCGCAGCCGCTACGCGATACTGAGCGTCCAGATCAACCGCAGTTACGTGACGGCGGGGCTGTATGCGCTGGACGGAACGCAGCTGTGCAAACGGACCGGGACTTTCCCCGAACCGCCTCCGCCGCGGGTGCTCCTCGACCGGATGTTCCTCGAGCTCGACGGGATCCTCGGGGATCTGCCGCTGCCGGCGGATGCGGCGGTGCTGGGGATCGGCGTCGCGCTCCCCGGTCCCTTTCTGCCGGCGGAAGGCAGGATCGAGCTGATGAGCGGCGCGCCGGGCTGGGCGGAGGTCGATCTGCACGCGGAGCTGAAGGAGCGCTACGGCCTTCCCGTCGTGCTGGAGCACGACGCGAACTGCGGGGCGCTCGCCGAGCTCTGGCACGGCAATCCGGAGGATCGGAGCAATATCCTGTACGTGATGGCGGCCGACGGAATCGGCGCGGGGATCATCTGCGACGGGCGCCTGTACCGGGGACATATCGGCACGGCGGGGGAGATCGGGCACATGTGCGTGAACTTCACCGGCCCGCGCTGCGAATGCGGCAACCGGGGATGCCTGGAGATGTACTGTTCTCTGCGCAGGCTGAAGGCGGACTACGACGCGCTCCTCTTTGAGGAAGGGACCGGGGCGGCCGCGGCCACGGCGGAGGACGTTCTGACGAGCGCGGCGGCGGGGGATCGGCTCGCACTGCGCGCGCTTGAGCGATCGGCCGGATATCTGGGGATCGGACTCGCGAATCTGACGAACATCCTGAATCCGGAGCTCATCATCCTCGCGGACAAATTCGCTCTGGCGGGCGAGGCGTTCGCGGCGATGACGGAGGAGGCGATGAAACGATACCTCCTGCCTCCCGTGGCGGAAAGCGTATCGGTGCGGACGGCGACGCAGTCGACGGAGGACAGCATCCTCTGCGGCGCGTCCGTCAGCCTGCTCGAGCAGCTTTTGCGGGAGCCGACGCGGTATCTGCGGAGAAGCGCGGAGTTTTGATAGCTGAACCGGATCACCGGACCGACAAACAACAAACCAAAGCGGCCGCGTCAGCGTATATACGACTATGTCTATACTCGATATAGGGAGGTTGCTTAAAACGGGCAGCGAATATGGTGGATTTGCAGCCGTTTCTTCAACGGAAGTATAAAGTTCTTCTCCTCCAAAAGACTGATAAATATTTACTGAGCTCCCTTTCAATGAGTCACCCCATCCCCAAAATAATACAATAATCATCCGGGGACTATGCGGCTTCCTTTGTCCCCGCCTGTCTTTTGAAAGTGAGGCTATCATCATGCGTGAATTCAAAACGAAGCTGGAGCCCTTCGGGCGCGGCTGGGTGAACTGCGAAAGCAGCGACCGCGATCTGCGCGCCGCGAGCGGCTATCTCCTCTGGGCAAAAGAGACGAAGAACCTTACCATCGACGTGGATCTCGGCCTCTGTCTTGTTTCCATGTCCGACGCGACCGGATGCACGAACTATAATCCCGTCTACTGCAACGCAGGCGAGATGGACCGCCTCGCCAAGGAGCACCCGGAGGACGCGGAGGATCTGACGTACATCAAGGAACAGATGCTCCCCGCCTTAAAGCATCAGGATCTGTGAAAGTACGGCTTCACGCAGGAACAGCGCCTGCATTCCGATGATATGTTTTTTACTGAAACAGAGCTTGAAAAGAGTATTATCTCCAATCTGCAAAAGTTTCTGATGGAGCTTGGCAAGGGCTACGCTTTCGTCAATCGCCAACAACGAATTCATACAGAAAAGGAAGATTATTTTATTGATCTAGTTTTTTACAATTACATTTTGAAATGCTTTGTGCTGATTGATCTTAAAACGAGCAAAATCACCCATCAGGACGTCGGGCAGATGGATATGTATATCCGAATGTTTGACGAACTGAAGCGCAGCGAGGGCGACAATCCGACGATCGGGATCGTACTTTGCTCCGACACCGATGAAGATATCGCAAAATATTCTGTTCTTCACGGCAACGAACAGCTGTTCTCGTCAAAGTATAAACTGTATCTGCCTACCGAAGAAGAACTCCGTGCGGAGGTCGAAACTCAAAAGGCTATGTTTTATTTGCAGCAGGGAGAAACGAAAGATAATAATTGAAAAAACAAGGAGTATCAATGCAAAGCAGTCATTTTACCGTTAAAAGTAGCGATGGGTTTGATATTGAAGTTTTGATCAGCACCCCGGACAAACGGCCGGACGGTGTCGTGATCTACGTGAACAGTTCCGGTCCGAATACTTACAATATCAAAAGAAAAAATCAGGACGGTCAGATTTGGTATTATCACGACGTTTTTGCCAATGAATTGACAAAGCGAAATATTGCTTATTGCCGTTACAGTGCGAGAGGGGTACGTGACGGTGATTGTGAACCTTATTTCGTTGAAATTGATGAAGAAAAGTACAAAACCTATCTGCCGCACAACTCTGTCAACGACGTTTTGGCGATCCTCGATTATATTACAAAAAACTATGCAGGGATTCCCGTTTGGCTGCTCGGATGGAGCGAAGGAACCATTATTTCGCCTCTGATCGCAAAAGAAACCGGCAAGATCCGCGGAATGTTTCTTTGCGGATACTGCAACGAAAACTTGCTTGACATTTTAAAATGGCAATTAAACGGGAATGCGGCATTGATCGCATATCGGAGGTTTTTTGATTACGACAGAAAAGGTTATATTTCAAAAGAAGATTTTGATCGTGACCGTTATGGGGTACGCGAAGCATTATTTGGCAATTTCGAATTCAAAGATATTGACAACGACATGGACGGGAAACTGACTGCTGTAGATTTTGCCGTCTTTGCAAATCCGGAAAGTCCGCGCGATCATCTTGATGCAATGTTGAAAGCGATAGAAAGCGGCAACGATGAATGGCTGAAAAACAACCATGCAATCAGGTTAACATCCGGGTGGTTTAAGGAACACGCGCTCCTGAAACCGAATAAAGACGTGCTGCCTGATTTGAACATTCCGATACATATTTTCTCAGGCGAATATGATTATATGACGCCTGAGTTTTATACAAAAGAGATCGAAGAAACATTTACAAAACTCGGTAAAACCAACCTGATAACTCATTATTTTAAGAATCACGATCACGATTTGAACTTCGTGTTATATCCGTTAAAAGGAGAATTAAGCGAAGGCATGGTCTGTCTGTTTGATACGATTAAGAATAGCGTAAATTAACATTATCTTAGCAAGCACTGAATTTGGCTATCAATCCGTTGCAACTGTCGGCGGCACACCTTGACAAGCAACGTATTTGGCACGCCAAATACCGCTGCCTCGTCAGCCGCTTGTCAGGGAGGTCTCGGCTGCCGCCTCGGTCGGTGCTTCTGCCTTCGGCAGAGGTGTCCACCGGACACCCGCGCCCCCAGACTCCGATGTTACCGATGTTCAGATTCATTTTCTTGACCTCCGTTTTTCATTTTTTCTTGCTTGAGGTCAAATTCGGATCGCCGAAATAAACGACAAACCCGAACCCTTCGCCAATTGGCCTTGGGTTCGGATTTGTACTGTTTGGTGCGGGCAAGAGGACTATGAACCTTGGCTTTGCGGCACGTGCAGCGGGAGACGCATGACAGCGTACCGCAAAGCCCTATGCCGCGCCTTGCGGCGCGTCAGAGGTCCGGCGTCGGTATGTCTGAACGAACAAAAGGCAGATACCTGATGGTATCTGCCCTTTGTTGGTGCGGGCAAGAGGACTTGTCTCGCTCGCGCGGATTCGCCATTCGCTGAACGCGAATGACGAATGCTCGCTCGGGCAGGGGCGGCTCTGACAGCCCGCCGGGCTGTCATTCACTTCCGCCCCCTTCAAGT
>JAEEYP010000072.1 GCA_016288155.1 Clostridiales bacterium | reverse complement strand
GCGCGGTCCAGTCCTGCGAATGCTGCGCGCCGTACTTGGAGCCGACGGACACGCGGAGGACGACGGGCATCTTGAGGATGCCGGCGGACATGGACTGCCACTTGGAGAGCTGGTTGAAGATCTCGTCGCCGGCGCATCCGATGAAGTCGGCGTACATGAGCTCGACGATCGCGCGGCCGCCCGCCATGGCGTAACCGACGGCGGAGCCGACGATGGCGGATTCGGAGATCGGCGCGTTGAAGAAGCGGTGATACGGGAGCGCCTCGGTCAGACCGCGGTAGACGGCGAACGCGCCGCCCCAGTCGCGGTTGTCCTCGCCGTAGGCGATGCAGGTCGGATCCTCGTAGAACTTGTCGAGGATCGCTTCAAAGAGCGCGTCGCGGATGCCGAGGACCTTGATCTTCGGGATCGGTGCGCCGTTCTCGTCGAAGGCGTAGCGGGACTTCGTCGCGAGCTGCTTGACGCGCGGATCCTCTTCCTTCGGGATGAGGACTTCCGGCGTGCGGGTCTCGTCCATGCTCTTCACGTGGCCGTTCGAGAGCATGAGGGAAGAGATCATCGTCGGATCCTTCGCGAGATCCATGCGCGGGGAGATCTCGTCGTCGATGGCGAGCGTGCAGATCTTCATCATGCGGCGGACGATGGATTCCTCGATCGCGGCGAATTCGTCGTCGGAGGCGACGCCGCCCTCGACCATCTTCCTGCGGTACGCGGCGATCGGGCAGGCGGCTTTCCACGCTTCGATCTCCTCCGGCGTGCGGTAGGTGGAGGAGTCGGACGGGGAGTGACCGCTGACGCGGTAGGTGACTACTTCCTGGAGCGCCGGACCCTTGCCGGCGAGGAGGAGTTCCTTCTTGCGCGTCGTCGAGTCGATCACGGCGAGCGGGTTATAGCCGTTCACGCGCTCCGCGTGGAGCTGCGTGGCGGAGAAGCCGGCGCCGAGGCGGGCGGGCATATCGAAGCCCATCGTTTCGCCCTGGGTCTGACCGCCCATGCCGTAGAAGTTGTTGAACACGTTGAAGAGGATCGGCATGCCGGCGTCGGAGTACTTGCCGTCCATGCCCCACAGTTCGTGGATCTGGCGCATCGTGGACATGTTGATCGCTTCGAGCACCGGGCCGCGGCCGAGCGCGCCGTCGCCGGAGTTCGCCACGACGATGCCTTTCTTCTGGTTCGCTCTCTTATAGAGCGCCGCGCCGAGCGCGATCGGAGCCGCGCCGCCGACGATGGCGTTGTTCGGGAAGATGCCGAACGGGATGAAGAAGGCGTGCATGGAGCCGCCGAGACCGCGGTTGAAGCCGGTCGTGCGGGCGAAGATCTCCGCCAGCGCGCCGTAGAGCAGGAAATCGATGGCGAGGTCGCGCACGTCGCCCTGCTTCTCCTGCTTGCCCTCGACGACCTTGAGGATCGCGCCGTCGAAGAATTCCTTCATGATGTCGTACAGCTCGGCGTCCGTCAGCTTGTTGATGGACGACAGACCCTTGGCGAGGATCTCGCCGTGGCTGCGGTGCGAGCCGAACGTGAAGTCGTTGATGTCGAGGCAGTACGCTTCGCCGACGGCGGAGGCTTCCTGACCGATGGAGAGGTGCGCCGGACCGGGGTTCATGTACTTGATGCCGTTGTACTCGCTCTTGACCTTGATCTCGTTGAGCATGGTCTCGAACTCGCGGATGATCCGCATGTCGCGGTAGATGCGGAGGAAGTCCTCCTTGGAGTAGATCTTCTTCTCATCCTCGAGCGTCTTGCTGTAGCGGCAGACGGGGATGTCGGAGAAGGTGACGTAACCGGGCTGGAATACTTTCTCGGGATCGACGTATTGACTCTTGGGCATGACCGTATTCTCCTTACTATGATGATTTCTATGGGGCGGATGTTCAGATCATGAACATTTCTTCACGGATGACTTCGCAGACGGTCGGGTGCGGGAAGACGAGACGGCGCACGTCCTCCACCCGTTCCGCTTTGGCGACCATGGCGGCGGCGCCGTAGATGATCTCGGAGGCGTAGCTGCCGATCATGTGGACGCCGAGGATCTCGCGGTGCTCGCCGAGCACGATCTTGACGATGCCGTCGCCGCCTTCGTTTTCGGCGACGTAGCGTCCGCTGTAGCGGAGGCTGATCGTGTGCTCCGTCGCCTTCAGACCGGCTTTGGCGGCGGACTCGACCGTCTCGCCGACACATCCGACTTCGGGATTCGTATAGATCACGGACGGGATGGCGCGGTAATCGACCGCGTCCTTTCTGCCGAGCATGTTGTTGACGGCGGCTTCGCCTTCGCGGTAGGCGGTGTGCGCCAGCATGGACTTGCCGTTGACGTCGCCCGCCGCCCAGACGCCGGGCACGGAGGTACGTCCGCCCGCGTCGGTGACGATGGCGCCGCGCTCCGTCAGGACGCCGATCGTTTCGAGACCGATCCCCGCGGTGCGCGCACGGCGGCCGGTGCTGACGAGCACGAGCTCGCACGGGATCTTCTCCGTCTTGCCGTCCTTTTCGTATTCGACGTATCCGTCGCCCGGTTTGCCGACGACGGAGGCGACCTTCGCGCCGAGCAGGAAGGTCACGCCGCGCTTCGCGTAGTTCTTCTGGAGGATCGAGGAGATCTCCGCGTCCGTCGGACCGGCGATCTTGTTCAGCATCTCGACGACGGTGACCTCGGAGCCGATGGAGCAGAAGTACGACGCCATCTCCAGTCCGATGACGCCGCCGCCCACGACGACGAGCTTCTTCGGCGCGACGCGCAGATCGAGGATCTCGCGGTTTGTCACGGCGAAGCCGGAAGCGACGGAATCCTTCAGACCGGGGATCGGCGGTACGGCGGCAGAGGAGCCGGTGCAGATGAGGAGCTGCTTTGCCGTGTAGGTGTCGCTGCCGCAACTGACGGCGAAGCCGTCGGCCGTCTTGCCGGTGATGACGCCGGTGCCGTTTACGACGGTCACGCCCGCGCCCTTCATCTTGGCGGCGACGCCGGAGACGAGCGTGCGGACGACCTTGTCCTTGCGGTCGACGACCTTGGCGTGATCGAGCGACGCGCCGCTCACCGTGACGCCGTAGGCGTCGCCGTGATGCGCGTAATCGAGGATCTTCGCGGAGTAGAGGAGCGTTTTCGTCGGGATGCAGCCTTCGTTGAGGCAGACGCCGCCGAGCGCTCTTTCTTCCATCAGCAGCACCTTCATGCCGCCGTGCGCGGCGCGCTCCGCCGCGTTGTAGCCGGCGGGACCGCCGCCGAGCACGATCAGATCATATACCATGTCCTTCACCTCTTACTTTGCGAGCAGGAGCCCGAAGTTCTCAAGCGCACGGCACAGATCGGAGAGGAAGCGGGCGGCCGGCGCGCCGTCCACGGCGCGGTGATCGAACGTCAGGGAGAGACCCATCGCCGGGTACGTCGTTCCGTCCTCGCGGAGCTTGTAGGTGATCGAGCAGACGCCGAGGATGGCGGTCTGCGGCGGGTTGATGACGGGGGTGAAGCTTTCCACACCGAGCGAGCCGAGGTTCGTCACGGTGAAGGAGCCGCCTGCCATCTCATCCGGCGTGAGCTTGCCGTCGCGCGCCTTCGCGGCGGCGGACTTCGCGTACGCGGCGAGCGCGCTCAGCGAGAGCGTTTCCGCGGCAAAGAGCGTCGGGACGAGCAGTCCGCGCTCCGTATCGACGGCGAGACCGATGTTCGCGTGCTTGAACTTGCGGAACTTGTCGTCGACGAGGTTCGCGTTGACGGTCGGATGCGCGAGCAGCGTGCGGGAGACGGCGAAGAGCACCATGTCGTTGAGGGAGATCTTGCCGAGCCCGAGCGCTTCGCCCTTTTCCTTCAGCGAGGCGCGGAAATCCATCAGCGCCGTCGCGTCGAAGGAGGCGTTCAGCGTGAGCTGCGCCATCTCGGAGAGGGAGGCGTGCATCTGGCGCGCGATGACGCGGCGGACGCCGGACAGCGGCTCCTCGTCGTAGGCGAGGCTGTCGTCCGATGCCGGTGCGGCGGCAGGCGCGGAAGCCGCTGCGGCGGGCGCG
>JAEEYP010000071.1 GCA_016288155.1 Clostridiales bacterium | reverse complement strand
TCCAATTCTTTTGGAACAGGAGCTGCCTCGTATGACTGCTGATATAACTGCAGTGCAGCATCGATGTCATGAATGTTATCGAATCTTTCTGCTATCTTGAAAAGTAATTCGCAGTCGCGGTGGTTTTCATTCGCTGCGGAATGCCAAAGCGCAATCGCCTTGTCTTTGCGTCCCAAAGCAAGTTCAATATCCCCTTGATAAAGCTCAAATATTGGTCTTTTTTTAGATGACAGCATCAGAGAAGCAGCATCATCGCAACGACCGTGCTTGATATAAATATCGATCAATGTTTCTACGAGAATATCGTTCTGTTTATTTTTTGAATACAGAGCTTCAAAAAACTCGATTAAACGATCCGATTCGTCTCGCTTTTCTCTGATTCTTGTCAGTTTTCCAATCAAAGCAATGTTTGAGGGCTCGATCAACAATCCTTCTTCGCAGAGCCGACCGCAAGCCAGTAAATCTCTGTTTTCACGATGTTCATACAACTCTACGAGAAGAATACGTGCATTGTTGTTCTGGTTTTCTTCGCTCAGCATGCCTTTAAGATATCTTTCTGCCCACAAAAAGTTTTCGGGAGCTATTGAATACTCATCACGAATCATTTTGCTGATTCGTTCGATATAATCGTCTCGATTCATCGAAAACAGCGTATCTATGCTGACACCAAAAAACAAAGCGAGCTGAGGGAGAATTGCGATGTCTGGCGTTGTTGCGTTTGTTTCCCATTTAGAGACTGCTTGAAAAGATACGCACATTCTGTTCGCAAGTTCTTCTTGCGTGATACCCCGCTCAGTACGAAGTTTCTTTATTGCTGCGCCAAGTTTAAGTTCCATAAGGATACCTCCTGATAATTATGATGTTTATCACGTGACATATACATTATATCGTCGAGTATAATAGAATTCAATAAACGCTTGTTAGAATTAACTCGCTTGTCGAGAGAAAAGCGAGTTGATTTTCAACCGAACATTTGCCTTCCTAAGCAAAAAAACTTATACATTAGGCGAGTATATAATAAATAGCACCAAGCCAAATTATACATATATAATTGACAACGCAAAAATAAGGCGGGAAGTTAGACTCCCCGCCTTGTTAAATCACTGTGGATATATAAGTGTCATAAGGGACTTTTTCTGTTCCTCCGGCGGAAGTTTCAGCTTTCCGTTATTTAAAAGCGTCGTGATACAATGGAGGAGAAACCAACCGTCTGCATAGAATATAAACCGCATTTCGTATAAATGCACTCGCTGCACCAACAGAAGAAGCAGAGTGCCTGTCGGCACTCTGCTTCTTCTGTTCATACTGACATATCGACGCCGGACCTCTGGTGCGCCGCAAGGCGCGGCATAGGGCTTTGCGGTACGCCGTCGAATGCCTCCGCCGCACGTGCCGCAAAGCCAAGGTTCCAAGTCCCGCCGCAAAGAGCAACGACCGGGGGGAGCGTCCGTCTTTCGCATGGACGGCGAAAGACGGATCCGCGCGACCGAGAACAAATCCTGCCGCCTTCCCGACAAACAGGGGGATCCGACCGGATCCCCCTGCTCTTTCCTTGTTCTTCGTCAGCGCCCCCGCCTCATTCCGGCATATATACCACCAGCGAATCCGCAAACGCCTTCAGCTCCTCAACAAACGTTTCGGCCTGGGAAAGGACAATGGCGTGGCGTCCGATACCGCGGTATATGGCCGGCCCGTATCCGTAGTACAGATCATAGCCGCACCGGTCGCCCCACTCGGATGCGATACGGACGATGACGTACGGGATGCCCGACGGGCTCGTATACTCCTCGACGGTCTGCTCGGTCTCCGTATGATTTGCGGCCTGTATGCCCACTCCGCCTTCGGCGGCGCATTCCGCGCTCAGCGGCACGGCGATCTCAGGCCCGCCCGGTATTGTAGTGACCATCAGTCCGAACTTCGGCCCGTCCTCCGTATCCACCACGGGCGCGAGCACGTTGATCAGCTTGTCCGGATCATTCCTTTCCGCAGTCACCGCCTCGTTCGGGTCGAGACCCGGCGCTCCCACGTACGGCAGTCCGAAAAACGCCTGCCACTCGGCGATCGTATCGAAGTACATATGGCACATGGGCCGATCCGGTTCCCGGGCGGCGAGGAGTCCCTGCCGCGCCTCCTCCGACAAGACGAGGTATCCGTTCTCCGCATTGAACCCCATCTCGTTCACTCCGTCCGGATCCAGCCGCACGTTCATCCGGTTCCGGATCACGCCGGCGGTCGCCGCCGCCGCGCCGAGCAGCAAGAGCGCCGCCGCCGCGAACACGAGCGCCCGCCGGAGCGGGATCCTCTTCTTTTCTTTGTGCGCGGTCTCCGCTTTGAGGATCAGATCCTCCCCCACGTATCCGACCGCGTCCAGCATTTCCTGTCCTCTCATAGATCGTAGCCCTCCTTCATCAGGTATTCCCGCAGCCCCTCCCGGCACCGGAGCAGCGTCATCTTGACCTTGCTCTGACCGACGCCGAGGCGGCGGGCGATCGCTTCGACGGGATCGAGATACCAGTACCGCCGCACGAAGATGATCTGTTTTTCCTCGCTGAGCGTCCTCAGATACCGGTCGATCGCCCGGCCGAGCTCCTGTGCTTCGAGGCGGCCCGCCGTGTCGTCCGGCGCGGGGATGCACTCCTCCATCTCCGCCGTCAGCTCCGTGAACTCCGCGCGGCGCTTCTGCGCGCTGCGGCGGCGGCACGCGTTCAGCGCCAGATGGCGGGTGATCCGCGCAAGATAGGCGAACAGATATCCCGTCGGGTCGTGCGGCGGGATCGATTCCCACGCCTCAAGGTACGTGTCGTTCTCGCATTCCTCGGCGGTCTGCCCGTCTCCCGTGATGCCGTAGGCGATCGCCCTGAGACGCGCGCCGTACTTCTGTGCCGCGTGCCCGACGGCGGCTTCCTCCCGGCGCCGGAACAATTCCACGATCTCTCCGTCTTCCACGTCGTTTTTCTCCTTTCCTTAAGAATCATTTCCGAAGGCCTTCACCCCTGTAAGCGCAGCGCGGCGGAATCGGTCACGCTTTTTTTGAAAAGATCTGAAAAGAAGTAAAAAAATCCCGCGCCGGATCCGCCGCAAAAAACAAAATCCGTGCTCCGCCCTTGCAAATCCTCTCCAAGTCTGCTATAATACCCTCGGAAGCTATTGCGGCGCATACGGAAAGGAGGTGCGGACGATGATCCGATCTCAGTTCCCCACGGGCGGATGGGGCGGTTTCTTCTCCTCCGCCATTCCCGTGCTGTTCGGCGTATTGTTCGTGCTCGTTTTCGCCGTCGTGATCGTCTTTTTCCTCCGCGGTCTGCTCGAGTGGCACAAAAACAACCGCTCGCCGCGGCTGACCGTCGAGGCGCGCGTCGCCGCCAAGCGCACGGACGTCTCCTCGCATACGTCGCCCGTCGGCGGAGACGTGACCGGCGCGCACGGCATGAGCGTCATGGCGCACACGTGGTACTACGTCACCTTCGAGACGAAGGACGGGACACGAACGGAGCTGTCCGTGTCCGGCGAGGAATACGGGCTTCTCGCCGAGGGCGACCGCGGACGGCTGCACGTGCAGGGCACGCGCTTTCTCGGCTTTGACCGCGCGGGCACCGCCGAATACGATCGGGATACGGACAAATAAGGAGGCACACTATGGCAAAATGGGAGCACACCGTCCGGGGTGATTTCACGGACATCCTGACGCGCATCGAGAACGGGATCCTTGAGGGGAGCGTCTCCGCTTCGCTTGAGGACGCGAGCGATTTTGAGGACGGCGGCGCGCGGTGCAGCGTGCGCGTCTTCGAGCGGTACAGTTATCTCGGGAGCAACCGCGTCAGCCTCAGCGTCACGCTCTTTCAGGCAGAGGCGGACGCGCCGATCCGGCTGTCCGCCATCACCTCCGGCGGCAGTCAGGCGATGTTCTTCAAGATCAACACCTGGGGCGAGGAGGCGTTCCTCGAAAAGCTCACGGAGCTGTTCTGAGAAGCAAGGAAAAGGGCAGGCGGGAAAATCCCGTCTGCCCTTTGATTTTGATGGATCACTTCGCCGCCTTGACGGAGGTGATGTGCGGGTTCACGCCGTTGTACCAGTAGAGGAAGCCCTCGAGGTCGATCACGTCGCCGATCTTCAGCTCCTTGACCGCCTTATACACGTCGGTCGAGCTGTCGCACAGATAGGACTCCACGGTGAAGGTGTACGTCTCGCCGTTCAGAGTGACGTTGAAGTACAGATCGTTGCCCTCCTGACCGGAGCCGTCCCAGTTGTACAAAAACGCCGCGTCGTTGCCGTCCGCATCCTTGGAGGCGGCGACGGTCATGCCCTTGAAACAGACGAACTGGTTCTGGCTCTTGACGAGCTCCTCCTTGCCGAGCAGGGAGGTCACGTCTTTGGCGGCCGCCTTCCACGTTCCCGATTCGATCTCGAACGTCGCGTCGATGATCTCGACCTCGCCGGACCACTCGGACTTATAGCCGGTGACCTTGATCTTCGTGCCGGGCGTCAGCTTCGCGTAATCCGCCTCGGAGCACTTCATGTTGTACAGGAAATACGCGCCGTCCGGATCCTGCGCGTACACCGTCGCCTTGTCGTCCCACCAGGACTGCTTCGCCTGGACGTACGCTTCGATGGTGACCTGCGTGTCGAGCGCGGCGGCATCGTACTCCGCATACGTCATCACGCCTTCCGATTTCTTGTTCGCGTCGTTGCCGCAGGCGGCGAGCGCCAGAGCGAGCACGAGGACGAACACCACTGCCAATGCTTTTTTCATGACAAAACTCCTTTTATGAATTGGAAAACTGATCCGGTCCGGCGGCCGCCGCGGCGGCGTCGGACTGTCACAAATAATTATACATAAATTCGCATCCGTGTCAAGAGACGGAGGCGGATTTTCTCCGTTTTTTTACAAACTCCCGCGCCGCGTACGACGCGATGACGATCCAGGTGACGCCGAGCACCGAGAGAAGAACGACGGCCGGGACCGGAAGCGGACCGAGTTCCTCCTTCTCCGACGCCGTCGCCGAGCCGCCCTGATTCCCGACGCGCAGCCGGTACAGCGCCGCCACGTCGGTGAACAGCTTCTCCATATACGCGTCGTCCACCGTCTCCCGGCGGCGCACGGAATTCGTCACCTTCTCGATGAGCTGTCCTGCCGCGTCCCTGAGCGAGGCGGAACCGTTGAAGACCGGCGTCACGAACGTATCCGCCGTATGCGCGAGGAGCAGTTCGGAGGCGAGGATCTTGACCGCGTAATGGTCGGTATCGTCCTCCCCGGCGCGCGCAAGGTAGTCCTTATACTCCTCCGTCTCCCGGGCGCGCGTCGTGACCGGCACGTACCCTTCCGTCTCCGCATAGGCGATCTGCACCGCGTCGGTCAAGAGGTACTGCGCGAACAGCCACGAGGCGAGGACGGTCTGCGGATCGCGCTTGTTGAAGATGCAGACGGACGGTCCCTGCGAGATCATCTGCGGATGCTCCGGATCAAGCTGCGGGATCATCCGCACCGCCGTCTCGAACGGTACGATGTTCTCCGGGCTGATGTCGGTCAGCGGCGCGTCCGACCCCATCCAGGAAGCGCCCGCCGTAGAGTCCACGGCGAAGAGGCACTGCCCCGCGTTCAGGAAATTCCCGGGATAACTGGAGATCTTGAAGGTGGAGAAAGAGCGCGTCGCCGCGTGCTCCGCGACGGTGTACAAAAATTCCTTCGTGTCGTCGCCGAAGAGCAATATCTCCCCGTCCGCGGTGGAGTAGCCGGAGCCGCTCTGGCGCAGCCGCTGGATCATCATGTTGTCCGTCGACTTGTAGATGAAGGGGATCATCACCTTCTGTCCGTTGACGAGGAACGTCCCCTCCTCATCCTGCGCCATCGCCGCCTCGGAGACCTCCCAGACGAAATCCCAGGTGAGGACGTCCGGCAGCGTATAGCCGAGCGCCTCGACGTACGTCTTGTTGACGTAGCACGCCTCCGTCGAGCGCATGAACGGGATCGCCCAGTGTTCTTCGCCGATCACGCATTCGTCCAGAAACTGCGGCACGATCTCCGACCGCGTCGGCGAGGCGAAGCGCACCTCGCTGCCGCCGAGACCGTATTTTTCGTCGTCGAACAGCCCGTCGAGCGGGACGACGACGTTCGTCCCCGTTTTGTATGTGGCGATGTGATCCGGGTACGTGATGCAGACGTTCGGCGTCGTCTGCGTGGCGATGTTCGTGATGACGTCGTTGTAGATCCTGCCGTAGTCCATATACAGCCGCAGATGCACGGTGACGTTCGGATACAGCGCCTCGAACTCCGCGATCGCCTGCTCGTAGACCCTCGTCTGGTGCTTGTTCGTGTCGTTCTTCGCCCAGAAGGTGATCTCATACGTTCGCGAGGTATCGAACGTCTCGGGGATCTCGAACGCCTCCAGTGCCCGCGCGCCGTGACAGGAAGCGAGCATCGGCAGAAGAAGCGCCGCAAGCAGAAGGACCGGCGCGAGCCGCCGTTTCAGACCGCTCATCCCTTCGTGCCCCCTCTCGCCACGCCTTCCATGATCTTGCGCCGGAAGACGAGGAACAGCACGATGAGCGGCACGGAAATGACGACGACCGCCGCCATCATGGCGGGGATGTTCTCCCGCCCGAAGCCGTTCTCCCGGATCTCCTGGATCCCGCCGGACACGAGGTAGTAGGAGGGATCGTCCGTGATCAGCCGCGGCCACACGTAGCTGTTCCAGCATTCGATGACCTTGAGCACCGTGACGGTCACGACGGTCGGCCGGCAGATCGGGAGCATCACCTTCCACAGGTACTTCCAGTCGGAGGTGCCGTCCACCTTCGCGGCGTAGTACAGCTCGTCCGGGATCTGCGCGAAATTCTCCTTGAGCAGATAGATATAGAAAACGGACGTCACGGACGGCAGGATCAGCCCGGTGAAGGTGTTGCGCAGGTTCAGATTCGTCACCGTCACGAAATTCGTGATGATGACGAGCTCGTTCGGGATCATCATCAGCGACAGAATCGCCGTAAAGAGCAGGTCCTTCCCGCGGAAGCTGAGGCGCGAGAAGGCGAACGCCGCCGGCACGATGACCGCCAGCATGAGCGCGGTCGTCAACACGGTAAAGAGCACCGTGTTCGCAAAATAGCGGGCAAGCGGCACGGCGGTGAAGGCGTCGAAGTAATTCTGCAGCGTCGGCGAGGACGCGTAGAATTTTGGAACGTATTCCGCATTGTACGAGCCGTAGCTCTTGACGGAGGTGAGCAGCATCCAGTAGAACGGGAACAGCACCGTCAGCGCCCACACGCCGAGGAGCAGATAAACGATCCCCCGCCCGATCAGCGCGCCGAGCGGCTTTTTCGTATCGGTCATAGTTCGCTCTCCTTTCCCGTCCTCAGTAATAGACGTGCTTTTTGCTGACGGAGAGATTGATGCAGGTGATCGTCAGCACGATGACGAAGAGCACGATTGCCGCCGCGGAGGCGTAGGAAGGATATCCCCCGCTGTCCCCGTAGAGCATGTCGTAGATATATCCGACGATCGTGTTCATTTCCGCCGCGTTCAGATTCGTCCCGAAAAGCGCGACGGCGTCGCTGTACGCCTTGAAGGCGCCGATGAAGCCGGTAATGACGAGATAAAAGATCATCGGGGAGATCATCGGCAGCGTGATCCGCCAGAATACCCGCCCCTTCGGCGTCCCGTCCACCTTCGCGGCGCTGTAGTATACCTCGTTTACGGAAGAAAGGGCGCTCGTCAGGATGAGGATCTTGAAAGGGAGCACGATCCAGACAGTGTAAAAGCAGAGGACGAACATCTTCGCCCAGTACGGTCCGTCGATGAAATCGACACTCGGACCGCCGAACCACGACAGAAGCAGGTTCACCATGCCGTCCGTATACGCCGTCTTCTTGAAGAGGATCATGAACACGAGCCCGACCGCCAGCGTGTTCGTCACGTACGGCAGAAAATAGATCGTCTGGAAGAGATCGCGCAGCTTCCGGATCGAGGTGAGCCCGAACGAAATGAAGAGCGCCAGTCCGGTGGACACCGGTACGGTGATGACGACGAGGATCAGCGTGTTCTTCAGCGCCTGCAGAAAGTACGGGTCGTGCAGGATATACGAATAGTTGTACGTCCCGACGCCGAAGTACGTCTGGGAGGCGGAGTTGTATCCCTCCTCCACGGAATAGACGCAGACGTCGATCAGCGGATAGATCATGAACACACCGAGGAGCACGAGCGCCGGGAGCAGGTACAGCCATGCTTTTCCGTTGTTTTCCATCGCCCGCCTCCGTCAGAGTTCCGTTCCCCGGATCCTCTCCCCCGTTTCCGGAGAGAAGATCCTGACCTTCGCGGGCTTCAGGGCGAAGCGCACCTCGGCGCCGCCGATGTCCGGCAGATTCTCCGCGCTGATGATGGAGCGGATCGTCGGAGCGGCCGCGGCGTCGTGCGCGGACACGACGCTGACGTCCCGTCCCATGACCTCCACCCGGCCGAGCCGGCAGACGAGCGGTCCGTCCGGCCGCAGAACGAAGCCCTCCGGGCGGACGCCGACGGAAACCTCGCCGTCCGGCACGCCGGGCACGGCGAGCACGTCGTCCTCCCCGATATACAGCCGCCCGCCGCGCACCGCTCCGCGGAAGACGTTGATCGGCGGCGTCCCGAGGAACTGGGCGACGAACTGATTGGCCGGATCGTCGTACACCTCCTGCGGCAGTCCGATCTGCTGGACGGTCCCCTCCTTCATCACGACGATCCGGTCGGAGATGCTCATCGCCTCGTCCTGATCGTGCGTGACGAAGATCGTCGTGATCCCCGTCTCCTTCTGGATGCGGCGGATCTCCTCGCGCGTCTGGAGACGCAGCCGCGCGTCCAGATTGGAAAGCGGCTCGTCGAGGAGCAAAATCCGCGGCTCCTTCACGAGCGCGCGCGCGATCGCCACGCGCTGCTGCTGCCCGCCGGAAAGCTCCGCCGGGCGGCGCTCCATCAGATTTTCGATCTGCACGAGGCGCGCCGTCCGCTTGGCGCGTTCCGCCATCTGTTCCCGCGTCAGCTTTGCCTCACCGCGCAGGTTCTGGAGCGGGAAAATGATATTGTGGAACACGTCGAGGTGCGGATACAGCGCGTAATTCTGGAAGACGAGCCCGACGCCGCGCTTCTCCGCCGGGACGTCGGTGACGTCCTCGTCGCCGAAAAAGATCCTACCCTTCGTCGGATCGAGGAGCCCGCTTATGAGATTGAGCGTCGTGCTCTTGCCGCAGCCGGACGGTCCGAGCAGCGCGACGAGCGCGCCGTCCGGGATCTCGTAGGTGAAATCCTTCACCGCCACGACCACGTCGTCCGGTTTTTTGCTGCGTCCCGGGAATATCTTCGTCAGATTCTGCAAAACGACCTTCATGACTTCCGTTTCCTTTGCCTTCAGAATGCGGTTCCAAGCGACATTATTGTACTAAATTTCCGCGCGCATTGCAATAGCTTTCCGGCGTTTTTTCTTTGGGACAACAGAAAGCGGCGGAGACGCCTCCGCCGCCCTGTCCGTCACTGGCCGAATTCCGCCGCCGCGCGCGCCATCATCTCCCGGATCGGCAGATGATACGGGCAGCGCTCCTCGCACGCGCCGCAGCCGATACAGGCGGACGCCTTCACGGAGAGCGTCGCGTACCGCTCGCGCGCCCATCCGGCGAGCCCGTACCGCTCCAGATATCCCGCGAAAAGAAAGACGCTCGGGATCCGGATCCCCGCCGCGCACGGCGCGCAGTAATTGCACCGGCGGCAGAAATTCCCGCCCAGCACCTCGCGCACCCGCGCCGCGGCGTTCTCCTCCTCCTCCGTCCACGGCGCGCCGTCCGAGACGGCCGCGGCGTTGGCGGCCACCTCCTCGGCGCTGTACATCCCGGGGATCACCACGGTGACGTCCGGATCCGCGCAGACGAAGCGGAGCGCGAGCCGCCCGTCCTCGATCGCGCCGCCGGCGAGCGGCTTCATGGCAATGAAGCCGATATCCCGCTCGCGGCACCGCGCGATCAGATCGGCGCCCTGCGTCTCCACGATATTGTACGGGAACATCACCGTCTCGACCCAGTCGAGTTCGAGCGCGCGCTCGAACACGGCGCGCAGGTGCGCCGTCACGCCGATATGCCCGATCCGTCCGGCGTCCCGCGCCTCCCGCAGCGCCTCAAGCGCCCCGCCCGGCGCACATACCGCCTCGAGCTGTTCCTCGTTCGGGTTGTGCACCTGATACAGATCGATATAGTCCGTGCGCAGATTGGAGAGGCTCGTCTCGATATCGCGCGCCATCGCCTCGCGCGTCCGCGCCATGCTCTTCGTCGCAAGGACGAAGCGGTCCCGCCGCCCCTCCAGCGCCGCGCCGATCCACTCCTCGCTGACCGTGTAGGCGCGCGCGGTGTCGATATAGTTGACCCCTGCGGCCTGGACGGCGTCGAGGAGCGCCCCGGCGTCCTCCTTTCCGATCCGCTGGATCGGGATCCCGCCGAAGCCCATGCGGGACACGATGAGTCCGCTTTTGCCGAGAGTACGCGTTTCCATATCCGTTCATCCTTTCTCCGCGGACGGTCCCTCCGCGGACGGGGTCTGCGGCGCCAGTGCCCGCTCCGGATGGCAGAGGATACTGCGCCGATAGAAGATCGCAAGCAGCGCCGCACACACCACCCATCCTGCCGGATAGGCGAGCGCGGTCAGTATGAATTCATTGCCGAACAGGCGTGCGTTGGCGAACAGGTACGCCTGCCGGAAGAGAACGAAAGAGAAAAGCATGATGACGACCGGCGTCTTCGCGCTGCCGATCCCGCGCAGCGCGCCGGGATAGATCGACGTGAAGCAGATCATCAGATAGAACGGCGAGATCAGGAGGATGAACCGCGCCCCGTACTCGACGACGTCCTTCTCCTCCGAGAAGAGCCCGAGCAGCTGCCGCCGCGCAAGGACGACGCCGACGGCGAGGATCGCCGTCACGGCGAGCGCCATGCGCATAGCCTGCTTCACGCCCTTGTTGGCACGGCGGAGGTCCCCGGCGCCGTAGTTCTGCCCGACGAAGGTCGCCGCGGCGAGCGAAATGCTCTGCACCGGGATGAGGATGAACGCGTCGATCTTGTTGTAGCTCGCCCAGCCCGCCATGCAGGCGGTGTCGAAGTAATTGATATACGACTGCACGAAAACGTTGGAAAAGGAGGTGACCGCCTGCTGGATCCCGGACGGGAGCCCGAGCGAGAAGATGGAGCGGAGCATCGGGCGCGCGATGCGCAGCCGCCGCCAGCGGATCGCGTACGGCGCGTCCGTGCGCGTCAGCACCGTCATCACGAGCACCGCCGAGCAGAGCTGCGAGAGGATCGTCGCATAGGCGACGCCCGCGACGCCGAGGTGGAAACCGACGACGAAGAGAAGGTCCCCCGCGATGTTGAGCAGCGCGGAGAAGATCAGAAAATACAGAGGACGCCGCGCGTCGCCGACGGCGCGCAGGATCCCCGAGCCCATGTTGTAGACGAGCAGCCCGCCGATGCCGAGGAAGTAGATCGTCACGTACTCCTTCGCCTCACCGAAGGCGGACTCCGGCATATCCATCAGATGGAGCATCGGCGTCACGATCGCCGTGCCGAGAGCGGCGGTGACGACGCTGAGGATCAGCGTCACGGAGATCGCCGTGTGCACGGCGTCGCTCAGTCCCTCCTCGTCGTGCGCGCCGTAGCGCTGGGAGATCACGACGCCGGCGCCGGCGGAAAGGCCGATGCAGAAGCCGACGAGCGTATTGAGGATGCTGCCGACGGAGCCGACGGCGGCGAGCGCCGTCTGTCCGACGAACCGCCCGACGACGACGGCGTCGACCGTGTTGTACAGCTGCTGGAACAGGAGCCCGAGCGCCATCGGTATGGAAAAGGACAGAAGATGCTTCCAGATGACGCCCTGTGTCATATCGGCATCCCGCCCACGGGATAAGCGGCTGAATAACGCCATAGGATCCTCCGAGACCGCAGATCAGCGAAAAACGGAAGCGGGCGGACGCGCCCGCTCTCCACCGTATAAGTATACATTTTTTCGTGGGCTTTGTCAAGAGGGCGGCACTCTGACGCGGCGGAGCGAGAAATTAAAAAAAGCGGGAACAAATCCGCGCCCGCCGCCGTCCAATAGGACAAGAACACGCACAGGAGGATGTACGGCATGAAAAGAGCACTCGCACTCTTATCGGCGCTTGCGGTCATTCTCTCCCTCGCCGGATGCCGCGGCGCCGGATCCGGCGCCGGGAGCGCGCCGGATGAGATCCTGTCCTTTGCGCTGACGTGGAACGTAAACGGGATCAGCTCCTACGACAGCGCCACGGGCCGCCTCGTGAAGACGACGGACGCGACGCATCCGGAGGATTACGTCACGACCTGCACGCTCCCCGCCCGGACGATGGAGGAGATCCGCTCCCTGCTCGCCTCGCTCGACGCGGATTCCTACCCCGACGAGTACAATCCGATGGGCTCGCTTCTGGCGAGCATACCGTCCATGACGCTGATTCTGACCGTCCGCACGGACGGCGGCGAGAAAACGATCCGGGCGGAGAACATCAGCCTGTCGTTTCACTCGGACAACGGAAAAGGGCGGGCGTTCCTCGACGCCTGCCGGACGATCAGTCAGCTTCTCATGGAGACGGAGGAATGGAAGGCTCTGCCGGAGTATGAATTCTTCTACAAATAACGGAAAAGGCGTTCCGCACAGTGCGGAACGCCCTCTTTCGTTTTGCCGGGATCTCTCACAGGAAATACGCGCCGACGAAGCACCCGACCGCGAGCAGAGAAAAGAACACGATCCAGCGGATACTGTCGAGCTGCAGTCTGCGCCGACCGGGGAGATCCTCGGGCCTCGTATTCATGATATATCCGAGGAAAGCGCAGATCAAGAGACACACGATCCCCACGAGAATGAGCAGGATCCTCAGAATGATCAAAAGGACGCTCACTTGAAGTATCTCTTCAAGAGCCCCTCGAACGCCTTGCCGTGGCGGGCCTCGTCGCGCGCCATCTCATGGACGGTGTCGTGGATCGCGTCGAGATTGAGCGCCTTCGCCTTCTTCGCCAGCTCGAACTTGCCGGCGGTCGCGCCGCACTCGGCCTCCACGCGCATCTCCAGATTCTTCTTCGTGGAATCGGTGACGACCTCGCCGAGAAGCTCCGCGAACTTCGCCGCGTGCTCCGCTTCCTCGTACGCCGCCTTCTCCCAGTACGCGCCGATCTCCGAGTAACCCTCACGGTAGGCGACTCTCGCCATCGCGAGATACATGCCGACCTCGGAGCACTCGCCCGTGAAGTTGGAGCGCAGCCCCTCGACGATGTCCTCCGGGACGTCCTTCTTGCCGACGCCGACAACGTGCTCCGCCACCCAGACGCGCTCTTCTTCCTTCACCTCGACGAACTTCTCGCCCGGCGCCTTGCAGAGCGGGCACTTGTCCGGACGGACGTCGGACTCGACGATCTCACCGCACACGGTGCATTTCCATTTCTTCATGATCTGTTCCTCCGTTATGTATGATTTTTGTACACGGAATGTGTACGCCGTACCGAATGGGAACTGTTTTCCGCTGTGTACATTATAGCGTAACCGGGGCATTTTGTCAAGGGGAAAAGAGCATCCGCGCCCGGCAGGGCGCGGATGCCGCCGTATTTATTTCCCTTCCAGCGCCGCGAGCGCCTCGAGGATCCCCTCGCGCTGCGCGCGGTATTTGGCGAGCTTCGTGCGCTCCGCCTCGACCACGTTCGCCGGCGCGCGGGAGACGAAATTCTCGTTTGCCAGCTTCGATTCCGCGCGGGCGATCTCGCCCTCCGCCGCCGTCAGCTCGGCGGTAAGACGCTTGCGCTCCGCGTCGAAATCGACGATATCGGCAAGCGGGATATACATCGTCGCCGCGTCGGTGACGATCCGCACGGCGCCGTCGTCCGCGTAACCGTCCACGACGGACACGGCGGAAGCGGACGCCAGCCGCTCGAAGAACGGATGCGTCGAGGCGTCGAAGGACTCCGGATACTTCGTGACGATAAAGAGCTTCGCGCGGCGCGACGGCGGGACGTTCATCTCGGAACGGCGGCCGCGGATCGCCGTCACCGCGTCGATGACGCGGGCGATCTTCTTCTCCTCCTCCGGGAAGCTCAGATCCTCGCGCACCGTCGGATACTCCTCCGTCATGATGCTCTCGGACGCGCCGGGGAGATTGAGGTAGATCTCTTCGGTGATGAACGGCATGAACGGGTGGAGCAGAACGAGGATCTTCGTCAAGACGTAGGCGAGGACGTTCTGCGCGTCGGCGGAACGCTCGGTACCCTTCATCGCCACGGAGGACTTGGAGAGCTCGATGTACCAGTCGCAGTACACGTCCCAGACGAAATCGTACAGCGCGCCGAGCGCCACGCCGATCTCGTAGCTGTCGAGATTCGCGCGCACGGAGGCGACCGTTTCGTTCAGCCGGGCGAGGATCCACTTGTCCTCGGCGGCGAGGCGTTCTGCGGGCGGGAGCGCGACGGACTCGATCGTCAGGTTCATCATGACGAAGCGCGCGGCGTTCCAGAGCTTGTTCGCAAAGTTGCGCGCCGCCTCGATCCGCTCGTCGGAGAAGCGCATGTCGTTGCCGGGGCTGTTGCCCGTCGCCAGAGCGAAGCGGAGCGCGTCCGCGCCGTATTTGTCGATGATCTCGAGCGGGTCGATGCCGTTGCCGAGCGATTTCGACATCTTCCGTCCCTGCGCGTCGCGGACGAGTCCGTGGATGAGCACGGTATCGAACGGGATCTCGCCCGTATACTCGAGCGCGGAGAAGATCATGCGGGAGACCCAGAAGGTGATGATGTCGTAGCCGGTGACGAGCGTGTTCGTCGGGAAGAACGTGCGCAGATCTTCCGTATCCTTCGGCCAGCCCATCGTGGAGAACGGCCACAGCGCGGAGGAGAACCACGTGTCGAGCGTGTCCGGATCCTGCGTCATCGTCCCGCCGCACTTCGGGCATTTGTCCGGCGCTTCGGCGGCGACGACCATCTCGCCGCACGCGTCACAGTAATACGCCGGGATCCGGTGTCCCCACCAGAGCTGGCGGGAGATGCACCAGTCCTGCGTGTTCTCCATCCAGTGGAAGTAGTTTTTCGAGAAGCGTTCCGGCACGAAACGGATGCGCCCGTCGCGCACGGCGTCGATGGCGGGACGCACGAGCGGCTCCATCTTCACGAACCACTGGAGGCTGACCATCGGCTCGATCGTCGTCCCGCAGCGGTAGCAGGCGCCGACGTCGTGCTTCAGATCCTCCACGCCCGCGAGATAACCGCCCGCCTCCAGATCGGCGACGATGGCGCGCCGCGCCTCGTAGCGGTCCATCCCGGCGTACTTCGGATAGTTGTCCGTGATCTTCGCCTCCGGCGTCAGAACGATCTCCATCGGAAGGCGGCAGCGGCGGCCGACCTCGAAGTCGTTCGGGTCGTGCGCCGGCGTGATCTTCACGCAGCCGGTCCCCTTGTCGAGCTGCGCGTGCTCGTCCGCGACGATCGGGATGCGGCGGCCGACGAGCGGGAGGACGACGTACTGACCGATCTTGTCGCGGTAGCGCTCGTCCGCCGGGTTGACGGCGACGGCTGTATCGCCGAGCAGCGTCTCCGGCCGCGTCGTGGCGACCTCCACGTACCCGCCTCCTCCGACGAACGGGTAGCGGATGTGCCAGAAGTGACCGTCCTGCTCCTCATAGGAGACCTCGGCGTTGGAGATGGACGTCCTGCAGTGCGGGCACCAGTTGATGATGCGCTCGCCGCGGTAGATCAGACCTTTTTTGTACAGCCGCACGAACACCTCGCGCACGGCCTCGGAACAGCCCTCGTCCATCGTGAAGCGCTCGCGCGTCCAGTCGCAGGAGGAACCGAGCTTCTTCAGCTGCTCGATGATCCGTCCGCCGTACTTCTCCCGCCACGCCCACGCGCGCTCGAGGAATTTCTCCCGTCCGAGCTGCTCCTTCGTGATCCCCTCGCGGCGCATCGCCTCCACGATCTTCGCCTCCGTGGCGATGGAAGCGTGATCCGTGCCGGGGAGCCACAGCGTGGTGAAGCCGCTCATGCGCTTGTAGCGCGTGAGGATATCCTGGAGCGTATTGTCGAGCGCGTGCCCCATGTGCAGCTGCCCCGTGATGTTCGGCGGCGGCATGACGATGGAATAATGCGGCGCGCCCGGCGCCGCCGGCTTCGGCGTGAAGCGCCCGTCGGCGCACCAGGACGCGTAGATCCGCTCCTCAAAGGAAGCGGGGTCGTAGGTCTTCGGCAGTTCTTTTTTCATTTCCGTTTTCTGTCTCCTTTTCTCCGATCTGTCTCCCGAATAAAGAAAAGCGCCCGGATCCGACAGGATCAGGGCGCTTGCGCGCGGTACCACCCGATTTCGTCCGATTTCCGGACGCACTTCGCGGACCGAATATCCGCTCACCCGTAACGAGGGAAAACGTCAGCGCCTACGGAGCGTTCCCGCTCCCTCAGGCTGCGGCTCCGGGATGACTTCCCGTCCTTTGCGCCGCGGCGATCCCAGCATCCGCCGCTCTCTGGAGGCGCGCACGAGCGGTACTCCTTCCCTTCCCAGCTTTTTACGTAATCATTATAATACCGCAGGCGGGATTTGTCAAGGGGTTCGGCGAATTCCGCCGCCCCGGACGGCGGAAATTCCGCCGCCGTCGTCCGTTCGCCGCGTCACCACCATGCGTCCGCGGATTTCGTGAAGTCGAGATACGTTTCCGGATCCGCGCTGAAGTTGAAATTCCCCCTCGATTCGCAGATCCTTATGATACCGAATTGCTTGAACCGCTCGTACAGTCCCTTATTGAATTCCGCAAGCTCGGACAGGACCTGATTGCGGGCGAGTATGTTAATCTTGAAGCGATAGTTCCCCTGTTCCTCCGCGGTGAATTCGTCGGGATGATCCCTGAAATACGCGTTCATCATATCCGAGACGTTCTGCGACGCAAGCTTCCCCCCGGCGCCGGTATTGATGCGCTGCAGCATGTACCACGACCGGTAGAAATCCACGTGAAGGAAGGTCTTTTCGATGATCGCCCGCTGCTCGTCCGTTTCCGCCAGCGCCAGCGCCTCGGCGAAACATTCGTCGGCGTGCGCCAGATACGGATTTTTCTCGGGGATCGTTCCGTACCAATGCCAGTACGCCGTCCAGTCCTCCGCCTCGTAATTGCGGATCATCTCCGCCGTCAGCTGTGCCGGATACGTATCGAGCGGATGGATCAGCTCCGCCTCAGGCAGAGGATACAGCTCCGCATATTTCGCGCCGATATTGCAGCATTTGTCCCGCGTGATCTCTTGCGTGTAATCGATGTAGCTCCGGATATACTCCCAGCCGGGGCCGTACACGCCTTCGAGAAAGTCGTCGATGTGTCCCCAGTACTCCTCCTCGCTCATATACGGGTCCCACAGGTATTTCGCCATGATATACGCGCGGAGCTCCGGGAAGTCCCCCGTGTCGGAATAGTAGGTCCCCTCCTCGTACACGCCGACGACGTGATTGTCCGCAAACAGTCTGGCATTGGCCAGCATTGCCTGAAAATTGGGATAGAACAGCATCGAATACCGGAAATTTGCGGAATAGTTCCAGATGACCAGGTGATCGCAGATCTCCGACCACGCCTTCAGATCTTCGACAAACCGGCAGACTCTTTCCCCGTCCGGCGGGCCGCCCACCGGGACCGCGTCGCTGAAATTATAGACGCATTCGTCGAGCGGATGGGAAAAGCAGCACTCGATGGAGCAGAGGCGAACGGCGACGTTGGGCGCGGGCTTCGTGATTTTCGGAGGCGTCCGCGTATACTGATAGGCAAACGTCTGGAAGATCACGTTCGGGTATTCCTCAGCGAATTCGTTCGCCACCGCGTTGACGAACCGGAGCATCACGCCGGACTGCGCGCCCTCTTCTTCAAAGACCTGATTGCACCGGTCGCAGGTGCAGTAATTCTGGTTGTCGTTCTGCGAAATCTCGATAATATTCACGTCCGGTCTCGATTCCAGGAGCTGCCGGACCTGCGCGATCACGGCCGCCAGCACCTCGGGATCGGTCAGGCACGGCTGCTCGCCCGGAGAGGTGCCGGTCAGCGAAGCAAGCGTATGGCACATACCGGGCGCAAAGGAATAGTGCGTACCGTATTCCTCGCCCCCGACAAAGTAGCTGCCGTTGGTCTTCAGCTTTGCCTGAAACGGCCCGACCCTGGTGGAAACCCAGTCGATATCCCGGAATCTGAAAACGGGGATCTGCTTGTCCTCCGCGATCGGCGCGACGGATACGGTCTGCATTTCGGGAACCTTCTCGATCTGCGCCGTATAGAACCGGCAGCCGAGATACTCTTCAAGGAACGTATAGACGGAGTACAGCGTCCCGCGGTTCTCGCCGCCGACGAGCCACAGTTTTCCCCCGGCGGTTTTGATGACGAAGCCGTCGTCGCCCAGCTCCGCGCGGTCAAACTCGCCCGCCGCCTCGCGGTTCGTTTTGCCGACGACGATCTCTCGGGCCGCAGGCGCCGCTTCGTCCGTCACGACCGGCACATCGGCGCCGCTGATCCGTTTCAGGTAGCTCTGCAGCTCGGACGCCGCCGTGATCTCGGA
This sequence comes from Clostridiales bacterium, assembly GCA_016288155.1. Classification (GTDB taxonomy): domain Bacteria; phylum Bacillota; class Clostridia; order Oscillospirales; family CAG-272; genus SIG701. The sequence goes on along the minus strand of JAEEYP010000071.1, from coordinate 35,878 downwards.
CGGGCTCGCCTTCTCCCCTCGGACGATCACGTACTCTGACGCGCCGTCGACGACAATGTCGAGCGGGGCGGTCTCGTCGACGGGATCGGGCTGCAGGGATGTATCCGCGCTTTCGCTTCCGGCCGCGCTCCCGCCGTCCCCGGCGGGAGGCGTCCCGGCGCAGGACACGGCGCAGAGAACGACCGCGCACAAAACGAACATGAGGAAGACGGATCTGATTTTCATGGTAAACTCCTTATCTTTTTCCCTTCAGCAAAAGGGGTTTTCGGTCGGATACGGCAGGCTCTTCGGCTGATTATAGGCGATATCGCCGATGCCCAGGTACCGAAAGACGTCGTACAGCGCACGTCCGCTGTGCGAGAACGCGACGGCGCCGTGATGCGGATACCGTTTCTCGATGAGGACGTGGCGGTAGAAGCGCGCCATCTCCGGGACGGCGAAGACGCCGATCCCGCCGAAACTGCCCGTGCGGACGGGCAAGATCTCCCCCTCGGCGATATAGGAGCGGAGCACGCCCTCGCTGTCGCACTGGAGGCGGAAGAAGGTGATCTCCGACGGCGCGAGGTCGCCCTCGAGCGTCCCGCGCGTAAAATCCGGCGTACCGCCGTCCTCGAGGAGCCGGTTCTGGATGAGCTGATAGCGGACGGCGCGGTCGGCGCACATCTTGCAGGACGGCGTGTTGCCGCAGTGGAAACCCATGAACGTATCGCGCAGCGCGTAGGGATACCTGCCGCGGATCTCCGCGTCGTACAGCGCCGCGGGAACGGAGTTGTTGATGTCGAGCAGCGTGACGGCGTCGCCGGTGACGCACGCGCCGATATACTCGGACAGCGCGCCGTAGATATCGACCTCGCAGGCGACGGGGATGCCGCGGGACGCGAGGCGGGAATTCACGTAGCACGGCTCGAATCCGAACTCCTTCGGGAACGCCGGCCAGCACTTGTCGGCGAAGGCGACGTACTCCCGCGCGCCGCGGTGCTCCTCCGCCCAGTCGAGCAGCGTCAGCTCGAACTGCGCCATGCGCGGGAGCAGCTCCGGATATCCGACGCCGCTCTCGCCGAGCTCCGCCGCCATATCACGGCAGACCTCGCCGATCCGCGCGTCGCCCGCGTGCGCGCGATAAGAGACGAGCAGATCGAGCTCGGAATTCTCCTCGATCTCGACGCCGAGCTCGTACAGACCGCGGATCGGCGCGTTGCAGGCGAAAAAGTCCTGCGGACGCGGTCCGAAGGTGATAATCTTCAATCCGCGCACGCCGAGCAGCGCGCGGGCGACCGGCAAAAAGGCACGGATCTCCCCGGCGGCTTCCCGTGCCGTCACGACCGGATACGGCGGGATATACGCCGTCAGGCGGCGCATGCCGAGATTATAGGAGCAGTTGAGCACGCCGCAGTAGGCGTCGCCGCGGCCGCCGATCAGATCGCCGTCCCCCTCGGCGGCGGCGAGGATCATGCACGGTCCGCCGAAGCGCTGGACGAGGAGCGTCTCCGGCGTCTCCGGCCCGAAATTGCCGAGATAGACGACGAGCGCATTGCATCCGGCGGCACGCACGTCCGCCGCTGCGCGCACGGCGTCCTCTTCCTTCTCCACCGTGATCGGGCATTCGTAGAGCCCTTCTCCGTACGCGCGGACGATCGCGGCGCGGCGCGAGGCGGAAAGCGTGACCGGGAAGCAGTCGCGGGACACGGCGACGATGCCGGGACGCACTTCGGGGATATTCGTGAACGTCATGGGGATTCTCCTTTCTTGATCGGCAGACTGCGGATCTCTTTTTCGGCGGCGCGCCGCTCAGTCGGACGCCGCGGCAAAACGGGCAAAGAGCGGCTTCACGGCAGGATAGAGCTGCGTGAAGCGGCGGTAGCGCTCCTCGTACCGCGTCGTCAGCGCGGGCGTCGGCTCCGTCGTCTGCGCCGTTTTGACGAGCGCGGCGGCGGCTTCCGCGACGGATGAAAAGCGCCCGCAGGCGACCATCGCCAGCATCGCCGCGCCGTAGCCCGGTCCCTGCTCCGTCTTCACCGTTTCGAGCGGGATGCCGAGGACGTTGGCGAGGATCGTGCGCCACAGCGGAGAGCGGCTCCCCCCGCCGCAGACGCGGCTCTTCGGGATCGCGATCCCAAGCGATCGGGCGACCTCGACGGAATCGCGGAGCGCGAACGCGACGCCTTCGTACACCGCCTGGATCATGTCGGCGCGCGTCGTCCCCATCGTCATGCCGAAGAAGACGCCGCGGGCGGAGGTATCGTTGATCGGGCTCCGCTCGCCCATGAGATACGGAAGAAAATACACGTCGCCGCGTCCGAGCGCGTCCGGCGCGACGGCGGCAGCCTCCGCGTCGTAATCGGCGGTGCCGAGGATGTCCCCGCAGAACCATTTGTTGCAGGAGGCGGCGCTGAGCATACAGCCCATGAGGTGATATCCGCCGTCCGCGTGCGCGAAGGCGTGCAGCGCGTTGTGCGGATCGACGCGGAAGACCGGGTCGGAGATGAACACGGTCCCGGAGGTGCCGAGCGAGATATTGCATCCGCCGCGCCCGACCGTACCGGTGCCGACGGCGGCCGCCGCGTTGTCGCCCGCTCCGGCGGCGACGCGCACGCCGGCGGGCAGTCCGAGCGCCGACGCGATCTCCGGCCGGAGCGTGCCGACCGTCTCATAGCTTTCATGCAGCGCGGGGAGCTGCGCCTCGGTCAGACCGCAGAGCGCGAGCATCTCCGGCGACCAGCGGCGGTGCGCCACGTCGAGGAGCAGCATTCCGGAGGCGTCGGAGCAGTCCGTCGAGAAGGAGCCGGTGAGACGGTAGACGACGTAGTCCTTCGGCAGCATGACGCGGGCGATCCGCGCGAAATTCTCCGGCTCGTGACGCTGCATCCAGAGCAGCTTCGGCGCGGTGAAGCCGGCGAAGGCGATGTTCGCCGTCCGGCGGGAGAGCGTCTCCCGCCCGATCTCCTCGTTGAGATACCGGACCTCCTCCTCCGTGCGCCCGTCGTTCCAGAGGATCGCCGGACGGATCACGCGGTCCGCCGCGTCGAGCGCGACGAGCCCGTGCATCTGCCCGCCGCACGCGATGCCGGCAACGGCGGTCGGATCCGCGTCCGCGAGCAGCGCAGAGAGCCCGTCAAGGCAGGCGCGCCACCAGTCGTCCGGATCCTGCTCGCTCCAGCCGGGGCGCGGAAAGGAGAGCGGGTATTCGCGCGTCGCGGTGCGCAGAATGGCGCCGTCCTCGTCGACGAGGAGCAGCTTCACGGCGGAGGTGCCGAGATCGATCCCGATGTACAGCATACGTGTTCCTTCCGTTCGTCCGTTTTTTATTTAGTGTAGCATACGTGCACAAAAATGTCAAGATTCCCGCGCGGCAATGCCGGGATTCTTTCTCCGTTTCCGGGGCGCTTGGGCAAAAAAAGATCCCGCGGCAAGGAGCCGCGGGACCGCTCAAGCGTTATTTCTTCGTTCTAAATTCCGTTTTCAGACGCGTTTCCGTGTTGAGGATCTTCTTGCGGAGACGGATCGACTTCGGCGTCACCTCGATCAGCTCGTCTTCGGCGATATACTCGATCGCCTGCTCGAGCGACAGGATCTTCGGCGGCGTCAGGATCAGCGCCTCGTCCGCGCCCTTCGAACGGATGGAGGTCAGATGCTTCTTCTTGCAGACGTTCAGCGTGATGTCCTCGAGCTTCGGGCACTCGCCGACGATCATCCCCTCGTACACCGGCGTCTGCACGCCGATGAACATCGTGCCGCGATCCTGCGCGTTGTACAGACCATAGGAGGTCGCCTCGCCGTCCTCCGACGCGATGAGCGAGCCGGTGAAGCGCGTCGTCACGTCGCCCTTGTACGGCTGGTATCCGGCAAAGAGCGTATTGATGACGCCCTCGCCCTTCGTATCCGTCATGAATTCGCTCCGGTAGCCGAAGAGACAACGGGAGGGGATCAGGTATTCGATGCGCGTGCGCGAACCGGCCTTGCCCATCTCGAGCAACTCGCCCCGGCGGGCGCCGAGCTTCTGCACGACGCTGCCGACCGCATCGTCCGGCACGTCGATGGAGACGCGCTCCATCGGCTCGCACCGCTCGCCGTCGATCTCCTTGAAGAGGACGTGCGGCATGGAGCAGCAGAGCTCGTAATTCTCGCGGCGCATCGTCTCGATCAGGATCGAAAGGTGCATCTCGCCGCGTCCGGCGACCTTGAAGGAATCCGTCGTGTCGCCGTCGCTGACGCGGAGCGACACGTCCTTCAGCGTTTCCTTGTACAGCCGCTCGCGGATCTGGCGGGAGGTCACGTACTTCCCTTCCCGTCCGGCGAACGGGCTGTCGTTGACGGAGAAGGTCATCTCCATCGTCGGCTCGGAGACGCGGACGAATTCGAGCGGCTCCGGCACGTCCGGCGCGCAGAGCGTATCGCCGATCGTGATGTCCGCGGCGCCGGAGAAGCAGACGATATCGCCCATCTTCGCCTCCTCGACGGGGACGCGGGTGAGCCCGTCGATCTGATACAGAGCGGCGATGCGCGCGCGGTCGGTCTGCCCCGGATTGTGATAATTCACGATGGAAACGTCCTGGTTCACGCGGATCGTACCGCGTTCGATGCGCCCGATCCCGATCCGTCCGACGTAATCGTTGTAGTCGATCGTGGAGACGAGCAGCTGCAGCGGCGCGTCCGCGTCGCCCTCCGGCGCGGGGATATAGTCGAGGATCGTCTCAAACAGCGGGCGCAGATCCGTGCCCGGCGTCTCCGGATCGAGGGAGGCGGTGCCCGTTCTGCCGCAGCAGAAGAGCATGGGGGAATCGAGCTGCTCGTCCGTGGCGTTCAGATCAAGGAGCAGCTCCAGCGTTTCGTCGATGACCTCGCTGATCCGCGCGTCGGGGCGGTCGATCTTGTTGACGACGACGATGATGCGGTGGTTGAGCTCCATCGCGCGCTGCAGAACGAAGCGCGTCTGCGGCATCGGTCCCTCGGCGGCGTCCACGAGCAGGATGACGCCGTTGACCATCTTGAGGATCCGCTCGACCTCCCCGCCGAAATCGGCGTGGCCGGGCGTGTCGACGATATTGATCTTGACGCCGTTATAATGCACGGCGGTGTTCTTCGCCAGGATCGTGATGCCGCGCTCGCGCTCGATATCGCCGGAATCCATGGCGCGTTCGGCGACGACCTGATTCTCATGGAACGCGCCGCCCTGCTTGAGCATCCCGTCCACCAGCGTCGTCTTGCCGTGGTCAACGTGCGCGATGATCGCCACGTTGCGCAAATCGTTCCTTACCAAAACAGTACTCCCATCCTTTTCTGCGAAAAAACTACTAACTTGAATAGTATATCACAAATTACGCCCAATGGAAACAGTTTTTTCCCGTTTTCCGCAATTTCGTCAGTGTGCTGTAAAGTATGCCCGCACGGACGGAAAAAAACGGGATTTTTCACGCCGTCCGCGCGGGCGGAAACCCGGATCGGCGGCAAAAAGCCGCCGGATCGGAAGATCCGGCGGCGTAAGCGCCGTCACGGATTGCAGATCTTGCAGGGGGAGTAGCCCTGCGCGATCAGTTCCTCCCGGTCTCCGGTGAACTCCGCGCGGTTCTTCTCCTTGATCTGCGCGGCGCTCCGGCAGTCCGGGCGATGGAATTTCTTCGTGTTCTTGTTGAGCACGTACGTCATCGCGGTCTGCCGCACGACCTCGTCCGTCTCCGGGACCGCATCCGTCTCCAGGACGAGCACGTCCGTCTCCGGCGCGGTCGTTTCCGTTTCCGGTGCGGTCGTATCTGCCTCCGGCACGGTCGTTTCCGTCTCCGGCGCGGTCGTCTCCGTTTTCGGCGCGGTCGTTTCCGTCTCCGGCGCGGTCGTTTCCGTTTCCGGCGCGGTCGTTTCCGTTTCCGGTGCGGTCGTCTCCGTTTCCGGTGCGATCGTATCCGTCTCCGGTACGGTCGTTTCCGTCTCCGGCGCGGTCGTCTCCGTTTCCGGTGCGGTCGTATCCGCCTCCGGCGCTAACGTATCCGTCTCCGGCGCAGCCGTATCGACGTCGAACGCTTTCTTCACGATCACGACCGATTCGCGCGCGGGAGCGGCGCAGGAAAAGAGCATTCCCGCGCACAAAAGGAGAAGCATCCCCCGCATCACACGTTTCATCTTTATCCTCCCGGCCGTTCTCTTACAGATCCGCAAAGATCTTCGTCCCGCGGCGGTCGAGCCAAAGATCAAGCAGCACGACGACGACCGCCTCCGCCCCACAAAGGACCGTCAGGTAGAACGTCACGCTCCACAGCGATATCCCGAGGAAATAACCGCCGACCATGAGCGGCGCGACGACCCATCCGGCGAAGAGGCAGATCCCCACCGGCATGCTCTGCTTGATCGGGACCGTCTCGTTCATCCAAGTCAGATTCGGCATTTTCAGATTGAGCATCAGCCCGAAGGCGGCGCATGCGCAGACGAACAGGAACACGCACAGCGCCATGAGGCACCCGGTCGCAAGATCCGTCCCCAGCATGAAAGCCACGGCGGCCGCACACAGCACCGCCGGCACGCCGGTGACGAGGATATGCAGCGCCTGCTTGGCGCGCAGAACGTCCCGCGTATCGACCGGCAGCGACTGGAGCTGCCACAGAGTCTTCCCCTCAAGAGAAACGGAGGGCGCCGTGATCATGTTCATCGAGGCGACGAGGCAGACGGCGACCGTGCCGAAGAGCGGCATCACCCCCGCCAGCTCCGGGATCTGCTCGACGATGAGGGCGATCCCCTCGCCGACCGCTTCGCGCTTCCAGAGCGCGAGGACGGCGAGGACGAGAAGGAATACGGAACCGAGTCCGCTGTTGAGCATGTACGCAGCGCTGGAGGTGAAGCGGGAGAATTCCCGCCCGATCAGCGCCGTGCGGACGCCCCTGGTCCTGGCGGCGCGTTCCTTATATACCGCGCGCTTCTCGGCGCGGTGCGAGGTGACGATCCGCACGAAGGTGCGCGAGAGGATCCAGCACGTCAGGGCGAGAAGCGCGAGGGTCACGAGCGTGAAGAGGAGGAACCCGACGGCGTCCCCCTCGGCGCCCAGACCGAACTGGTACAGCGGCCAAATCCACGTGCGGACGGCGTCGCCGATCACGCCCACGTTCTCCATGATGGAGCCGACGATGCGGTACGCCTGTGAATACAGATAGAAGTACGCGCCGAGAAAGACGAGCGCGATCAGCACGGTGAGATAGCTCTTGTTCTTCAGCCGGGCGGCGATGAGCGCGACGATCCATCCGAGAAGACAGGTCAGGACGGTGACGAGGCACGCCATCACGAGGATGAGCAAAACGGAGAAGACGATGCCGGCGGCGGAGAAGCCGCCCGTCATGACCCGCGCGACGATCGCGGGGACGAGCACGAGCGCCGTATACAAAAGTCCGAGCAGTCCCGTCGCGGCGATCCGCGCGAAAAGGATCTTCCACGGCGGGATCGGCATGGAGAGAAGGAGCTCGTTGTCCTTGGCGTTGTACAGTCCCGCGTACGTATTGAACACGCTGCCGAGCACGCCGAGCGCGAGCGCGAGAAGACCGACTACGGCGAAATACAGCCAGCCTGCGCCGAGCTCCACGAGCGGCTCGCAGAGCGCGATCGACATGCCGAAGAAAACGGCGGCGAGATACAAAAACAACAAAACGTAAAGGACCGAGAACGCGATCAGCTTCCCCTTCGTGCGCGCCGTGCCTTTTCTGCGGTCGATGATGAGCGGCGCGCAGAGCTCCGTCAGCTGCTTTTTCAGGAGGGCTCTGAGCATCATGACGCCGCGCCTCCCCCGGTCTCTTTCTCGCCTTCGAGTTCGAGGAACACGTGCTCGAGCGATGCGTCGCCGCGCACCTCCTCCATCGTGCCGCAGCGGACGAGCCGCCCTTGTTTGATGATGGCGATCTTGTCGCACAGCTTTTCCGCCACCTCGAGCACGTGCGTGGAGAAGAAGATCGCTCCGCCGCCGTCGCAGTGGACGCGCATCTTTTCCTTGAGCACGTGCGACGCGATCGGGTCGAGCCCGACGAACGGCTCGTCGAGCAAAATCAGCTTCGGGGCGTGGATCCAGGCGGAGATGAGCGCCAGCTTCTGCTTCATGCCGTGCGAATAGGAGGAGATCGGCTGCGCCAGATTCTCCGTCAGACCGAAGGCGTCGCCGTATTCGCGGATCCGCGCGAGCCGCTCCTCGGAGGAGATTCCGAAGACGTCAGAGATGAAGTTCAGGTAGCGGATGCCGCTCATGAAATCGTACAGGTCGGGATTGTCGGGGATGTACGCGAGCTTCTTCTTCGCATTCAGCGGATCGTCGGCGACGGACGTGCCGTCCACGAGGATCTCGCCTGCGTCGAAGCGGAGGATCCCGGCGACGCTTTTGAGCGTCGTCGTCTTCCCGGCGCCGTTGTGGCCGATAAAGCCGAAGATCTCGCCGGGGGCGATGTGCAGCGACAGATCGTCCACCGCCTTCGTATCCCCGTACGTTTTCGTCAGATTCCGGATTTGCAGCATATGTCGTATCCGATCCTTTCTGCTGTCCTGCCGCACATGCGGACTGTGATGGAAGACTGCCTACATTATAGCACCGACGGCGGTCTTTTGCAAGCGGGATCGGCCATCTTTGTCCCGCTTTCCCGCCCGGCGGTCCGCCGGCGCGCCGATCGGAAGCAAAGCTATTGACTTCGGCGCCCGTTCCCGCTATAATATTATGGAAACGGATCCGCCGGGGCGTCCGCGCCCGCAGGGCGGGAATGAAAGGAAACAAAATATGAAACTGATCGAAAACGGCAGGTGCGCCGGCTGCATCATTATATCGCAGGACGCGGATGCGCGGGAGGTCTTCGCCGCCGGGCAGCTCCGGTACTATCTCCAGCTCATGACCGGGCTTCCGGTGAAGGCGTACCGTGCCTCCGAACGCGAGGAGAGCGCCGTCGCCGTGATCGGCTCTGCCCTGCCGCTGTACGGCGAGACACGGGACGAGTACGACGACGACGAGCTGCGCCGCTTCGTCCGGGACGGGCGGCTGTTCCTCGACGGCGGGGAGCGCGGGCTCCTCTACGCCGTATACGACTTTCTCGAATCCGTCGGCTGCCGCTTCTTCACGCCGAGCTGCGAGAAGGTCCCGACGTATACGGAGCTCGAGGTGCCCGACGGGGAATTTCGGCAAACGCCGATCTTCCACTACCGCGAGTTCTACTACCGCGACTGCCTGGACGATCCGCTCTTCGGGGCGAAGTGCCGCGTGAACGGTCATCACGTCGACCCGAAATACGGGCACGGGATCGAATACGGGATCTTCGTGCACAGTTTCGCCCGCCTGATCCCGTATGACAAATACCATGACGCGCATCCCGAATGGTTCGCGCTCTGGAACGGTACGCGCGAATCGGGGGGGAGCCATCCGCAGAACTGCCAGCTCTGCCTCTCGAATCCGGAGGTGATCGCGGAGCTGACCGAGCAGACGCGGCTCTTTCTGCGCGAACACCCCGAGGCGGAGATCATGTCCCTCTCGCAGAACGACGGCTCCGTCAACTCCTGCCAGTGCGACGCCTGCCGCGCGATCGACGAGGAGGAGGGCTCGCCGGCCGGGCTGATGCTCCGCGCGGTGAACGCCGTCGCCGAAGCGCTGGAGGAAGAATTCCCTAAGGTGCGCTTCGAGACGCTCGCGTACACGTACACGCGCAGGCTGCCGCGCTTCACGCGGCCGCGCCGCAATGTGAACATCCGTCTCTGCACGATCGAATGCTGCTTCTTCCATCCGCTCTCCGCCCGCTGCGATCATGAGTACAAACAGGCGCACCGCTTCGCCGACGACCTGGAGGACTGGAGCGGCGCCTGCGAAAACCTCTACATCTGGGATTACGTCACCTCCTTCCATCATTACATGATGCCGCATCCGAACTGGCGCGTGCTTCAGCCGGATATGCAGTTCTTCGCCGAGCATCACGTGCGCGGCGTCTTCTCGCAGGGAAACAAGTGGGGCGGCGCCGATCTCGAGGAGCTGCGCTGCTATCTCATGACGCACCTTTTGTGGGATCCGTGGTGCGACACGGACGCGCTCACCAGAGAATTCACCGATTATTATTACGGCGCGGCCGGGCCGATCGTCCGGGAATACATCGAGGAGGTCTGCCGCTGCTGCGAGGAGACCGGCGTGCACATCGGGTGCTATCAGACCCCGCTCTCCGATTACTTCGAAAAACCGTATCTCGACCGGCTGAACGCCGTCGTCGACCGTGCGGAGGACGCCGTGCGGGACGACCCGCGGCGCGCCGTCCGCATAGCCAAGCTCCGTCTCTCCCTCCGTTATACGGCGCTGACGCGCGGGGCCATGGCGGAAGGGCGGCACGACGCCGGGGAACTCAACCGTTTCATCTGTGACAGCACTGAGGCGGGAATCACCCATATGACGGAAGGAACGCCGCTGGAAATGACGGTCATCTGCATCACGGAAAGCAGGCAGAAGTTCAAGGGCGGCGGCGCCGGCGTCATCGGTCCCGTACCGAAAAAAGACTGACGCATTCCTCCCACGGCCGGCGGCGGACGCCGATCCCCTGAATAAGGAGCCTTTCATGGATGCTTTGCTTTTTGCCGTGAAGGCGGTCTCGCCCATATTGCTCATGATGGTGACGGGCTACTGCCTGCGCGAGCTCGGACTGATGAACGACGATTTCACGCGCACCGCGAACCGTCTCATCTTCCGCGTGTTCATCCCCGCCATGCTCTATCTGAATATTTATAAGATCGACGACGTCGGCGATATCGACGGCGGGTTCCTTCTGTACGCGGCGGGCGCGATCCTCGTCATCACGCTGCTCGTCGCGCTGCCCGTCACGCTCCTGACCACGCACGAGAACACGCGGCGCGGCGTCATCCTGCAGGCGGCCGCCCGCTCCAACACGGCGCTCGTCGGGCTCCCGCTCGCCGAGGCGCTCTTCGGGCAGGCGGGCGTCGCCGCTCTGTCGCTCCAATCCGCCGTGACGATCCCGCTCTGCAACGTCCTCGCCATCCTCTCCCTCTCCGTCTTCGGAGGGGAAAAGCGCCCGGATCTTCGCCGGATCCTCAAAACGGTCTTCGGCAATCCGCTGATCCTCAGCGTCGGCGCCGCGCTGCTCACGCTCGGGATACGCCGCCTCTTCGTCCTCTCCGGCGTCACGCTCCGGCTGACGGATCTCGGTCCGGTCTTTACCTTCCTGACGTATCTCTCCAATCTGGCGACGCCGCTCTCTCTGCTCGTGCTCGGCGCGCAGTTCCGCTTCTCCGCCGTTGCGTCCCTGAAGCGGGAGATCCTCGTCGGCGTGCTGCTCAGGACCGCCGCGGCGCCGCTGCTCGGCCTCGGGATCGCGTATCTCTTCTTCTCCACCCGCTTCAGCGGCGCGCAGTTCGCGTCGTTCGTCGCGCTGTTCGCCACGCCGGTCGCCGCCTCCTCCGTCCCGATGGTGCAGGAGCTGAACGGCGACGTCACGCTCGCCGGACAGCTCGCCGTCTGGACGACCGTCGCCTCGGCGTTCTCCATCTTCATCGCGGCGTTCCTGTTGCGCGCCGCGGGCATATTCTGAAAATAAGACGAGAAAAAGCAGGTCGGACGGGCGGTCCGGCCTGCTTTCGTTTTGCGTATTCGGATATCAGATCGCTTCCAGCGCGCCGCGGATATCGGCGAGGATGTCCTCGACGTCCTCGATACCGACGCTGAGGCGCATCAGATCCGGCGCGACGCCGCAGGCGATCAGTTCCTCATCCGACATCTGCCGGTGCGTGGAGCTCGCCGGATGGAGGATGCAGGTGCGCGCGTCGGCGACGTGCGTCACGATCGCCGCCAGCTTCAGATTCTTCATGAAGGTCTCCGCCGCGGCGCGGCCGCCCTTCACGCCGAAGGAGAGCACGCCGCAGGAGCCGTTCGGCAGATACTTCTGTCCGAGCGCGTAATACGGATCGCCCGGCAGACCGCAGTAGCGTACCCACGCGACCTTCGGATGCTTTGCGAGGAATTCCGCGACGGTCTGCGCGTTGCGGCAGTGCTGCGGCATCCGCACGTGCAGCGTCTCCATGCCGAGATTGAGCAGAAACGCGTTGAACGGCGAGGGGATGGAGCCGAAGTCGCGCATGAGCTGCGCGACGCATTTGTTGATATACGCGCCGCCCATGCCGAATTTTTCCGCGTAGACGATCCCGTGATAGCTCTCGTCCGGCGTGGTCAGACCGGGGAATTTGTCGGCGTGCGCCATCCAGTCGAAGTGCCCGCCGTCCACGATCGCGCCGCCGACGGAAGTGGCGTGCCCGTCGAGGTACTTCGTCGTGGAATGCGTCACGATGTCCGCGCCCCATTCGATGGGACGGCAGTTGATCGGCGTGGCGAAGGTGTTGTCCACGATCAGCGGAACGCCGTGCGCGTGCGCGACGCGCGCGAACAGCTCGATATCGAGCACGGCGAGCGCCGGATTGGCGATCGTCTCGCCGAAGAGCGCCTTCGTGTTCGGGCGGAACGCCGCCGAGAGCTCTTCTTCCGTGCAGTCCGGGCTGACGAAAGTGAAGTCGATCCCCATGCGCTTCATCGTGACGGAGAACAGATTGAACGTTCCCCCGTAGATCGCGGCGCACGCGACGACGTGGTCGCCCGCCGACGCGATATTGAATACGGAGAAGAAGCTCGCCGCCTGCCCGGAGGAAAGCAGCATCGCCGCGGTCCCGCCCTCCAGCGCGCAGAGCTTCGCCGCCACGGCGTCCGAGGTCGGATTCGCCAGCCGCGTATAGAAATATCCGCTCTCCTGGAGGTCGAAGAGTTTCCCCATCGCCTCGCTCGTGTCATATTTGAAGGTCGTGCTCTGCACGATCGGCAAAACGCGCGGTTCGCCCGTCTTCGGCGTATAGCCGGCCTGTACGCATTTCGTTCCGTGTCCCTGTTCCATGATGGTTCCGCCTTTCCTGTCCTGCATTCTTCAAATCATATATTTCAGATATTCCGCCGCGCCGACCGTGCGGCGGGCAGACACACTTATATTATAAAGCATTCCGGAAGCCGTGTAAAGCCCCGCGCGGCATTTTCCCCAAAAAACGATACGCTTCCCTTGATTTTCCGCGCGGGAACGCGTATAATAATCCCGGTACCGACGGAAAACCGAAGGGAGGACGGCAGATGACGGATCGCGGAAAAGATCTCGTTTCCCTTTTTTTGACGTTCATGAAGATCGGCGCCTTCACCTTCGGCGGCGGTTACGCCATGATCCCTCTCATTCAGAAGGAAGCCGCCGGGAAACGCGGCTGGATCACGGAGGAAGAGCTGCTCGGGGTCGTCGCCGTCGCGGAATCGACGCCGGGACCGATCGCCGTCAACGCCGCCACCTATATCGGCGAGCGCGTCGCCGGCTTTCCCGGCGCGTTTCTTGCGACGCTCGGCGTGATCCTTCCCTCCTTCGTCATCCTCCTCGCCGTATCGTACGGACTGCGCGCCGCAGACGGGCTGCGCGCCGTGCGGTACGCCTTTCTCGGTCTGAAAGCCGGCGTTCTGGCGCTGATGCTCCGCGCGCTGTGGACGATGTTCTGCAAGGTCCCGAAAAAAGCGGCGTCCTCCGTACTGATGGCGGCCGCCTTTCTTCTGACCGCCTTCGTGCGCGTCCCCGCGGTGTACGTACTGCTCGGATGCGCGCTGGCGGGGCTCGTCTGGTCCCTCGCGGCGGAAAGGAGGCGAAAGCCGTGATCCTCTGGGAACTCTTTTATAGCTTTTTCCTCATCGGCGCGTTCACCTTCGGCGGCGGCTACGCGATGTTCCCGCTCGTCCGTGAGCAGGCGCTCGCCCACGGATGGCTGGACGCGGCGCAGCTCGTCGATTTCGTCGCCGTCAGCGAAAGCACGCCCGGTCCGTTCGCCGTGAACATGGCGACGTACGTCGGCGCGCAGACGGCGGGCGTTCCCGGCGCGCTCTGCGCGACGGTCGGCGTCGTGCTCCCGTCCTTTCTCATCATACTGCTCGTCGCGCGCTTTCTGCGCGCGTTCCGTGACAACCGGATCGTCCGCGGCTGCATGAGCGGGCTCAAGCCCGCCGCCGTCGGGCTGATCGCGTCGGCGGTGCTCTCCGTGGCGCTGACCGTCTTCGTGCCGGACGCTCCCGCGCTCCCCTCGCTCACGGAGCCCGTGTTCTGGGTCTCCGCCGCCGTGTTCGCGGCGGCGGCGGCGCTGCTGTTTTGGAAAAAGCCGCACCCCGTCGCCGTTCTCGGCATATCCGCGGCGCTCGGCGTCGCCGCCGGGTACGCGCTCGGGCTGTAGTCATTGAAGCAAAAACCTCCGCGGGACGTCCGTCCCGCGGAGGTTTTTTTGTTATTGCGCGCTTTTATTCCGCTTCGCCGTAGCGCTTGATGAGTTCGTCCTGCAGATCCGCGCCGATCTCGATAAAGGGGGCGGAGTAGCCGCCGACGCGCACGATGAGGTCGCCGTGCTTCTCCGGATGCTCCTTCGCGTCGAGCATGTCTTCGAGGCTCGCCGTCGTGATCTGCGCCATCTGTCCGCCGCCCATCATGTAGACGGTCATCAGCGACGCGATCTTGCGCCGCTGCTCCGCCGTCTTCGTCATGTCGCACGGGATGAGGACGTTGAGCGTCGTCCCGCCGATGCCGAGCTTCAGCGGGAGCTTCATGACGGAAGAGAGCATGGCGGTCACGCCGCAGTGATCCGCGCCGGTGCGCGGACCGATCGTGTTCCCGAGCGGTTCGCCCTTGAAGCGGCCGTCCGGCATCGCCCACGTCGCGCGGCCGTAGCCCACGCCGGCACCGAGCAGCGAGCAGGCGCCGGTGAACGCGCCGCCGCGGATGGAGCGGTACTTCCCGATCTCGGTCCAGAAAGCGTCGAGCACGCGGCGCATGTATTCGTCCGCGAGCGGATCGTCGTTGCCGTACTTCGGCGCCTGCTTGAGGAGCAGCTGGCGCTCCTTCTCGTAGCCCTCGAAGTTCGCGGCGATCGCCGCCTCCAGCGTCTCCGGGGAGATCCTCTTCTCACGGTAGACGAGCTTGTCGATCGCGGCGAACGAGTCCGCCACGGCGGACGCGCCGGCCGTCTCGATGACGCCGTAGCCGTACATCGCGCCGCCCTCGTCCATGTGCAGACCGCGCGCGATGCAGTCGTCCGTGAAGATCGACTTCACGAGCTTCGCGGCGTTCGCGGCGCGGATCTGTTGCCCGACGTCGCACAGATGCAGATATGCCGGAACGAAGTGATTCACCTGCCGGACGTACGCGTCCCACAGCTCGTCGACGGTCTTATAATCCGCGAGGTGCCCGGTCGGCAGACCCATGCGGATCCCGTTGAAGCGGTCGCAGCCGTCGTTGAGCGTATACTCGAACGCCTTCGCCAGATTGAATTTCCCGTCCTCGCAGCCGAAGTTGCTCTTGCCGGGGATCTCGATCTCCTGGCAGCCGAGCGTCGTGTAGCTGCGCGCGTCCTCGAGCGGCACGCCGTATTCGCGCAGCCCCTCGATGATGAGCGGGTCGGAGGCGAGCGTCGGGTCGGACATGCCCTCGCTCCACATCTTCACGATGAGATCCATGAATTCCGGCGGCGTATGCTCGTCGATGCGCGCGACCATGCGCGGATGCACCGAGTGGAATCTCCGTCCGATCTGGAGCACGAGGAAGGAAAGATCGTTCGTCGCGTCCTCGCCGGTGCGCGGATCGACGCCGCCGAGCGGCAGATTGTGCACGCCGTGCTCGGAAAATTTAAGGAAGATCGCCGCGATGATATCCTCCGCCGGGAACACGTCGCCCTCGCGGACGGCCTTCTCGTAGAACGGATACATATACTGGTCAAAGCGTCCCACGCAGTCGACCCAGTCCCACAGAGAATAGAACCACACGAGCTGCGCCGCCTGGTACAGCGTCACGGGGCGGTTCGTGGAAACGAACCGGCAGTTCTCCGCCACGGCGAGGAAGCGCTCGCGCGCCTCGCCCTCGGACTCGTTCGCTTTTTTCTCCGCCGCGTCCGCGTACTGGAGCGCAAACGCCGTGAAGCCCTCGAGGAGGATCGTCATCGCGCGGTACAGATCGAGCTTCTTCTGATCCGTCGTGTTGACCTCATAGGCGTGGACGCGTTCGAGCGTGCCGCCGATGCCGTCGCGCAGCAGGCGGAAGTAATCGGGCACGGTGTGTCCCTGATAGCCGCCCGCGCCGAACAGGCTCCCGATGCAGGAGCACTGCTCCTTCGTGTAGATCTCGTCGTACGCATCTTCCAGATGCTTGTGCGTGAGCGGGAACATGCGCGAACGCTGCGCCTCGACGCGCGCGCGGAGCTCGTCGCCCCGTCCCTTGTACGCCGGATTGTCGAAGCCCTTCGGATCGAAGTACCGGATGCCCCAGGAAAAATGCTCCTCCATCACCCGGTTCGGGCGCTGCGTACCGACGAGGATGTCCTCGTCGTACACGATCGGATCGCTCATGAGCCACGAATTGACGATGCCCTGCGCGAGGCAGACGACGTAGGGAGCGTCCGGCAGCTCCTCAAAGGCGGTGAGGAACGGGATCTTGCCGTCGTTCGCCGGGCCGGTCATCGTCGCTTCTCTCGTTCCCTGCGAACGGAAGCGCGGTCTCGCCTCGGCGTCGATCTTGAGGATCCGCTCCGACAGTTCGATCATTTTTTCGGTGTTTCTGTAGTCGTTCATGCTCATATCTCCTATTCACTTATTTCAGCTGCACGGGGCAGGCGGCGTGCTCGCCGCACAGTGCGAGAAGGGACGCGGTGTCCGGCTTTTCCTCCGTGTCGTAGCGGCCGGCGATGCCCAGCCGCTTCTCCTTCGGGATGCCGAGACGGTGGTACGGCAGAAAATGGATCTCACGGATGCAGGGGTAGGTATGCGACAGGGCGGCGGCGGCGAGGACGTGCTCGGGGACCGCGTTGACGCCGGGGATCAGCGGGCAGCGCAGGATCACCGCTTTGCCCATCTCGTTCAGCGCCGCCAGATTGGCGAGGATCGGTTCGAGCGGCACGCCCGTGTACTTTTTGTGCAGTTCGGGGTCGTACAGCTTGAAGTCCCACAAAAAGGTATCCGTGTCCGCCGCGAGGCGGGCGAGCACCTCCGGACTCATGAAGCCGCTCGTCTCCATGGCGGTGTCGATGCGGTTTTCATGCGCCAGCCGCAGAAGCTCCGCGGAAAACGCGTGCTGGAAGCAGGGGTCGCCGCCGGAGAGCGTCATGCCGCCGCCGCTCCGCTCGTAGAACGGGCGGTCGCGCAGCACCTGCTCCATCACTTCCCCGGCGCTCATCTCCTGCCCCGCCATCTTCAAAGCGCCGGTGGGGCACGCCGCGGCGCATTTGCCGCACCGCACGCACTTCTCCCGCGCGAAGGTGTGGACGCCGTCCGCGACGGTATGCGCGCCCGCGGGGCAGACGGCGCACTCGCCGCAGCCGATGCATTGCTCCGGATTGAACATGAGCTGCGGCTCAAGGCTTTTCCCTTCCGGATTGTGGCACCACAGGCAGTCGAGCGGACAGCCCTTCAGAAAGACGACGGTGCGGATCCCGCTGCCGTCGTGCACGGAAAATCGCTGAATGTTGAAAACAAGACCCATACCGTACCTCCGAAAACGTACAGTATATTATATCACACCGGTGCCTGCCTCGTCAATAGCCGCGAGAAGGGACAAATGAAAACATTTTTCGCATGGAGAACGGAAAGCGGCGCCCCCGTTCCGGGGACGCCGCGTCGGATGCGCCGCGGGCGCTCAGTGCTCGGAGACGATCTCCTCCACGATCCACTTCAGCTCGTCTTCCTTTTTGACGATGTCCTTCGCCAGCGCGAGCTGGCAGCGCGTGCGCACGAGGTTGTGACCGGGATAGTTCACCTTGAAATAGGTGTCGCCCGTCAGGTAATCGTCGAGGAAGCGCGCGGCGAGCTCGATCGTGATGGAGAACGCCGCGGGAACGAGGCTCTCGATCTCGATCGGCGTAAGCGAACGCTTCACCGCGCCGAGATAGCCGTAGCAGAACGCGCGGAACTTCGAGGTGTCGAAATACACCTTCCGGACGTTCGGCTCATCCTCCGCCGCCGTATTGCAGATGAAGCGGACGGCGTCGCCGAAGTCGTACACCGACATGCCCGGCATGACCGTATCGAGATCGATCACGACGAGCGGACGGTGCGTGACGCGGTCGAAGAGGACGTTGTTGCTCTTCGTGTCGTTATGCGTGACGCGCACCGGGAAATCCCCGTTCGCGTACAGCTCGCTCAGATGCCCCGCGCGGTAGCGCACGGAGGATATGTATTCGATCTCCGCCTGCGCCTCCGCGTTCCGCCCGAGCGGATCCGCGGCAACGTCGTCGAAGAGGCGGTCGAGCCGCTTGTGCGTGTTGTGGAAATCCGGGATCGTCTCGTGGAGGACCGAGCCGTCGAAGTCGGCGAGCTGGTTCTGGAAGCGGCCGAACGCCTCGCCCGTCGCGGAGATCGTCGCCGGATCGTCGCAGACGTCGAAGGTGACGGAATCGACGTAATTCATGACGCGCCAGAAGGAGCCGTCCGCGTCGTAGGCAAAGTTCTTGCCGTCCGCGGTGTGATGGAAGTGGAGCGACTGCTCCTGCGGATACCGTTCCCGGATGTGCGTCGTCACCCGGTCGATGTTCTCCATGATCTCTTCCGGATTCTTGAAGACGAAAGTATTGATCTTCTGCGCCACGTAGGATTTCAGCCCGCCGCCCTCGTCGCGGTAGGTGAGCTTATAGGTGGAGTTGATGTTCCCGTTCTTGATCGTGTCGAAAGCGTACAGCTTGCCGGGGAGGCGAAACGTCTCGCCGATCGCCTGCAGCGTGTCGAACGTGCTCTGTTCCATTCGTTCGTTCCGTCCGTATTCTGATGATTTTGATGATTTCGGTCCTTTCGCAGGAAGAGCCGCCCGCGCGGGACGGCTTTTTCCATATACAGTATATCATTTTATCAATGATCTGTCAAGGAATATCGGGATATTCTTTCACATTTTTGATAGAATATCGTGCGAAAATGGAAAAATAGCGTCGAAAAGGTGAAAAAAATGTCTTTTTGCTCCCCCGCGCGGCGGCGGCTGCAAAAAAAGAGCAGGCGCGAAGCCTGCTCTTTTCGGGGGAAAAAATCTTTATCCGATCTGTACGCGAACGGGGGTGTAGGTGGCGTCACTGGAACTCAAATTAATAAGGACGATCCACATGTACTTAGCTGTCACATCACTATCTATCTTAATGTCGAAGGACCCGTCATTGCCAGCAATAGCCGAACCCTTCTGTGCCGCCAGAATCGTCTGATAGGATGCATGAGTTACAGATACGTCGTCAGTAAAAGTGTAAACCACATATGCTCCGGGGATGCTTGCGATACCAGTAACGTGCTTCGAGAGATCCGTATTGATCCTCAGCGACGGATCGCTGACAAACCCCGTACCGCCGCTCGGAACCTGCGTGCCCGTGCCGGTACCGGTACCCGTACCCGTACCCGTGCCGGTACCCGTACCGGATCCGGTCAGCGGAACGTACACCGGATTGGTCACGGAAGAACCCGTGTAGATCCAGAGGATGATGTACTTGTACGTCGCACTGCTCGGAGGCGTGATCTGCAGCGTCTGCGCCTGACTGGATGTCACGCTGCTGACGTTGCCGACCTGCCGTCCACCCAGCGCTATGGCAACGTATCTGTTCAGATCCGCCGCCGTCGGCGCCGAAATTCCTTGATTCTGAATCTGGATCTGTACCTGTGACGCCGCTTCAATGAACTCCACATTGTCGTTCTTTGCCGTGAAGCCGTAGTACAGGATCCCGCTGACCGCCGGATAGTAACTCAGCACGCCGTTCGCGTACGTCGGCTGTACGATGAAGCCCGCCGTCCCCGTGCTCTCCGCCGCCGGCATCGCCAGCACGACCGGAGTGCAGTAGGTGCCGTCGCTTGCCTGAAGCATGATCACGACGGATTTCATGGAGGAGACGGACGAGGAGACCGACAGCGCGGCGGTGCCGGCGCCGATCGCCGCGATCGGCGTCGTCCCTCTCACCCCGGTCTTCGCCTTGAGGTAATTCTCGAGGAACTGGTACCCGTCCTCCGGGATACCGGTCTCCGCCGTGTAGTAATAGTACAGCGTACCGCTCGTCACGGAGGTATAGCTCAGCTGCGCGCCGGAGGCGAGGACGGACACCGTCGGCGTCTTCGAGAAGCCGGTCGTCTGCGCCGTACCGATCTCCGTTCCGTTCGTCTTGAGGCGGACGGGCAGGTACTCCGTGTCGTCGCTGCCGACGAGCACCAGCCACACGTACTTCTTGAGGTTCTTGTCCACTACGATCGAGACCGTTCCGGCGCCGTTCAGCCGCGCCGTCTCATAGCCCGCGTAGGCGCCCGGATTCACCGTGGCCTGGAACTTGATATCCCCCGCGGAGACCCGCTCTTCGCTGTCCGTATAGTAATAATATACTTTGCCGGCCTTGGCGGCGATCCACTGGATGAGATGCGTCGTCGTCAGATCCTGCATCGACTGCCGGATCGAATAGGACGGACCGTAGAGGAATCCGGTGTTCTCCGTCGAGGCGCTCGGCTCCGGCAGCTCGACGACGACCGGCTTGTAGGGGTACGAGGCGCCGCCCACGCCGCTGCTCGTCTTGGGAACGACGAGGATCGCCACGTTCTTGAAGTCGCCGTACAGGCTCGTCGGAAGCGCCGTGAGCTCCTTCTGGAGAAGCGCCGTCCCGTTGAGCGTGCCCGCCTTCGGGGAAACGACGCCCTGCCCCGTCTTCAGTTTATAGTTGTCCATGAATTCCGTCGCGTTCTTGAAGGACACGGCGTCCGTCGCGAAGTAATACACGTCCGCGGCGGAAACGGTCTGGAAGGTGAGCGTGTACTTGCCTTCCTCCATGCCCACCGTCGGAGAGACGGCGAAGCCGGCCTCCGGATCGGAGGTAACCTTGCGCGTGATCACGGACGGCATGTACTGGACGCCGTCCTTGTCCGCCAGCATCACGGCGATATAGGAATATCTGCCGACGGAGGCGAGCTTCTGGAGCGGACTGAGCATCGACTGTCCCGCCGTCACGTCGATCGCGCCGCGGAACGGGTTGGTCGCCGTATCGGCGTACTGACGGCTGAAATCGGACACGCCGACCGCCGCCGAGGAAGCGGTATAGTAGTAGTAGAGCTTACCGGTCACGGCGGAGGTGTACGAGAGGTACTCGTCCGTCTGCGCCGCGATCACGGTCGGAGCGACGGTGAAGCCGCCAGACGCCGCGTTCGCGATCACGATCGGCTTCGCGGTCTTGCCCGCCGCGTCCACGACGGCAAGGGCGAGGTACGGATACGCCTTGACGCTCTCCGTCGCCATGATGATCTGATCGAGCGAATGATTGGCGGTCACTGCCACCGTGTACTTCATGGAAGCCGCCGCGTAGTACGTCGTGAAGTTGATCTCCGACGGAACGTCGGGAGAAACGGTGAAGTACGCGTACAGGGTGCCGGTGATCGCCGGCGTCGCCGACAGATAGCAGGAGGTCGTCGTCGCGTAGACGTACGGCTGCTTCCCGGTGAAGGAGGCGGACTGCGAGACGTTGTTCCCGTACTCGACGCCGGCGAATTTCGCGGTGAGATTCTCGGCGATCGTGTAGCTCGCGGGCACCTTATCCGACTGGAAGCCGGCGGCGAGGATATCCGTCTGTCCGAGCGCGCCGGAACCGGTCACGGAGCAGTTCTTCGCGTTCACCGTCAGCTTCTGGACGGCGGTGCGGGAGGCGGTGCCGATCTCCGCCGGGGAGTTGAGCACCGCGTCCTTCACGACGGTATTGCCCATGAGGGAGATATCCATCGTGTAGCCTGCGGCGGAGGCGACGTTCATGACGTCGATCGTGCAGTTGGAGAGGATCACGGAGACCCTGCCGCGCAGAATGAGCTCGTGGATCGTGCAGCCGCTCAGCGTGACGGTCCCGCTCGTGACGCCCTCGCTGACGATCATCCGTCCGCTCACGGAGGCGTCCGACACGGTGACGTCGGGCTTCGTGACGACGGCGTTGCCCTGCGAGGCGCCCGCCTCAAGCCCGGTCGCGCTCGCGGCGTAGATGGAGCCGGCGGCGCGGTAGAGGATCGTAAGCGCTTCCGCGCGGGTCAGCGTGTTGTTCGGGCGGAAGGTATTGTCCTCATAGCCCTGGAACAGCTTCGCCGCCGTCGCCATCAGTACGTAATCGCGGTAATTCGCGCTGATGGAGGAATAGTCGGTATAGGTGGTCGTCGGCGCCTTGTTGCTCGCATCGAGCGCCAGATACCGGACGAGAAGCGCCGCCGCTTCCTGGCGGCTGAGGCTGCCGTTCGGGTTGAGCTGCGCGCCGTAATTGAGCAGATATCCCTGCGCCGCCGCCTTGCGGACGTACGGGTAGAACCAGTCGGACGCCGAGACGTCCGTGTAGGCGATCCCCGCGGTCGCCGTCAGGCCGAAGGTCTCGTCCAGCATTTTGATGTACTCCGCACGGGTCACGGTGCGGTCCGGACGGAACGTGCCGTCCTCATAACCGTTCAGGATCTTCTTCCCGGTCATATAGGTGATGGACGCATCCGCCCAGTGATTGTCCGTGTCCGGGAACGCCGCCGCAAGAGACGGGACGGCGCACAGACAAAGCATCAAGAGCGCGAGGCACGCGGATATTACTTTTTTCATGAGTTCTCTCCTGACTTTTGCATGATGGGATAACGATACACTATAAGTATAACAGAATCATTGCGGAAGGTCAACGGCTTTTGCCGAAAAAGACGAAAAATTTTTATTTTTCGGCAAACGCCGATTTTATGCCTCCTCCGAGGCGAGCAGCGCGGCGATCGCTTTCATGTCCTTATACATGTCCTCTTTCTTTGCCGGATCCCGCAGAAGCGCCGCCGGATGGTACACGGCGCACAGCGTGAATTCGTTCTTTTTGAAAAAAACGCCGTGCTCCCGCGTGATCTTGAAATCCGGCTTGATGAGCCGCATGGCGGCGATCCTGCCGAGGCATACGATCAGCCGCGGGCGGATGAGCCGCACCTGCTCCCGCAGGTATCCGATGCAGGCGTCCTGCTCCTCCGGGAGCGGATCCCGGTTCTGCGGCGGACGGCATTTGAGGATATTGGCGATATACACGTCATCCCGCGCGATCCCCACCGCGCCGAGATAGAGGTCGAGCAGTTTTCCCGCCGCTCCCACGAAGGGGATCCCCGTCTCGTCCTCCCGGGCTCCCGGCGCCTCGCCGACGAACATCAGCGACGCGGTGCGCGAGCCCGTGCCGAACACGCAGTTCGTCCGTCCCTCGGCGAGCGCGCAGCGCGTACATTCCCGGCACTGCCGCTCCAGTTCCTCCCAATCAGCCATAAGCGTCTCCTTTCGTATTCAGTCCGCGCGCAGGGAGCGGAGCTGGGCGATCTCCCGCGCGTAGCCGTCGACCTCGTTCGGCGTCTCCAGATAGAACGGGAGCGCCGCGAGCGCCGGATGGCGGATGATCCGCACGATCCCGTCGAGCGTCAGCGCGCCTTCGCCGATCTTTTCGTGGCGGTCCTTGTGCGCGCCGAGCGGATTCTTCGAGTCGTTGAGATGGATCGCGTGCAGGCGGCCGAGCCCGATCACGCGGTCGAATTCCGTCAGGACGGCATCCGGATCCTGCGCGATCGGATAGCCGGCGTCGTGCACGTGGCAGGTATCGAGGCAGACGCCGACGCGCCCGGCGATCTCCGGGCGGAGCCGGTCGAGGATCTCACGCAGTTCCTCGAAGCGTCCTCCGATCTCCGAGCCCTTGCCCGACATCGTCTCAAGGAGCACCGTCGTCTGCTGCTCCGGCGTCACGATCGCGTTGAGCAACTCGGCGATCTCGCCGATCCCGGCCTCCGTCCCCTGCCCCACGTGGCAGCCCGGATGGAAATTGTACATCGAGCCGGGCAGCGCCTCAAGGAAGCGCAGCTCCTGCTCCATCAGTTCCCGGGTCGAGGCGCGGATCTCTTCCTTGTCCGAGGCGGGATTGTACGTATACGGCGCGTGCGCCAGCGCGGGCGCGAAGCCGTGCTCCGTGAGAAGCGCGGAGAGCGCCGTGACGTCCCGCGGATCCGGCGGCCGGCTCCCGCGCGGCGCGCGCGGGTTCCGCGTGAAATACTGGAAGGCGTTCGCGCCGATGGCGAGCGCCGTCTTCCCCATTGCCTCGTATCCGTCCGATACGGACAGATGACAGCCCAGATAAAACATGTTCTCTCCCCTTCTCCTGTTCTTTCTCCGCGCCGCGGCGGCCGAGCGGTCCGGGCGGTTTTCGGATCCCGCTTCCGTGCATAATTATTGTACCGATTCCGAACACTTCTGTCAAGAGGGCGCGGCGCCCGTGCGCTCCGCGCTTCCCTAAGGAGGATACATGTCCCACCATACGCATTCGTCGGTCATCCGCGTCCGCGCGGGGATCCGCGCCGCCGTGCGGTTTTTTGCCGTTCTGCGGCGGGATCAGATCTCCCTGTACGCCGCGCAGGCGTCGTTTTTCGTTCTTTTGTCCGGGATCCCCTTCCTCATGCTGCTCCTCTCGGCGGGGCGGGAATGGATCCTTTTTTCCGACATGGATATCGCCGGGATGATCGCGCAGTGGATCCCGGAGGATTTTCAGAGCGCGTTCTCCTCGCTTGCCGCGCAGCTGCTCGAGGGCGGCGGACTGCCGATCCTCTCGGCGACGGCGCTGGCGACGCTGTGGAGCGCGTCGCGCGGCATGGCCGCCGTCGAGCGCGGCATGTGCGGCGTCTACGGGATCGGAGAGGACCGACGGCTGCTCCCGTCGCTTATGCGCTCGGTGGTCTACACGGCGATCCTGATCGTTCTTCTGTACGCCACGTTCTTTCTGCTCGTCTTCGGCGTCGGGATCGCCGATCTCTTCCTCTCCGTCCTCCCGGCGCTCCGGGATCCGCTCACCGTCCTGATGCAGGCGCGCGGCTGGCTGCTTCTCCCGCTCCTCACCGCGTTTTTCTCCCTGCTCCATTTCGTCGTCGTCCGCCGCATCCGGCCTCCCGCACGCCGTCCGTGGGTGGTGCCGGGCGCACTGCTCACCGCCGTCGGATGGATGCTGTTCACCCGCGGCTATTCCCTGTACCTCCGCCTGTTCCCGCACGCGCCGTACCTGTACAGCAGTCTCGCCCTGCTCGTCATCCTCATGCTGTGGATCCACGCCTGCATGACGCTTTTGTTCCTCGGCGCGGAGGTGAACAAGCTGCTCGCCGGGCAGAAAGGATCGGGCAAGACGTCAGAATTCGGTGAGATCCGCGCGGAGCAATGCTTCCCGGCACGCCGTATGCCATGACTGCGGTGTGACGAGATCCGTGTCCCGCGCGATCGCCTGCGCAACGTATTCGGGATTCAGGTATTTCTCCCCGCTGCACGCGAGGACCGCCGTCACGGTGAGCGTCCCCGGCTCATCGCCGCAGCGGACGTCCAGCGAACGGATCAGCGTCGTGATGTCGACCTCGTTCTCGCCGCTCTTCGATTTCTTCATCATGAAGACCGGCGCACAAAAGAGTCTGCGGATCGCCTCGGCGTGCGCCTCGTCCGCGCGCGGCGAGTGGAAGACGAGGCGGCAGCGCGCCCACGCGATCGCCGTCAGCTTCTCCGCCGCGTCCGTCACGGCGAGGATCGGCAGCCCGTCCGGCATCGCCGCGCCGAGCCGCGCGAGTACCTCTTCGTTTGTGACGTCGGCGCGGATGCGGAGATCGAGCGTCTCCGCCTCACCGCCGCATCCGACGGATAGGGGCGATCCGAAGACCATCTTCGGGCGCGGGTTATATCCTTCCGTATAATACACGGGCAGAGCGGAACGGGTGATGCCGTGCGTCATCGCGCGCGCCAGATCGAGATGCCCGATATACAGGGCGGGCTCCCGCTTCGCGAAGCGGACGCGGATCGGGCGGTATTCCGTCTGCGGCGTTCCGGGCGGCTGCGCGATGCCAGGCGTCGGCTTTTCGCGCGCGGTCCACTGTGTTCCCTGCGGCTCCTCTTCTTTATGAACGGCACCGTCCGCGGCGCGCATCGCGCCGCCGGGGCACCACGTACACGCCGCGCGGTCCACGAGCCCGTCCGCGCCGCAGCCGGAACACTGCTCCCGGCAGGACGGCGTCGGTCTGCCCTCCGCCGCGCGGTGCCGCTCGCGGAGCAGATACTCCGTGCGCACGCCGCAGTCGATCATATCCCACGGGAGCAGTTCCCCGTCCGGGATGGATCGGTTCGCGTAAAACGCCGGATCGAGCCCGCACGCCGCCAGCGCGCGCATATACCGGTCGTAATCGAAATGGTCCTCCCACGCGTCGAAGCGCGCGCCGTCGCGGTACGCCCACTCGATCGCGTCGGCGAGGCGGCGGTCGCCGCGGGCGAAGATCGCCTCGATATGAGAGGTACGCGCGTCGTGGTAATTGTAGCGGATCTTGCGGTCCGTGATGCGGCTCTGCAGAAAACGCTGCTTCTCGTCCAGCGACTCCATCGTGTCCTGCCCCTCCCACTGGAACGGCGTCTGCGGTTTCGGGATGAAACACGCCACGCTGAGCGTCACCTGCGGCGGACGGGCGCGGTTGCGGTTCGGCGTCTGATAGAATTCACGGATCACGTGGGACGCCAGCGTCTCGATCCCGGCGATGTCCTCGTAGGTCTCCCCCGGCAGACCGATCATGAAGTACAGCTTGACCTGGTTCTTTCCCGCCTCAAACGCGATGCGGCACGCGCGCAAAATCTCCTCTTCCGTGACGTTTTTGTTGATGACGTCGCGCAGCCGCTGCGTTCCCGCCTCCGGCGCGAAGGTCAACGTCGTCGTGCGGACGCTCGTGACCTTGTCCATCAGCTCCTTCGTGAAGCTGTCCGCCCGCAGGGAGGGGATCGCCAGATTGATATGCCGGTCGTCCGTCCATTCGAGCAGACGGTCCGTGAGCATGCCGATGCGCGTATAGTCGCTGATCGACAGCGACATGAGCGATATTTCGTCGTAGCCCGTGTTGTCCACCGTCTCGCGGGCGATCCGGCAGAGCGCGGGGACGGAACGCTCGCGCACGGGACGGGAGATGAATCCCGCCTGGCAGAAGCGGCAGCCGCGGATGCAGCCGCGGTACACTTCAAGCGCGACGCGGTCCTGCACCGTCTCGATGAACGGCATGACCGGATCGGTCGGCACCGTCATATTGTCCACGTCGGCGACGAGGCGCTTTGTCACGCGGCGCGGCACGTCCGGCCAGCGCGGCTCGATCGCGGCGACGGTGCCGTCCGCGTTGTACGCGATCTCATACAGCGACGGGACGTAGAAGCCCTCCAGATGGGACGCCTCCCGCAGGAACGCCGCGCGGCTCCACCGCCCCTCGCGCTTCATCGAAACGTACAGACGCGCCAGCTCCGGCAGCGCCTCCTCGCCCTCTCCGATGGAGAACACGTCGACGAACGGCGCCATCGGCTCCGGATTGTACGCGCACGGACCTCCCGCCAGAACGATCGGGTCCTCCTCGCCGCGCGCGTCGGCGCGCAGCGGGATATGCGCGAGATCGAGCATATTGAGCACGTTGGAATAGCACATCTCGTACTGCAGCGTGAAGGCAACGACGTCGAAATCGCCGACCGCGTCGCCGCTTTCGTGGGTGAACAGCGGGATACCGCGCGCGCGCATTTCCCGTTCCATATCGACCCACGGCGCGTACACGCGCTCGCACCACACGCCGTCCACGCCGTTCAGCGCCTGGCAGAGGATGCGCATGCCCAGATTGGACATGCCGATCTCATAGGTGTCGGGAAAGCAGAACGCCGCGCGCAATACCGTCTTCGCCGGATCCTTGAAGACGGATCCGGGCTCGCCGCCGCAGTACCGTCCCGGCTTCTCCACGCGGTCGAGGAACGGCCGGATATCTTCTCTCATCGGATGACCTTTCCGTCCCGAAAAAGGGGAGGAGGCGCCGCCTCCTCCCTCTTTTGTCCGGGGACTTACACTTTATCTGATATTGAACTTCGCCGTCAGAAGGCCGGGGATGAACCAGAAGAGCTGATACAGTACGATCAGCCAGGAACCGATCCTGCCGACGCTGCCGGAGATGGAAACGACGAACATGATGAACACCGTCAACACGGCGGCAACGATGCTGATGATCGTGTTGGAACGCTTGACGTTCATCACCATGTCGCAGAAGGAGATGACCTGCAAGAGCGACTTCGTCGTCCCGCGCGTCACGACGCCGCTGTCCGCCCTCTCGAGAACGGCGTCGTCGTCGCGGCGCTTGATGACGCGCAGCGGATACTTCTTGCCCTTGACTTTCGAGAAGATCATGTTCTCGTCGATATTCGGATCGAGCGTCTTCACGCAGACGCAGGTGCCGTTCTGCGTGAACTGCCGCACGATGAATTCAAAGTCCGCGTCCATGATGTATTTGATATACATCTTCGCCACGAGGTCGCCGTCGCACACCATATACATGATGCTGAAGTCGCCCTCGATATAGGAATCCTCCTCTACGATCTCCTCCGGGATGTCGACGCCCTTTTCCGTCAGCACGTCGGAACGTCCGAAGAGGATGCGTCTTCCGTCCACGCGGGTCTCCAGGCAGCCGGACGCCGCCTCCAGGATCTCCACGTCGTCCGAGTGCCCCATTTCCATCGTCGCCACGTCGAAGACGTCGTTCAGCGGACCGCCTGCGGCGGCAAAGGCGCTCGCGGCGTAATACAGCACCCGGTCGATGCGGTTGTTGTTGTAGACCTTGATATTCTGCACCTTCACGCTGTAGGACGGGAACACGTTCGTGTCGTCGAAGGAAATGATCGACGAGCCGGCATACTCCTCCACGGAACTGTCGCCGACGATCGTGCTTTCATACTCGTACGCCTCGCGGTTGGCGCGGTAGAGCGGATAGCTGTAGGTAAAGAACATGGACATCGGGATCGCGGCAAGGACGCAGATATACGCGACCGTCACGGCGCCGGACGCCGCGGCGCCCCGCAGCGCGGCGACGATCGCCATGAGCACGGCCGCCGCGCAGATCACCGTCAGCATCGCGCCGACGTACACGCGCGTGGAATGAAGGATCGCCGAGGTGCGGCCGAAATAGCCATCGACGAAGCCTGCGCGGCTGATCTGCAAAACGTCCGGAGCATCCTCTCCGGTCTCGCCGAACGCCGCGCTCTCCGGCGACTCGGCCCCTTCGGGCACGCGGCGGAAGAGATACTTCGGCTTCTTCGAGGAAACGATATTGAAGCTGAACACCTCGCGCTTCGTGTTCACGTAGGCATAGATGAGGGAGAGCATCGCGCAGAAGGCGACCGCGAAATTGTACATGACCGGCTCGACGCCCTGCACGGATACGATCGCCTCATAGGCGGAATACAGGATCGCGAAGATCGCCAGAACGCCGGTCACGCTCTCCGGCGTCGGACGGCCGGTGACCAAATTGCGCAGACCGGGCAGGATCTGCTCGTAGGCGACGGCGCACACGAGCAGCGTGAGCTGCAGACTCGCCATGATGTACACGACGGGGAACACGGCGGGATCGAACACGCCGCCGTGCTGCACGCCGAACAGCGTAATGTTTTCAAAGAAGAAGAGGATGACGCTGAGCACCGCCCCGACGATCATCTTGATCTTGAGGGAACGAAGCGTCGACGTATACGCCGCGGCGATCTTCGGCGTCTGGGAACGCTCCGTGTACTCGTATTCGAGCGCGCGGCGCTGCTCCTCGTCGCGGCGGCGGATCTCCTCCGCGTTCTGTGCGGCGACGGCGTCCGCCGTCCCGGCGCCGGCCTTCCGGTCGAGCTGATCCTCCAGCCCGAAGGCGACCATCAGGTTGCGGTCGGTATCGTCCATCTCGTCGGCGTCGTTCTGCTTTTTCCCGGCGTCCCCGGCGTCGTCTCCGACCTTTGATTCGTCCGCGGCATCCGATACTTCTTCGACGTCCGATTTGTCCGAGGATTCCGATTCGTCCGAGGCGTCCATTACGTCCGCGGCTTCCCCGCTCCCGATCTCCTCGTCCGCGGGGACTTCCTCCGGTGCGGCGGCTTTGTCTGCCGGCGTCCCGGACGGGATCGTCGGCGCGTCGTCCTCCGGCTGCGCCTCGGCGACCAACCGCTCAAAGAGACCGCTGTCCGGTACGGCGGTATCCTCCGCCTCGGTGCGGACCTCATCGTCTTCGTTCTCCGCCTCCCGGCGGGCTTCCTTCGCTTCCTTCATCGCCCCGCGGAGGCGGGAGAACAGGTTCGGCTTCGCCGAAGAGCGGGCTTCGGAAGATTCCTTCGTCTCATCCGCCGTCTTTTCAGGCGCGTTCCCGGACGGCTTTCCGGCGGCGGACGCCGGATCGGAGATGAAAAAGGAACCGATCTCCATGCCGTCGCTGTCCTTCTGCGCCGCGGAGTCTTCCGCCGGCTTCACCTCGTAATTGGGAAGATACTTTTTCAAGAGATCCTGGATATCCAGCTCGCTGTCCACGTTCGGATCCGGCTCCGCGCCGTTCTTCAGCGGGGACTGCGCCGGTTTCTCCACGCGGTCCGCCTCGGCGGGCTTGTTCTTTTCACTCATAACGACTCATCCATTCTTCAAAAGTATTTATCGTCACGGCAAAATCGTGCGCTGCATCCGGGCGGCGTGGCACAGGATCACGGAGGCCGCCGTGGACACGTTCAGGGAATTCACTTTTCCGTACATCGGGATCGATACGATAAAATCGCTGCGCTCGCGGATCAGGCGGCTGACGCCGTCCCCTTCGCTGCCGAACACGACGGCGGCGGGCGCGTTCCAATCCGCCTCGTAATACGGGATCCCGTCCGCCTCGGCGGTAAAGATCCACAAACCGAGCTCCTTCAGCTTTTCCAAAGCCGACGCGAGATTCTGCACGCGGGCGACAGCGATATGCTCGAGCGCGCCCGCCGAGGTCGTCTCGACCGTCGGCGTCAGCCCGACGCAGCGTCGCTTCGGGAGCACGATCCCGTGTGCGCCCGCGCATTCGGCGCAGCGGATCATCGCACCGAGATTGTGCGGATCCTCGATCCCGTCCGCGACGACGACGAGCGGCTTCTCGCCGCGGTCGCGCGCGATCTGCACGATCGTATCGAGATCCACGTACTGGCGGGCAGCCGCCATGGCGGCGACGCCCTGATGGTGCGCGCCGAAGGTCATCGTATCGAGTTTTGCGCCCTCCACCTCGATCACGGGGATGCCGAGCCGGATCGCTTCGGCGACGATCACCGTAATGGAACCCTCGCGGTCGCCGCGGCGGACGAACAGCTTATCGACCGACCGACCGGATTTGAGCAGCTCCCGCACGGCGTTCCGTCCGGCGACAACGTTCTCCGGCGCGGTATCCGGCGTCCGCTTCTCCTCGCGCGTTCCGCCCGCGTCCGGCGCGGCGGAACGTCCCGTCTGTCTTCCGGCGGCGTCCGGCGCGCGTCTCGGCGCGCGGTATCCGGCGCGGCGAGGGGCATCTTTTGTATTTCCGTTCTTCATGGTACGTATGTCCGATTGTCCGTTTTTCCGTCCGGGACGGCAGTTTGCACAGCCCCGGCAAGATACACTGCTCACATTATAGCACAGAAAATCCAATTTGTATAGAGTATTCTCGGAATTTCCCGGCACAAAATCGATTTTTCCGCCGATTTTTTGCCGAAAAGCGTCCCAAAAGCAAAAGAGATACGGCGCACGCCGTATCTCTCCGGATAAATACGATATTTATCGCGCAAGGGAACAGATCACTGCTGACCCTTGATTGCCGCAAAGCACTCGCTGCAGTAGACCGGTCTGTCGCTCGTCGGCTGGAAAGGAACTTTCGCTTCCTTACCGCAGTTGGCGCACACGGTCGTGAACATCTCTCTCTGCGTTTTGCTCGCGTTCTTGCGGGCGTCACGGCAGGCCTTGCATCTCTGGGGCTCGTTCTGGAAGCCCTTCTCTGCGTAGAACTCCTGCTCGCCGGCGGTGAACACGAACTGGTTGCCGCACTCTTTGCACGTCAAAGTCTTGTCCTGATACATTTCCTCAACCTCGCTTGATGGAAAAAAATTTTTTTGCCCTCGACGGACTCCAACCGTCACCTTTGAAATACAACGCTCTGGATTTAAGCTATTCGGGCATACATATCTGAAATGCCTTTCGGCATCTGATACCGTTCGATCAACGTTCACTCCCCAGGAGGCCTTTGATCTTCACGCGAATCCGATACAAAGCGTTGCTCACGGATCTCTCCGGTCTTCCGACGCTGGCGGCAATGGATTTGACGGATCTGCCATGGATATGCTGTGCAAAGATTCGGCGTTCGTAAGGAGACAGAATCGACTGGATCCGGTCGGTCAGACCGGGATCCGCGTCCGGGGACGCGGCGTATTGGAGAAGAGGATCCTCCCCCGCGGAAGGCGCGGGACGGGCGGTTCGCTTCCGGCGCGAGGCGGCACGCAGGCGCCGCAGCGCGGAGACGAAGGAATTGCGGATGCAGATCTTCGCGTACAGCCCGAAACTGACCTCGGACTGCTCCCGGTCGTACGAGCGGACGGCGTTGAGCAGCGCAAGCCGCGCCTCCTGCTCCAGATCCTGCTCGCCGACGGCGGCGGCATCCCATCGGGCGAAGGAAGACGCGTACCGGCTGCTCATGGAGCGGATCAGCGGCGCGTAGCGCTCTTCGAGACGCGAAAACGCCTCGTCGTCCCCCTCCGCGGCGGCGCGCAGAAGGTCGTGTAACGGCTGTGACACACTCTCACCCGGGAAATCGTTACGGATTTATAAATAAATTATATCATGAAATACGAAATTGTCAATAGATTTACGATATTTTTTTTTCGAATCCGTATAATTTGCGTTGATTTTTTTGGCGGACGGACCATTATTTTGTCATTTTCCGCAGGTGTCATTCAAAAATATAGTTGATATCGCCGCTGAGCAGGGCAAGAACGCCCCGGTATATGACCTCCGGGCGTTCCGCGTAATTGCGGAGGATACGGTCGAGCGTCCGCCGGTCGTCCACGCGCAGCTCTACGCGCATCATTTCTCCCGACGCGTCGCGGATCAGGCAGCGATACAGAAAGCGGTCGCCCTCCGGCTCGTAGGTCTGATCGATCGACGCGCCGAGCTTCTGCAGCGACAGATGGCGGACGGCGGAGCGGATCCCCTGTTCCCGAACGGAGGTCATCAGGCTCTCGCCGAGCGCGCGCGCGACCTCGCGGCCGGAATCGGTCACGGAATACAGCGCGGAGGGCTCCTCCGCGCCGCCGAGGCGGAGCTGCGTCCCGTCCGCCGACGCCTTCTCGATATGTCCGGCGTCGAGCAGCTCGTAGAAGCTGTCGGCGAAATCGAAATAGCGGACGACGCCGTCCTGGACGACGATGGATCCGATCGTTTCATAATCGAGCGGATATCCGATCCGGTCCAGAAGGAAGAGGATGAATACCTTGATCTCGTTTTTGTCCTGCAAGGGGGTCGGCATAATTCTGCTCCTTTCCGCTGGGATCGAGATGCCGAAAACAAAATCGGGAGGCGCAGCCTCCCGATTTTTTCTCAGGCGGAGGGATCCGGATCAGGTCCCGCTTCCGGTGTCCGTCGGGGTGGAAGGAGTATACGACGGACCGGTGGTCTCTTCCTCCTCCGGCAGGTAATCCATGTAGTTCTTGAGCTTCATGCGCCGGAAATCACGCACGGCGTAGTAAGTGGAGGTGTAGCCGGAGAGATCCTCGTGGATCAGGTACGCGTCCTGGAGGAAGTAGATCGGGCAGACCGGCATGTCTTCCATCAGCTTCCGCTCCGCCTCGTGCAGGATGGAGGCTCTCGCGGCGCGGTCCTTCTCGGCGAAGGCTCTCTCGATGATGGCGTCGTACTCCTCGCTCTTATAGCCGCTGATATGTCCCTTCACGTCGTAGTTCTCGGAGTACATATCCACGCCGAGCCCGGAGAATTCCTGAGCGAATACCGCGAGCGCGGAGAACGCGTCGGCGGACAGCATCGGCAAATCGATGGCGGCCACGTCGAAGTCGCCGACCATATAAGCGGTGGTGAAATCGTCGGTGTACGCCTTATCGTACTCGGGCAGCTTCGTGGAGGAGAGCTCCTTGATCGTGATCTTGAAGCCGAGTCCTTCCCACACGCCCTTCACGTAGTCGGCGATGGCGCGGTCCACCTCGTTCGGGCGGATCATGATCGAGAAGGAGCCGCTCGTCACGCCGGCCTGCTGCAGGAGCGACTTGGCGCCGGCGACGTCGGCGGAGGCGGAAATGAGATCGCCGCCCACCTCGCGGAAGTACGTTTTTTTCGTGCCGTCAAAGACTCTGTACGGCACGAGAGCGGTCGCCGCGCGGCCGAAGGTGACGAGCTGGACGATGGCGTTCCGGTCGAGCGCCATGGAAAGCGCGCGGCGGACGCGGGCGTCGGCGAAGAGCTTGTTGTTTTCGTTGAACACGTAGGTGTGCGTGATCATCTCGTCGGTGACGGTGGCTTTGTCCTTATATTCCGCGCGGCGGGAAAGCGGGAGATCGTCGATGTAGAAGAGTTCTCCGGCCTCGAACCGGGCGAGCTGTTCTTCGACGGACCCCGCGTCGTAGCGGGTGATGAGGCGGTACGGAATGACGTACTTGTCGAGCGGCTCCGTCTCGTCGTCAGCGGAAAGATAATAATAGGAAGAACGTTCCAGACGCATGATCTCGCCGTTCGTCCAGCCCTTGAGCGCGAACGGTCCGTTCGTCACGAGCGTAGACGCCTGCTTCGCCCAGTTCTCGTCGCGCGCGACGATATCCTCGCGCAGCGGAACGAGCGCGGGGCTCGCCAGATTCTCAAGGAAGAAATCGAAATCGATCTTCGTCTCGAACTCGATCTGCAATACGTACGTATCGACCGCGGCGATCCCGAGATCGTCGATGGAGACGTCGCCCAGTTTCACGGCGCGGGCGTTCTTGATGTCATAGAGGAGCGGAGCCGCCTCGTTCATGAATTCCGGATCGAGGATCCGCTTCCACGCGTAGACGAAGTCCGCCGCCTGCACCGTGCGGCCGTCGGTCCATCTCGTGTTGTTCAGGGTGATGAGCATGTAGTAACCGTCCTCATCGTTCCCCTTCAGCTCGTAGTCCTTCATCAGGGCCTTTTTCCATTTCCCGTTCTCATCGAGATCGGTCATGCCCTCATAGAGAAGCTCGTAGAGCTTGACCATGGCGTCGTCGTTGAAATGGAGGGCGGGATCGAGGTCGAACAGCTCGGTGGTCATGTAAATATCGATAATCATGCCCTTGTCGTCGCCCTCGAGCGTGGTGCAGGATGCAAGCACACCCAGCATCATGACGGCACAGAGCAGCGCTGACAGAATTCGCTTCATAGTGTGGAAATCCTCCTTAGTAATTGCGGTTCGTGATTTGCGGATCCCTACGCCGCGCCCGCACGGCGCACTGCGGCGTATTATCCGTTATATTATAACACCATTGCTCCGGAATAGCAATGCCGTATTGCAGGCATTTTTACAGTTTCGGACAGATGCACAATTATCACACCGTTTTTTCGTGAGATTTGCCGATACTCCGGCGCCTGTTCACGCGGGATGAAGCGCCGCCGCGCGCATAGAACGGGCAGAGGCGGGGAATGGTACGAAAACAAGAGAAGGAGGCGGCGTCATGGATCCGTATCGAAGAAGCGATCTGGCATGCGAATCGGAGGCGGCGCGCGGCGCATGCGTCCGACAGTACGAGCTCTGCGGTCTGCGGACGGAGGAAATGACCGTCCGCGAAGAAACGGACGGGACGGCGCCGGGGCGGTACGCGACGCTCCACTGCGGAAAGATCTGGGAGTTCGACCGCCGCGCCGCCGGGCGGGCGGTCAGCGCCGCGGCGCACCTGATCGGCGATTTCGTGCGAAGCGCGCTCGGACGGGAGGCGGACGGCGGCACCGGCATCCTCGTGGCGGGGCTGGGGAACCGCTTCGTCACACCGGATTCCGTGGGACCGCGCACGGCGGACCGGATCACGGTCACGAACCGCGCGGAGGGCGGAGAGGACACGCTCCTCTCCGT
>JAEEYP010000070.1 GCA_016288155.1 Clostridiales bacterium | reverse complement strand
GCAGCAGATCAAGAAGATCGTCCAGTCCGGCGAGCTCGGCCGCGTGTACTACATCCAGACGGGCGGCGGCCGCCGCCGCGGCATCCCGGGCGGCACGTTCATCCGTGACGACACCGCCGGCGTCGGCGCTCTCGGCGATATCGGCTGCTACTCCCTCGACATGGTGCTCAACGCCGTCGGCTACCCGACCCCGCTCACCGTCTCCGGCTTCACGACGGACTACATCGGCAAGGATCCGAAGGCGTACGGCGACGCGGCGAACTTCAGCGTGGACGACTTCTCCGGCGGTCTCATCCGTCTCGAAGGCGACATCATCCTCGACTTCCGCATCTCCTGGGCGCTCAACATCAACACCCCGGGCGACACGCTGATCCTCGGCACGAAGGCCGGTCTCCGCATCCCGTCCACCGACTGCTGGAACGGCTCCGTCGGCGGTCCGATGACGCTGTACTATCAGTGCGCCGGACAGTCCGTCCAGACGACGCTCCCGATCATGGAATCGAAGGATCTCTGGAAGTCCAAGATCGGCTCCTTCATCAAGGCGATCCGCGAGGGCGGTCCGTCTCCCGTTCCGTCCAGCCAGATCATCAAGAACCAGGCGATCATCGACGGCATCATGCGTTCCGCGAAACTCGGACGCGAGGTCGAGATCCACATCCCGGAGATCTGATCTTCCCCTTTCCCCGCCTCCCCTGCCGCCTCCGACGGCAGGGGATTTTTTTTGCCTTCTGCCGAATGCAGGCACAAAATTGCGTGAAAAATACGGAAAACCGTGGAAAACCGGGGCGATTTATGATATAATGAAATATCGTATCCGCCGCGGCGGGATAATCATCCCCGTCCCGCCACGACCGACAGCGGCGGCAGACAAGGGAGGCTGACATGGCAAACTGCAAAACGATCACCGTCCTGCACTCGAACGACATGCACGGCGATTTTCTGGCGGAAGAGGCGAACGACCGCCTGATCGGCGGCGTTTCCCTGCTCTCCGGCTACATCAACCGCGTCCGCGAGACGGAGCAGAACGTCCTCTACTGCATCGCGGGCGACATGTTCCGCGGATCGGTGATCGACGCGGAGTTCCAGGGGATCTCGACGATCGAGATCATGAACGTGCTCGCGCCGGACGTCGTGACGATCGGCAATCACGAAACGGATTACGGTCTGTCGCATCTTTTGTTCCTTGAGAAATGCGCCAAATTCCCGATTATCAACGCGAACATGTACATCCGCACGAACCACGCGCGGCTTTTCAAGCCGTATCATATCGTCGAGATCGACGGCATGAAGGTGCTGTTCATCGGGATCCTGACGGAGGAAGTTCTGGCGCAGACGAAGAACGACGGGCTCGTCGGCACGATCGTCAATATCGAGGAAGCCGCCGCGGAGGTCGGGAAGATCTGCAACGCCTACAACGCCCTCGACATCGATCTGACGGTGCTCCTCACGCACATCGGCTTCGAGGAGGACAAAAAACTCGCCGCCGCGCTCGATCCGGACTGGGGCGTCGACATCATCATCGGCGGACACTCCCACACCTTCCTCGACGAACCGGCGCACGTCAACGGGATCACCATCGTGCAGGCGGGGATCGGCACCGACCAGATCGGGCGTTTCGACCTCGTGATCGACACGGACAACAACTGCATCGAAAGCTATACGTGGAAGTGCGTTCCGATCGATTCCGAGCACTGCCAGCGCGATCTCAGTCTGGAGGAGCTCATCGGGAAATTCAAGAGCAAGACGGACGAGAAGTACAGCCGGATCGTCACGCGCTTCAACCGGAAGCTGACACACCCGGTGCGGACGCAGGAAACGGAGCTCGGCGGGCTGCTCGCGGATATCATGAAAAAGAGTCTGTGCATCGACATCATGCTCCTCGGCTCCGGCAGCATCCGCTGTGAGGAGCTCGGCCCGATCGTCCAGTATTCCGACCTCGTCGAGGCGTTCCCGTACGACGACGAGATCTATCTGCTCCAGATCCGCGGCGAACAGCTGCGCCGCATGCTGCGCTACATGCTCCGCGAGGAGGTATGGCACGGCGCGCACTGCGAATTCTATCAGTTCTCCGAAGGGCTGCGCGCCGTGTGGTCTCGTGCCCGGCAGGCGTTCCTCGAGCTCTCCTTCCAGGGCGAGCCGCTCGATGACGACCGTCTGTATACCGTCGGTCTCCAGCGCTTCCACTACAAGAACACGCAGCTCGGCTTCGGGATCTCGCTCGACGAGCTGGCGGCCAACCACCGTCCGCGCATCATTGCGACCTCCAGCCGGGAGATCCTCGACGAATATCTCTCCACGCATCAGAGGCTCGAAAGAAAAGCGGGCGACCGTCTGATCGTACTCCACGATCAAAGCCGCACTCCCGGAGAGGAGATGCCGACGGTCAAGGACTGACGCCCGCGCGTTTTCCGCAAATTCATATCCGACGACGCTCCCGCGCAGGAGGATATCATGTACGATCGCGGCATCAACCCGACGCTCCCCGCATACTCCCGGCAGACGGGAGGTCTCTCCATCGTGCGGCTCTCCCCTTCCGTGAGCGCCGTGGAGATCGAATGCCGGGGACTGACGGAAGAGGACGTTTTCTGCCGGGTCCTCGTCACCGATCGGGAGACCGGCGAGACGGTGCGGGAGGAGACCTTCCCCGCCGCCGACACGCTGACCGTAGACCGGATCGTCCCGGGCGTCGACTATATCGCGGAAGTGCTCGCGCTCGACGCGCGGAAGAACGTCCGCGCGCGCTCGAACGCGCGCATCGTCCGCTGCGGCTATTTCCCCGGCGTCGTCGTCAACTATATCCATCCGCACGATCTCACCTTCGTCGCGGCGGAGAACAGCGGCCGCTTCATCGGCTCGCCGCACATCGTGTCCGCGGAGAGCGACGATCACCTCATCGTATCCCACGATATTTTCGGCAGCCGCGGATATCCCGGTCAGCCGCTCGCCGACGGTCCGATGACGCCCACGCTCTTCTTTGAAAGCACGGACGGCGGCAAACACTGGCGGTACCTGTCCGAGGTCCGCTGTGCCATCTGGGGGACGACGTTCTTCTCCGACGGGAAGCTCTGCCTGCTCGGCACCGGGATGCAGAAGCCGTCCCGCCTCATGCTCTTCACCTCCCCGGACTGCGGAAAGACGTGGGAGGAAGGCGTCCCGATCTCCCCGTTCTCCGATACGCGCGGCTACCGCACCTCGCCGACACCGCACGTCATATCAAACGGGCGGATGTGGTCCGCCGTCGACGTCATGGAGGATGACCAGTGCAAGATGGCGCTCGCCAGCTTCCCGCTCGGCGCGGACGCGCGGGATCCGGGAAACTGGATCATCTCCGCGCCCGCCGCCTACGATCCGGCGTAGCCGGGCGCCGTACCGG
Organism: Clostridiales bacterium; assembly: GCA_016288155.1. Taxonomy (GTDB): domain Bacteria; phylum Bacillota; class Clostridia; order Oscillospirales; family CAG-272; genus SIG701. The sequence goes on along the minus strand of JAEEYP010000070.1, from coordinate 8,897 downwards.
CCTTCAAAACGATCATGCTGGAGGAGGGCAACCTCGTCACAGCGCCGGACGGCTCCGTCAAGCTGCTCACGCGCTTCAATTCCCACCGCAAGGATATCCCCGTCGTCATGCCGGAGCATATCGGCATGATGCGCTTCGCGGTCGATACCGCCGACCCGCACGCGGCGCCGAGGTTCGAGCGGCTCGTCCCTTTCAACAACGGAAGGCATAAGTTCTATATCCAGCCGGATCCGTCCGGCGGCGGGTACTGGTGCCTCGCCAACCGGATGACGGTCGACTGCCATCAGCGCGAGGTCGTCTCACTCTCGTCCTCGTCCGATCTGGAGGGGTGGCGCACGGAGCGGGACGTCATCGATCTCCGCGACATGGAATGGCCGGAGGAACCGGGCGGCTACGGGATCCAGTATCCGAGCTTCCTCGTGCAGGGCGACACGATCGCGGCGGTGCTCCGCACGGCGATGAATTATGCGTCGACCTTCCACGATTCCAACGCCGTGACCTTCCACCGCTTTGTCTGCATCCACGACCGGATGCGCCCCTGATCCCGTATTTCATGCAAAACTGCATTCGTTCAAGGAGGATACCATGATCGACCACAAAACGAATCCGACGCTTCCCGCGTACTCCCGGCAGACGGGAGGTCTTTCCATCGTACGGCTCTCTCCTTCCGTGAGCGCCGTGGAGATCGAATGCCGCGGCTTGACGGAAAAGGACGTTTTCTGCCGCGTCCTCGTCACCGACTGGGAGACCGGCGAGACGGCACGGGAGGAGACCTTTCCCGCCGCCGACACGGTGACCGTCGACCGCATCGTTCCGGGCGTCGACTATATCGTGGAGGTGCTCGCGCTCGACGCGCAGAAGAACGTCCGCGCGCGCTCGAACGCGCGCATCGTCCGCTGCGGCTATTTCCCCGGCGTCGTCGTCAATTATACCCATAAGTACGACCTCACGTTCGTCGCGGCGCAGAACAGCGGCCGCTTCGTCGGCTCGCCGCACATCGTGTCCGTGGAAAACGACGATCACCTCATCGTGTCGCACGACGTATTCCCGGGGCGCGGATACGACGGTCAGCCGCTCGAGGACGGACCGCTGACGCACACGCAGTTCTTCGAGAGCACGGACGGCGGCAAGCACTGGCGCTATTTGTCCGAGATCCGCTGCTGCATCTGGGGAACGATGTTCTTCTCCGAAGGAAAACTCTGTATGCTCGGCACCGGGATGCAGAAGCCGCAGCGGCTCATGCTCTTCACCTCCCCGGACTGCGGGAGGACATGGGAGCCGGTGATCGCGGTCTCCCCCTACTCGGCGACGCGCGGATACCGCACCTCGCCGACGCCGCACGTCGTCGCGGACGGCCGGGTGTGGTTCGCCATCGACATCATGGAGGACCGGCTCGTCAAGATGGCGGTCGCCAGTTTCCCGCTCGGCGCGGACGTGCGCGATCCGAAAAACTGGATCATGTCCGATCCCACCGCCTACGATCCGTCCTGGCCGGGCGCCGTGCCGCCGTGGAAAACGAAGCTGATGGAGGAGGGCAACCTCGTCGTCGCGCCGGACGGCTCCGTCAAGCTCCTCACGCGCTTCAACTCCCATACGTACAAGGATCCGGGCCATATCGAGCCGGAGCATATCGGCATGATGCGCTTCAATATCGACACGAAGGATCCGCACGCCGCCCCCCGGTTCGTGCGGCTCGTCCCCTTCAACAACGGGACGCACAAGTTCTATATCCAGCCGGATCCGTCCGGCGGCGGGTACTGGTGCCTCGGCAACCGCACGACGATCACCTGCCATCACCGCGAGATCATCTCCCTGTCCTCCTCGACCGATCTGGAAGGGTGGCGTACGGAGCGGGACGTCATCAATCTCCGGGACATGGAATGGCCGGAGTTGCTGGGCAGTTACGGGATCCAGTATCCGAGTTTCCTCGTGCAGGGCGACACGATCGCGGCGGTACTGCGCACGGCGATGAATTTCGCGTCGACCTTCCACGATTCCAACGCCATGACCTTCCACCGTTTCGTCAGCATCCACGACCGGATGCGTCAGTCAAGCGCCTCGGACGCGCAGGCGGTGCCCGCCCCCGACGGGCTGGAGGACAAGTTACGCGACGCGGCGCTCCACGACTGATCCCGCCTTCCCCGTTCTTACCGTGCGGCTGTCCGGCGTCCTTCGGGCGTCCGGCAGCCGCGTTTTCGTTCCGGCGCGGCGGCCGCGACGGATCAAATTCACGACCGGAATATTTTCGAAAACACTTGACTTTAGATTTAGAAAATATTATAATATCCTATAGTTTGTACAAAAACTAATCAAATTTCCGAACGGAGGTCACACGCATGAGAAAACAGAAAAACAACGCGTCGGCGAAAAAAAGACAGCCGCACAGCCGCGGCGGACATCCCGCAGAGCTGATCCAGGATATTTACCGGATCATGAACGAGCGCATCAAGTGCGCCATCCCGGAGATCCAGCACAGCTGCCTGCTCATTCTGGAGGAGCTTGCCGTACAGGACAACGTGATGCAGCTCGATCTGGTGCGCGCCACGAAACTGAAGGCGCCGACCGTCAGCGTCTGCCTGCAGAAAATGGAGCGGGACGGGCTCGTGACCCGGAAATCGGACGAAAACGATCTCCGCGCCACCCGCGTGTTCCTGACGGACAAGGGCCGCGAACTGGACAACCAGATCTTTAAGCGGATCTGTGAGCAGGACGCCGCCGTCGAAGCCACGCTTTCCAGAGAAGAACTCGAAACACTGCGAATCATTCTTGCCAAGGTGCACAGCGGTCTTTTGGACGGAGCGCCCGTAAACGATGAAAATTAAACTGATCCGTTATCTCAAACCGTACTGGCTGACGGTGATCCTCTCGCCTCTCCTCATGGCGGGCGAGGTCATCGTCGATCTATGGCAGCCGAAGCTCATGTCCAAGATCGTGAACGAAGGCGTCCTGGGACACGATATCCCGCTGATCCTCAAAACGGGCGCGCTGATGCTTCTCCTCGTGGCGATCGGCGGATTTATGGGGATCATGTGCGCCTACACGGCGAGCGTCGCCTCGCAGGGGTTCGGCAACGACGTGCGCGTCGACGCCTTCCGGCACGTGATGCGCCTCTCTCTCCAGCAGACGGACTCCTTCACGACCGGCTCGCTCATCACGCGTCTGACGAACGATATCACGACGCTTCAGGAGCTCGTCCAGAGCGTGCTCCGCATGTTCGTGCGCGCCCCGATCTTCCTCGTCGGCGGGCTCGTCATGTGCCTGTCTCTCAACGCGCGCTTCGGGTATATCCTTCTCTTCTCGATCCCGCTCCAGGCGCTCGTCGTCGTTTTGCTCGTCAAGAAGGGCAATCCGCTCTTCATGGCGGTCCAGAAGAAGATCGACCGCGTGAACTCTGTCGTGCAGGAAAACGTTTCCGGCGCCCGCGTCATCAAAGCGTACACGCGCGAGGATTACGAGATCGGACGCTTCGATGAGGCGAACAAGGACTACCGCGACACGAATCTCCGCGTTTTCCAGCTTCTCGCCTCGATCATGCCGATGCTGATGATCATCATGAACCTGACCGTGATCGCCATCATCTATATCGGCGGACTTGAAGTGGAGGCGGCGGAAATGAACGTCGGCGACGTCATGGCCGGCGCTCAGTACGTCTCGCGGATCCTCATGTCCATCATGATGATGAACATGGTCTTTCAGCAGATCGCCCGCGGCCGCGCCTGCGCACAGCGCGTGCGCGAGGTGCTTGCCGCCGAGCCCGCGCTGGAAAACAGCACCGCCACAGACGGCACGGAGACCGGCAGCGTCACGTTTTCTCACGTCAGTTTCCAGTACCCCGGTTCCTCCGGTGAGGACGTACTGCGGGACATCAACCTGACGGTCCGGCGGGGCGAAACGCTCGCCATCGTCGGTACGACCGGATCCGGCAAAACATCCCTCGTCAATCTCATTCCCCGCTTCTACGACGCGAAGGCGGGCGAGGTCCTCGTGGACGGCGTCAACGTCCGCGACTGGGATCAGCACGCCCTGCGCGAACGGATCAGCGTCGTGCTCCAGAAGAGCGAGCTCTTCTCCGGCACCGTCCGTGAGAACATCCTCTGGGGCAAGCCGGACGCCGCGGACGAAGAGATCCGCCGCGCGGCGGAGATCGCGCAGGCGAGCGAATTCATCGAGTCGATCCCCGGCGGCTACGACGGCATGATCGCGGAAAAGGGCACCTCCCTCTCCGGCGGTCAGAAACAGCGCATGGCCATCGCCCGCGCCGTGATCCGCCGCCCGGAGATCATCATCTTCGACGACAGCACCTCCGCGCTCGACCTCGGAACGGAGGCGAAGCTGCAGAAGGCGCTGAAGGAAAATCTCGCCGGGACGACCGTCATCCTGATCGCCCAGCGCATCGCCAGCGTGATGCATGCCGACCGGATCGCCGTTCTCGAGGACGGCGTCATCACGGCGTGCGGCACGCATGAGGAACTGATGCGGGACAGCGCGGCATACCGCGATATCTACGCGTCGCAGATGAAGAACGGAGGTGCGGTCGATGGCTGACGAGAAGACGCAGGCTTCCGCACAGGCGCAGCGTCCGATGTTCGGACCGGGCGGTCCCGGCGGACGGGGCGGTCCGGGCGGCATGAACGCGCGCATCATGCGCGAAAAGCCGAAGGACGTGCGCGGCACGGTCCGCAAGCTGATGAAGTATCTCGGACATTCGCGGTATCTGATGCTCCTTCTCCTTCTCGCGGTGCTCGCTTCGACGGCGCTCAACCTCGCGGCGCCCGCGCTGCAGGGGAAAGCCATCGACGCGATCGCGCTCGATCCGGAGAACGGCAAGCTCTCCGTCGATTTCGACACGCTCGTGCGCATGCTGACGTGGATGGGCGTGGTGTACATCTTCTCCGCGCTCGCACAGCTCGCCCAGGGACTGATCTCGGCGAAGATCTCGCAGACGACGGTCTATATGCTCCGCAAGGATCTCTTTGAAAAGATCTCACATCTGCCCATCGCCTATCTGGATTCCCACCAGCACGGCGATATCATGAGCCGGATGACGAACGACGTGGACAACGTCTCGAACACGATCTCCTCGTCGATCTCTTCCCTTTTCTCCAGCGTCCTGACGCTCGTCGGCGCCTTCGTGCTCATGGTCGCCAAAAGCTGGAAAATGGCGCTGATCGCCATGGTAACGATCCCGCTGACGCTGCTCGTGTCCGCCGTGCTCTCCCGCGCCATGAGGAAGTATTTCGTCCAGCGCCAGAAGATCCTCGGCGATCTGAACGGACAGATCGAGGAAATGGTCAGCGGCTACAAGACGGTCATGGCATACGGCCGTGAACCGGCGGCGTGCGAACGCTTCACGAAGACGAGCGAAGAATTCCGTCGGTGCAGCATCCGCGCGAACGTCTGGGGCGGCATCATGGGACCGTGCAACAACATCATCAACAACCTCAATTACCTCATCATCGCCGCGTTCGGCGGCTACTTCTCCATCCGCGGTCAGATCTCCATCGGCGATATCCAGGCGATCCTCTCTTACTCCCGCCAGTTCACGCAGCCGATCAACATGATCGCCAGCCAGTACGCGCAGATCCTGACGGCGGTCGCCGGCGCGGAACGCGTCTTCGCCATCCTCGACACGCCGAACGAAACGGACCGCGGAGAGGTACATCTCGATCCGTCCTCGATCCGCGGCGCCATCGAGTTCAACGACATCTGCTTCGCCTACACGGAGGGCAAGCCCGTTCTGAAGCATCTGAATCTTCGGGTGGAGCCCGGGCAGAAGATCGCCATCGTCGGCGCCACCGGCTCCGGCAAGACGACGATCGTCAACCTGCTGACGCGCTTCTACGACGTGGACAGCGGCGAGATCCTGCTCGACGGCGTCTCCGTTCAGGATATCCCGAAGAAGGAGCTGCGCGGTGCCATCGGCATCGTGCTCCAGGACACCGTGCTCTTCTCCGACACGATCGACCGCAACATCCGCTACGGAAAGCTGGACGCGACGGACGAGGAGATCCGCCACGCCGCCGCCGTGTCCCATTCGGATTCCTTCATCGAGAGACTTCCGGACGGGTACGGGACGCTTCTCTCCGAATCGGGGAGCAACCTCAGCCAGGGACAGCGGCAGCTGCTCGCCATCTCCCGCGCCGTGCTCGCCGATCCGAAGATCCTCATTCTGGACGAGGCGACCTCCAGCGTCGATACGCGCACGGAGATGCACATCCAGCAGGCGCTCGTCGCGCTGATGCAGAACCGGACGAGCCTCATCATCGCGCACCGCCTCTCCACGATCCGCGACGCCGACGTCATCGTCGTCATCAAGAACGGCACCGTCGCCGAGGCAGGCAGCCACGAGGAACTGCTCGAACAAAAGGGCGAATACTACACGCTCTACCAGAATCAGTTCGCGGGCTTCGCCACCTGACGGAGCGCGGGACGCAAAAAAACCGGGAAGCGGATTTCCGCTTCCCGGTTTTTTCGTTGGGTGGAGTCGATCAATGTCCGCGCTTCACGTAATGCGTGTGGAGCAGCTTATGAGAGAGCTCGCTGTTCGGCTTGCCGAGATACTCGTCGTAGACGAGCTTGATGAGCGGGTTCTCGTGGGACTTTCTGTACGCGAGCTTATCCTTGTCGGCAGTATAGAGGACCGCGGCGCGCTTCGCTTTGAGATCGACGGTGTTGCGGACGGACGCCGGCTGATACGGCTGACCGCCGCCGTTGACGCAGCCGCCCGGGCATGCCATGATCTCGATGAAGTCGACCTTGTACGTGCCGTCCTTCACGCCGTCCAGCAGCTTGCGCGCGTTGCCGGTGCCGGAAGCGACCGCCACGCGGACCGTCGCGTCGCCGAGCTTGTATTCGGCAAACTTGATGCCTTCCGTACCGCGGACTTCCGTGAAATCAAGCTTCTCAAGCGGCTTCTGGAGGATGACCTCGGCAGCCGTACGGAGAGCAGCCTCCATCACGCCGCCGGTCGCGCCGAAGATCGCGCCCGCGCCGGAGCCGATGTCGATCGGCTGGTCGAATTTCGCGTCGGCAAGCTCACAGAAGTTGATGCCTGCGGTCTGGATCATCCGGCCGAGCTCGCGGGTCGTGACGGCGATGTCCACGCCCGGAATGCCGTCCACGTCCTGACCGTCGCGGGTGACCTCGAACTTCTTCGCCGTGCACGGGATCGCGGACACGAAGACGATGTTCTTCGGGTCAAGGCCGAGCTTCTTGGCAAAATACGTTTTGTAGATCGCGCCGAACATCTGCTGCGGAGACTTGCAGGTAGAGAGGTTCTCCGTCATTTCCGGATAGTAGTGCTCGCAGAACTTGACCCAGCCGGGCGAGCAGGAGGTGATGAGCGGGAGCTTGCCGCCGTTCGTGAAGCGGTCGATGAATTCGTAGCCCTCTTCCATGATCGTCAGGTCGGCGGTGAAGTTCATATCGTACACGCCGTCGAAGCCGAGCATTTTGAGCGCAGCGACCATCTTGCCCTCGGTATCGGTGCCGGGCTCGTAGCCGAAGCACTCGCCGATGGTGGCGCGGACGGAAGGAGCGCAGCAGATCGCGACGTGCTTTGTCGGATCGGCGATGGCGTCGCGGATCTTCTGCGTATCGTCGCGCTCATAGAGCGCGCCGGTCGGGCAGGCGACGATGCACTGACCGCAGTTGATGCAGGAGGTCTCCGCGAGTTTCAGACCGTTCGGGCTTCCGATCTCGGTGTCGTAGCCGCGGTTGATCATACCGATCGCACCGATGCCCTGCACCTTGTTGCAGGCGGCGACGCAGCGGCGGCAGAGGATGCACTTGCTGTTGTCGCGGATGATCGAAACGGAGGAATCGTCGATCGGATAATCCTTCTTGTCGGTCGGGAAATAGTTCTCGTCGACGTTGTACTCGTTCGCCAGCTTCTGCAGCTCGCACGTCGTGGAGCGGATGCAGGAGAGGCACTTCTTGTTGTGCGCGGAAAGGACGAGCTCAAGGTTCGTCTTGCGGGCGGCGCGGATCTTCTCCGTATTCGTGAAGATCTCCATGCCCTCGTTGACCGGATACACGCAGGAGGTGACCATCCCGCGCGCGCCCTTGACCTCGACGAGGCAGATGCGGCAGGCGCCGATCTCGTTGATGTCCTTCAGGTAGCAGAGCGTAGGAACGTTGATGCCGGCATTCCTGCACGCGTCGAGAACGGTGCCGTTCGCGGCAACCTGCACGTCTACGCCGTTGACTTTCACATTTACCATATCCATGATTCGTTGCGGCTCCCTTCTTACTTTCTGGAAATGGCGCCGAACCTGCACTTCTCCATACAAGCGCCACATTTCACACACTTCGTCTGATCGATGACATGCGGGTTCTTGACGGTACCGCTGATCGCACCGGCCGGGCAGTTCTTCGCGCAGAGCGTGCAGCCCTTGCACTTATCCGGATCGATGGTGTAGCGGAGCAGCTTCTTGCAGACGCCGGCGGGACAGGTCTTGTCCTTGATATGCGCGATATACTCGTCGCGGAAGAAGCGGATCGTCGAAAGAACGGGGTTCGGGGCCGTCTGACCGAGCGCGCAGAGCGAACCGGCCTTGATGTAATTGGCGAGCTCCTCGAGACGGTCGAGGTCTTCCATCTCTCCGTTGCCGTCGGTGATCTTGTTCAAGATCTCCAGCATGCGCACGGTGCCGATCCGGCAGGGAGCGCACTTGCCGCAGGATTCATCCACGGTAAAGCCGAGGAAGAACTTGGCGAGGTCGACCATACAGGTGTCCTCGTCCATGATGATCAGACCGCCGGAACCCATCATGGAGCCGTTGGCGATCAGGTTGTCGTAGTCGATCTCGACGTCGATCAGAGAAGCCGGGATGCAGCCGCCGGAAGGACCGCCGGTCTGCGCCGCCTTGAACTTCTTGCCGTTCGGGACGCCGCCG
>JAEEYP010000069.1 GCA_016288155.1 Clostridiales bacterium | reverse complement strand
GCCTGCTTGACTTCATCCCGCTCCATGTGGTTTTCCATTGTTGAAGTATCCGCTTCGTTATCGTAAAGAACGCTGCCGTCCGCTCCTATCCAAGTGATGCGGTATCCTTCGGTATTCAGACCGTCAAAATAGTTCATACCGGCGTTTGCGACACCTTGAGCAGCAAGCTCTGTTTCATTTCTCAGTTGGCTTTTCTGAAGTCCGGTAAAATAGTTATAGGAGATGCCCATTATAAAAACAAGAGAGGCAAGGAATACTGATAACGCAACGATCCAGATTCCTTTGAAGATTTTGTTGCTCATTTCTTTTCCTCCATTTTATAACCGACACCTCGTACTGTTTCGATCAGATCGCCCGCTTCGGCAAGTTTCGTCCGAAGCGTACCGATATGGACGTCGACAGTTCTCGTTTCTCCGGTAAAATCTATCCCCCAAATGTCTGACAGCAGTATTTCTCTGGTAAAAACCTGACCGGGGTTATCTATAAGCAGCTTCAATATTTCATACTCCTTCAGCGTCAGTGACACAGGCGTTTTATTTACAGTAACTGTGTGTTTGCCTTCGTCTAAAGTGATTCCGCCGTATGAAATGACTTTTGCCTGCTTGGGTGCAGTTCGTCTTAAAACCGCTTTGATTCGGGAAACCATCTCCATCATGCCAAACGGTTTTGCAAGGTAATCATCCGCCCCGCCATCCAGCCCGATCACCTTATCATATTCACTGCCTTTTGCCGTAGCCATGATAACGGGAATATCTGCGGTCACAGGTGAAGAGCGCAGCCTTTTCAAAATCGTCAGCCCGTCTTCACCGGGGAGCATAACATCCAGTATAATAAGCTCAGGTTTTTGGGCTTTCATTGCGAGCCAAAAATCTACACTATCTTCAAAGCCCTGTGCTTCAAAGCCTGAAACCTTCAGCGTGTAAACCATTAAATCACGAATGGCACTTTCATCTTCCACGCAATATATCATAAGAGAATCCTCCTCACTTTTGTATTCATTATAAGCTTCAATTGTAAATCTCGTAACCGTAATAATGTAAAATCGGCGTAAAGTCGTTCAGATCCTTTTCCCTTAGTCATACAATTCGGGCAGGACTATTATGCCTTTTAGTTGCATTAACATCAAAACACCGGACCGTTGTCCAATGCAACGGTCCGGCAACACTTGAATTTCATCATTTTCGGCCTCCATCAGCGCCTGCTCCGGGCTTATATCTCGTCCTTTCATCAGATCCACAGCGTGATCGGCGACACTGAACTTTTTGAAAGCACGAAACTCATCTTCCGTCATTTTACGCAGAGTCATCATCAGTCTCCCCCACAAGTCCCGATTTGTATCTTTCTATTTCTTTTCCCGGACATCGAAACTACAGTTACAGTCTTTTTGACAACAGAACGAGAGTCTCAACCTCTTGAAAAGTACCAAATGACAACAATCCGATAGTCTCAATCTCACATTTCTGCCCTTGACAGCGAAACGAGAGTTACAGCAGCGGTTTTCCTCGATTTTGCTCCTTTGCTCTGTGGAAACTTATCCACACTTCCGTTTATAGCCAAAGTCCGAAAAAGCCCTTATTTCAAGCCATTTTCCCGCTATCGACCTCATTTCCTTGACAGCGAAACGACGGTCTCCACATGCCCCGCGCGGGGGAACATGTCGAGCGCGCGGGCGCGCACCGGCGCGTATCCGGCGTTTGCCAGCTCCGCCATGTCCCGCGCCATCGTCGCCGGATTGCAGGAGACGTATACGATCCGATCGGGGGAGAGGGCGGCGAGCGTCTGCCGCATCCGCGAAGAGCAGCCGGCGCGCGGCGGGTCGATCACGATGCAGTCGAAGCGCTCCGCTTCACCGGCGACGGCGGCGCTGTCCGCACAGCGGAAGCGGACGTTCGTGAGAAGATTGCGGAGCCGGTTCTCCTCGGCGTCCCGCACGGCGCTCTCATTGACCTCGATCCCGATGACGGAAGCCTCCGGCGCACCTGCCGCCAGCACCATCCCGATCGTGCCGATGCCGCAGTACAGGTCCGCCGCACGCTCGCCGGGGCGGAGCGCCGCGAATTCCGCCGCCGTCCGGCAGAGTTCTTCGGCGACGGCGTGATTGATCTGATAGAACGCGGCGGGCGAGATCCGCAGCGTCAGACCGCAGAAGACGTCCGTCAGCGCGTCCTCCCCCCGCAGCGCCGTGTACCGCACGCGCGGATCATCCGGCGCGCCCGAGGCGCAGAACGCGCCTTCGAGAGAGGGGAACCGTTCGGCGGCGGCGTCCGCCCAGCGGCGGGCGAGAGAAAGCGCATCCGCATTATCATTATCCGTGTGCAGCGCGGCGGTGAAGCGGCCGCTCTGCGCCGTGCGGATGCTGAGCGCGGAGAAATACGGGTTGCTCCCGCCGAAAAAATCTTCCGTCATTGCCGCGAGCGCGCCGAAGAACGGCGGACAGAGGCGGCAGTTCCCTCCGGCGAGCGGCAGGAGCCGATGCGTCGACGCGGCGTACACGCCGATCTTCCCCTCCGGCGAGAGGTGGAAGACCGCCTTATTGCGGTACCCGTCCGGCGGCCCGGTCACGATGGAGTCCGTGCGGACGGGGAAGCCGACGCGGGAAAGCATCGCGTCCGCCGCGGCGCGCTTGATCTCCGCTTCCCGCGCATAGGACACGGCACGGAACACGCATCCGCCGCACGCGGGGAAGAGCGGGCATCCCGCCGCGCAGCGGTCCGGCGACGGGCGGAGCAGCCGGACGAGGCGCGCCTTTGCGTACCGCCGCTCGAGCGCGGTGATCTCAAGTTCCGCCTCGTCGCCGACGACGGCGCCGGGACAGAAGACCGCCATCGTCCCGACGCGCGCGACGCCCGCGCCGAGCAGGGACATATCGACGATGGCGGCGCTCACGCGCGCGCCGACGGACAGCTCCATGCCGCACCTCCCGCATGCCGTTTTCTCCCTATATGATATCATATCCTCGGTTTTTTGTCAATTCCCCGACCGTTCATTGCGCGTTCATATCTGTGTGCTATGATAGTACCGCAGAATAATTGGATCCGCCTCCGGCGGAGAAAGGCAGAGATATGCACGTCATCGATTACAATCTCTTTCCCGGCGGATGCCGGCACTGCATCACCATGAGCTACGACGACGGAGCGGGCAGCGACGTCCGCCTCGCCCAAATCTTCCGGGAGAACGGTCTGCGCGGCACGTTCCATCTGAATTCCTCCCACTTTGGCCGTTCCGGCTACGTCAGCGCGGCGGAGGTCCCCGAGGTGTACGCCGGGCATGAGGTGTCCTGCCACATGGTGACGCATCCGATGCCGACACAGAATCCGGATATTTCCGTACTCGAGGAGGTCATCGAGGACCGCCGCGCGCTCGAGGCGGCCTGCGGATACGTCGTGCGCGGCATGTCGTATCCCTTCGGCAGCTACGACGAGCGTGTGATCGCGCTCTGCCGCACAGCCGGGATGGAGTATTCCCGCACGACGAAAAGCACCAACTTCTTTTGCCTGCCGCAGGATTTTCTCGCCTGGCATCCGACCTGCCACCACAACGGACAAATCATGGAAAAGCTCGATGCCTTCTATTCCCGTGAAATGAACGGCAGCATGTGCCTGTTCTACGTTTGGGGACACAGTTATGAGTTTGAGAACGGCGGCTGGCCGCTGATCGAGGAATTCGCGAAGGCGGCGGGACACCGCGAGGATACGTGGTACGCGACGAACATCGAGATCGTCGATTACGTCAACGCCATGCGCGCGCTCCGCGTCGGCGTCGACCGCACGACGGTGTACAATCCGTCGGCAACGAAGGTCTGGTTCAGCCTCGACGACGAGCCGGTCAGCGTGGAACCCGGCGGGCTGTTCAGGCTGTGAGTGGGAGAGTATCCGTGAAAAAACTGCTGTCGGCGGCGCTTGCCGCTCTGCTGCTTTCGGGACTTCCCGCCTGTTCCCCGGATGATCCGGCCGGCGGCACGGAGCCGCCGGAGACGGAGTTGTCCGGCAAGGCGGCACAGTGCGAGACGGCGTGGGAATTCATGGAGAATTTCCGCGTCGGATGGAATCTCGGACTGGCGATGAGCTGGTATACCGCCGGAGAGGATCCGCTTGCCGCTCTCGAACCGGCGGAGCGCGTCGCGGCTGCCCAGACGATGTGGGGGAGCCCGCCCGCGACGCAGGAGATGATCGACGCGGTGCGCGACCGCGGCTTCAATCTGATCCGCGTGCAGGTGTCTTACCTGAACCACATGGACGGCGAGGGCAACGTCGATCCGCTGTGGCTCGACCGGGTGGTCGAGATCGTCGATTACTGCATGAACGCGGGCGTGTACTGCCTGCTCACGAGCACGGGCGCCGGATGGATGACGGCGGAGCGGGATACCTTCCCGGAGCAGAGCGCCGTGTACCGTCGGATGTGGGAGCAGATCGCCGCGCGCTTTACCGATCACGGGAGCCTTCTGCTCTTTGAGGCGGTGAACGAGGTCCTTAACGCGGAGGGCGCGTGGTGGAATCCCGGACGCGAGGCGTACGCCGTGATGAACGATCTGTATCAGGTGTTCGTCGATACGGTGCGCGCGGCAGGCGGATGCAACGCGACGAGGAACCTCGTCCTGACGCCGTACGCCGCGACGTACGATGCTGAGATGAACTATTATTTCCGTCTGCCGTCCGACAGCGCCGAGGGACACATCATCGCCGAGGTGCACTGCTACGATCCGGTCAACTTCTGCTTCAACGAGATCAATCTCGGTTCCGCGGATTTCAAGGACGAATGGGGGACGGCGGGAGAGCGAAAGCGTCTGAACGACATACTGGAGGGATTGAAGAGACGCTTTTCGGACGAGCTCGGAATCCCGGTGATCGTCGGGGAGTTCGGCGTCGTCGACCGCGCGTCCGAGGAGGAACGCGCCGAATACATCGGGTATTACGCGAAGACAGCCGATCAGTACGGCGTCGGTCTCATCCTCTTTGACGACGGATGGGATTTCGCCGTCTTCGACCGCCGGACGCTCACGTGGCGGTACGACAAGGTGATCGACGCGCTCATGACGAAAGGCGCCTCCGTCGGAGAATGAGAGAAACGGACGGAAAAAAGAAGTGCGGGCACGGGAAACCGCCCATCGATCCGCGGTACGCTGAGAAATGACGGACACGCCGCCGCCCGCCCCCGAAAAAGGGGCGGGCGGCGGGGAAAAATTCCCGTTTCCGCTTGCATTCCGGGGGGAAATGTGCTACAATAAAGACGGATAGTGATGGAAGCTATCATCGCCGATTCCCTCAAGAGAGCCGCGGGGCGGTGCGACGCGGCGGGACAGGCGCTGTATCCACTTCCGGAGTCCCCGGTGAAAGCCGGAGGCCGGTACCCTTTACCGTACCAGAGAGAGGCCGCGCAAGCGGCAATGTGGGTGGCAACACGGAGATTCTTCGTCCCATGCGGCGGAGAATTTTTATTTTTTTCAGGAGGAAACGCATATGCTGGATATCAAATTTCTCAGAGAAAACCCAGAGATCGTCAAGCAGAACATCCGCAATAAGTTCCAGGACGCCAAGCTCCCGCTCGTCGACGAGGTGATCGCGCTCGACGCGGAGAAGCGCCGCGTGCTCCGCGAGGCGGAAGAGCTCCGCGGCAGCCGCAACAAGTACTCCAAGCAGATCGGCGCGCTGATGGGACAGGGGAAGCGCGAGGAAGCGGAGCAGATGAAGGCGCTCGTCACGCAGAACGCCGAGAAGCTCGCGGAGGACGAGGCGGCCGTCGCCGAGCTGGACGAGAAGATCCGCCGCATCATGATGACGATCCCGAACATCATCGATCCGAGCGTGCCGATCGGCCGCGACGACAGCGAGAACGTGGAGATCGAGCGTTTCGGCGAGCCCGTCGTGCCGGATTTCGAGATCCCGTATCACACGGACATCATGGAGCGCTTCGGCGGCATCGACCTCGATTCCGCGCGCCGCGTCGCCGGGAACGGCTTCTATTACCTGATGGGCGATATCGCCCGGCTCCATTCCGCCGTCATCGCCTACGCCCGCGATTTCATGATTGACCGCGGCTTCACGTACTGCGTGCCGCCGTTCATGATCCGCTCCGACGTCGTGACCGGCGTCATGAGCTTCGCGGAAATGGACGCGATGATGTATAAGATCGAGGGAGAGGACCTCTACCTGATCGGCACGAGCGAGCATTCCATGATCGGCAAGTTCATCGACCAGATCCTCCCGGAGGAGGAGCTGCCATACACGCTGACGAGCTATTCTCCCTGCTTCCGCAAGGAGAAGGGCGCGCACGGCATCGAGGAGCGCGGCGTGTACCG
>JAEEYP010000068.1 GCA_016288155.1 Clostridiales bacterium | reverse complement strand
GAGCGCGGCAGCGATCGGCGCGCCGATCGCCGCGGCGGACCGTTCGAGCAGGCAGAGCACCGCGATCAGCGTCGCCGCGAGCACGAGTCCCGGCGCCGCGAGAAGCGGCGTGCGCGAGGAAACGGCGCAGATCAGAAGGAGGAACGCAAGCGCGATCAGCACCCCGGAGAGCGGGAGCTGCACAAGCGTTTTCCGCCGCGCCCACAGGCTCGCCGGACTGTTTTCCTCCTGCACGCCGATCACTCCTCCCCGCGGGGCGCCCGCGCGTCCCGCCCGATACTTCATTATAACACAGCGGAGCGCGTTTTGCAATGATCCGCGAAAAAATGACCGCGCCCACGCGTTCCGGTATATACCCAGTATATATTGTAACACAGCCGCCGCGGCGTGTCAACGAAAACCTGTCCGGACGAAAAAATCGACCCGCCGGAGAGACCGGCGGGCCGTTTCGTCAAAGCGTCGTAAACAGCATGAGCAGACCGAGCAGAAAGCCGAGCAGCGCGCCGAGGCTGACGATCGCCTGCAGCTCGCGCCGCATCACGGAAAGCACGAGTTTTTCGAGTTCCCGCGGCTCCATCGAAAGGATCTTGTTCTCGACGACGGAGGCGATGTCGAGCATCTCCGAGAAATGATCTCCGACGCCGCCGACGATCATGCGGTAGATCGTGCGAACCGTATTGCGCATCGCGTCCGCGTCGCCGAGCCCCTCCGGGCGTTTCGGCGGATGCGCGAGGAATTCGTCGATCTGCTGGCGGATGATCGGCTGGAGCTTTTCGCGGCCGTTCTCGGAGATATAGGCGCGCAGCGCGGCGGCGATCTTGATCAGCCGTTCCTCGTTCAGATATCCGTAAGCGATGCGGTCCATGGCGCTTCTGTTCTCACTGAAATACGCGGTCGTGACGTCGCCGAGAAGTTCCTCGAAATTCACTTTCTCCGCGCCGCCGATCAGCCGATCCGCGATCAGTGAAGTCAGATCGGCGCGCAGCGCCTCGTACTGCTCCGGCGAGACGACGGAGAGCGCCAGCTCCTCCATTGTGCGGCGGGGCTCCTCCATTTCCGGCGAGGTCTCGACCCACGCGGTGACGCGCTCCACGAGACGCGTCTCCGTTCTTTCCTCAAGCAGGAGCTTTTTCAAGTCCTCCCCGGTGAAAAGATTGCGGCTGACGGCGGCGCCGACGGCGGCGGCGATGGCGGGCTGCCGCTTCGGGATGATGCCGGGCGTGAAGGGGAGGCGGAAGCGTCCGATCCGCTTTTCCTTATACGGCCAGAACAGCATCCGCACGGCGATATAGTTCGTGACGTAGCCGATCAGCGCGCCGAGCAGCGGACCGATCAGATACCGCGCGAGATCGGGCAGATCGGAAAAAGCGAAGCAGAGCACGGATAGAGCGATAGTCAACGGGGATATTCCTCCTTTGATCCGTCATTCGACGGTGAAAATAAACGGGTAAACGTCCTGCCCGCCGTCCACGGTGTACACCTCGGCGCGCGGGTGATCGGCGCGGAGACGCGCCTCCACGGCGGCGCGCGCCGTCTCCGGCGCGTCCGCGCCGAAGAAGACGGTGACCATGCTCCGCTCGCCGGAAGCGAACAGGCGCGCGGCAAGCGCCGCCGCCGCCTGTGTCATGTCCGCGTCGGATACGAGCAGTTCCTTGCCGCAGAAGCCGATATAGTCGCCCTTCTGCACGCGGACGCCGTTCATCTCGACGTCCCGCACCGCGGGGGAAACGAAGCCGGTCACGACGCCGCGCATCGCCTCCTCGGCGACGGAAAGAAGCGCGTCCGTATCGTCCGAGGAAAGATCCATCGACGAGAGCGCCGCGTAGCCGGCGCCGACGTCGCGGCTCTCGATCACGTGCACCGCGGCATCCGTATACAGCTTCGCCGCCTGATTGGCAGCCATGCTGATATTGCCGTTGTTCGGGAAGACGAAGATATGCTCCGCGCGGATGCGGCGGAACGCGGCGATGAAATCGTTGGGCGAAGGATTGTTCGTCTGACCGCCCTCGACGATCTCGTCCGCGCCGAATTCGCGGAAGACGGCACAGATCCCCTCGCCGCTGCACACGGCGACGACGCCGTTCTGCTTGCGGGGCGCCTCTTCTTTTTTCACCGCGTCCGGGACCGTCTCGCTGTGCTGGATCGACATGTTCTCGATCTTGACGGTCAGAAATTCGCCGTACTGGCGGCAGAATTCGAGCACCTTGCCGGGGGAGAAGGTATGGACGTGCACCTTCACGATGCTCCCGTCCTGGAAGGCGACGATGGAATCGCCGACGCTTTTGAGAAAGTCGAGCAGTCCGTCGATACGGAAGGAGGCGATATCGACCTTGCTGTTCTGGAGCTGTAGCAGAAATTCCGTACAGTAGCCGAATTCAAGGACGCTGTCCGGGCCGAAGCGGCTGACCGCCGCGGCGGGTTTCGGGGAGGTCGGCACGCTCCCGTCGGCGCCGACGGCAAAGGTCTCGCCGTTCAGGACGCGGTTGCAGCCGTCCATGATATAGAAGAGCCCCGCGCCGCCGCTGTCGATGACGCCCGCCTCCTTGAGGACGGCGAGCACCTCCGGCGTCCTCTGCAGCGAGGCGTACATTTCCTTGACGAGATCGCCGAAAAGCGTGCGGATCGTACTGTTCTCGTTCACGCGGCCGACCGCGTACTCGACCGCCTCGCGGGCGACCGTGAGGATCGTCCCCTCGGTCGGCGTCAGGACGGAGGCGTACGCCTGCTTCACGCCGTTGCGGAGCGCGTCGCCGAGCATGACGGCGTCCGCCTTTTCCATGCCGACGAGCTTCTTCGCCATGCCGGAAAAGAACTGGGAGAGGATGACGCCGGAATTGCCGCGGGCGCCGAGCAGCATCCCGCGCGACAGGACGTTCATGACCTCCGCCAGATCGGAGGAATTCATGCTCTCCAGCGCCTGCACGCCGCTCTCGATCGTCATGTACATATTGTCGCCCGTATCGCCGTCGGGAACGGGGAACACGTTCAGCTGATTGACCTGCTCGGCGTTCAGCCGCAGCTGCTGCGCCGCGCCCTCCGCCATCTTCGCAAAGAGCTGACCGTCCAGCAATTTCTCGTTGTCGTTGTTCTCTGCCATGATCGGAACCCATCCTTACCCTATCATATTACGTAAAGAAAAATGCAGAAGAAGTGGAGCACGCTCCCCGCCAGAACGAAAAGATGGAACACGGAATGGAAATAACGGAGGCGGCTTCCGATGCCGTACAGCACGGCGCCGAGCGTATACGCGGCGCCGCCGAGGAAAAGAAAGAGCATCCCTCCGTCGCCGATCGCCTGCCACGTCGCGCGCAAAGCGAGCACGATGCACCAGCCCATGCCCATATAGCAGATCATGGAAAATACCGCCGTGGATTTCAGGTCGATCGCCGTAAACACGATCCCGAGCACGCCGAGTCCCAGAACGATCCCGAACAGCGCCCACGCCCACGCGGGCGAAACGGGCCGTACGGCACAGAGCAGCATCGGCGTATACGTCCCGGCGATCAGGAGATAGATCGTGCAGTGATCGAGCACCTGCATGACCTTTTTGCCCGTATTCGGGCGAAGACCGTGATAGACGCTCGACATCGTGTACAACAGAATCATCGACGCGCCGAAGATCGCTCCGCCGACGACGCCCCACGGATTGTGACGGAGCGCGGCGAACGTGACGCAGAGGACCGTCGCCGCGACGCCGAGCGCGCCGCCGACGATATGCGAGACCATGTTGAAGATCTCCTCGCCGCGCGTGTAGTCGGGGAGTTCACGGTCGCACAGCTTGGTTCGGGTCATCGCTCAGCGCTCCCGACCGAGGAAGAAGAACGCCATCGTGCCGGGTCCGGAATGCGCGCCGATCACGGGGCTGATGTCCATCACCAGATCGACGTCCATGCCGTACTGTTCCTTTATCATATCGGAGAGGATCTTCACGTCGTCCATGCAGTCGCCGTGGGAGATGAAGAGCGGTCCCTTGCCCGGTTCGGACGCGAGCTCGCCGTACTTGTCGGCGAGCGCCTTCAGCGCGGCGCGGCGTCCGCGCACCTTCGCCATATTGATGAGATGCCCTTCGTTGTCCACGTGGAGCACCGGCTTGATGCCGAGCACGCCGCCCACGAACGCCGCCGCCGCGCTGACGCGGCCGCCGCGCTTCAGGTAGACGAGATCGTCCACCGTGAACCAGTGGCACAGATGGAGTTTCGTATCTTCCGCGTACTGCGCCGCTTCTTCAAGCGAAGCGCCCGCGTCCCGCTTCTGCACGGTCAGGTACAGAAGGAGCCCGAAGCCGCCCGACGCGCACAGCGTATCGACGGTGAGGATCTTCGCGTCCGGATACTGCGGCCGGAGAATATCCGCCGCCACGCAGGCGGAAGCGTACGTCGCGCTCAGTCCGCTCGAAAAGCCGAGATACAGAATGTCGTTCCCTTTTTTCAGTTCCTCCTCGAAGAGAGCGCGGAAATCCTCGGCGTTGACGGCGGAGGTCTTGACGACGCAGCCCTCGCGCATCCGGCGGTAGAATGCGGCGCTCGACGCAACGCCCTTCTCCTCCACGCCGTCGTCGTAACGGTGGGACAGCGTGCAGACGCGCACGTTCCACTTTTCAAGCAGATCGGCGGGGATGTCGCAGGCGGAATCGGACAGGATCACATAGTTCTTCATGACGTTCATTCCTTTCAATGACGGTAGCCGCCCGGAAGGCGGGAAAGCGCCGCTTCAGCGGCTGCGCGCGTTCTCTCCGCCGAGGAAGAAAAGCGCGAGAGCGCCCGGTCCGACGTGCGCGCCGATCACCGGGTCGCAGGGTACGGTCAAGATCTCCTTCGGCGGGTGGAGGCGGCGGATCCGTTCGCACAGATCCTGTGCGTCCTCCGGACAGTCCGCCTCGGCGATGCCGACGGTCTGCCCCTCCGCTCCCGCGGCGCATTCGTCGTACCGCTCTGCGAGCGCCTCAAGAGCGCGGCGGCGGCCGCTGACCTTTGCGTAATCGGAGATCCTGCCGCGCTCGTCGCAGAGGAAGAGCGGCTTGATGCGGAGCAGCGTGGCAAGGAGCGCGGACGCGTGCGGGAGACGCCCGCTGCGCCGCAGATACATGAGATCGTCCACGGTGAAGATCTGGCACATCCGCTCGCGGAGTTCCCGGATGCGCAGCGCCGCCTCATCCGGCGACGCGCCGTCACGGAGCAGCTGCGCCGCGCGGATCACGAGCAGTCCCTCGCCGAGCGAGACGCCGCGCGTATCAACGAGGCGGATCTTCCGCCGCGGATATCTTTCGGCAAGCTGCATGAGCGCGAGCCGCGCCGAGGAAAACGCCCCGCTGATGCCGGAGGACACGCTGACGAACATCACGTCCTCCCCCGCCGCGAGCAGCGGCTCGATCGTTTCGACGTACCGCTCGGGCGGAGCCTGCGAGGTCGTGACGACGGCGCCGCCGCGCATTTTCCCGTAGTAACTCTTCCCGTCGAACGCATCGACGTCGACGCAGACGTTTTCCGCGTCCTCCGTATAATAGGAGAGCGGGACGACCGTGATCCCGTATTCCAGTATGATCCGCAGCGGAAGATTCGCCGCGCTATCCGTTACGACAGAACAATGCATCGCCGGTACCGCCTTTGACCTAATATCGAATATTATTATACATTGCTCCCGCTACGATGTCAATAGATTTTTTTTGAAATGTTCTTGCAATCGATACGGTTTTGTGATATAATACACTCAGAAAAACTATACCTTACGTCGCCGCCGCGCGCCGGCGGTCTGGGGGAGGAATGACGGATGCCGTACGACAACGACCTGGTCGCGGCAAAACTTCGTCAATGGGAAAAATATCTGGACAGCTTTCGCCTGCCGGCATGGACGGAGATCCCGGATTTCGGGCTGTACATGGAGCAGATCATCACGCTGCTCAAGCAGTATCTGGACTATCTGCCGCCGGAACTGAAGGAAGAGCAGTTCATCACCGCCACGACGATCAACAACTACGTCCGCATGAAGATCATGCCGGAGCCGCTCAAGAAGCGGTATTACCGCGTGCATATCGCGTATCTCATCATCATCCTCACGCTGAAGCAGAGCCTCAGCATCGCGCTCATCCAGAAGCTGATCCCCATGGGACTGACGCCGGAGGAGGTCCGGCGCATCTATACTTCCTACGCGGATCACCACCGCGCCGCCGCGCGCTTCTTCATGCAGCAGATCCAGCTCGCCGCCGCCCCGATCCTGAATCTCCCGAAGACCTCGGAGATCTCCGCGGAGAATTCGGAGGACCTGATCGCGTTCACGGCGATCACCGGAGGGTTTACGCGGCTGCTCGCGGAAAAGCTTCTCCTTCTCGACGACGCGGATCCCGCGGAAACCGACGAAAAAGACGCGGCGGCCGCCGGGGAAAGCGCGCAGTGACGGCGCCGCCGTCCCCCGCCTTTTATTGTAACCTATCCGGCGCCAAAATGCAAGAAGCAGACGGTTTTTTTTGATTTTTCCTCCCGTTCGAAGCAAATTTTGCTGTCCGGCATCTTGCATTTTCCGAAGATTATGTTATAATGGATACGGAAGACCGTTTTCCGTTTCTAAATATCAACACAAAGGAGAACCGCCATGGCATTTCTTGACAAACTCAAAAAGAATGTAGCCGCCGCCGTCAATTCCGCCGCCTCCGCGCTCGGCGCCAATGAGAAATCGTACGTCTTCGAGGAGATCCCCGCGACGCTGGACGAGCTCAAGGCGCGTCCGGAAGCCGACCTGAAGGACGGGGCCGGCGTCGCCGCGCTCGCGATCATCGCGCTGAACGTCTATGCCGTCGACCAGAACACGGGCGTCGAGATGCTCAACTTCCTGCGCGGCCCGGCGGGACCGCTCTCCCCGATGGATCTCTCTTTCCTGAAGGATCGCTTCTCGGATAAGGACTACGTGCCGCGCTCCTACTTCAACGGCGCCGCGCCGGAGAACAACTACGAGCCCTCCGAGCCCTACACGCCCGTGATCAAGGAAAGCGCGCACAGCCGCGACACCGAGAAGGAAGGCGTCATCACCTACTACGTTCACTCCGGCGGCGCCGACTCCGACCGTCCGATCTCCGTCCGCACCAAGCCCTCCACCGGTGAATGGTTCATCCGCGGCTACGAGGGCATCCTCGCCGGCATCCGCATTCCCGCCGCGAGCAATCCCTGGGCGTGAACCGTCCGCTGAAACCTCATACGACCGAGATCCGGTCGGCTTTGCGCCGACCGGATCTTTTTTCGGTTTTCCCGATCGTTTCCCCGCCGTCACCGTCCGCCCGCCGGGGCGGCGCCGCGGTCGTCCGCGCGCGTCTCACAGTAGACGCAGCGGTAGATCTTGTTCTCCGGATCCGCCAGGCGGAACACGTGCGGTAGCTCCTGCTCCGTCGAGGTGATGCAGCGCGGATTCTTGCAGAAGATCACGTTCGTCAGGCGGGCGGGCGGCTCGATGCGCTTCTTCTCCACAAGTTCGCCGCCCCGGATGATATCCACCGTGACGCCCGGATCGACGTAGCCGAGGATCTCCGTGTTCACGTCGATCGCCGCGTCGATCTTTATCATGTCCTTGCGTCCCATCTTCCGGCTGACGACGTTTTTGATGATCGCGACGCTGCAGTCGAGCGCGTCGAGCTGCAGAAGGTGATAGATCCGCATCCCCCGTCCCGCGGTGATGTGGTCGATCACGATCCCGTTGGCAATGGCGTCAATGTACATATCCGACCTCCAGAAGCATCAGGATCAGCGCCATGCGCATGAATTTTCCGTTCAGTACCTGCTTGAAGTAGCACGCGCGCGGATCGGCGTCGATGGCGACGGAGATCTCGTTGACGCGCGGTAGCGGATGCATGACGGACAAGTCCTGCCGCGCTCCGCGCAGCTTGTCCGGCGTGAGGATATAGCGGTCCTTGAGGCGGAGATAGTCCTCCTCGTTGAAGAAACGTTCTCTCTGGACGCGCGTCATGTAGAGCACGTCGAGCGTCGGGAGCACCGCCTCCAGATCCGTCGTCTGCTCGTAGGGGATCCCGCCCCGCGCAAGCACGTCCTTCTTGACGTAGCTGGGGAGCTTCAGCTCCTCCGGCGAGACGAGGACGAAGCGGACGCCCTCGTAGCGGGAGAGCGCGCTGATGAGCGAATGCACCGTGCGGCCGAATTTGAGATCCCCGCAGAATCCGACGGTCAGCTCCCCGAGCCTCCCCTTCTCCCGCCAGATCGTGAAGAGATCCGCCAGCGTCTGCGTCGGATGATTGTGACCGCCGTCGCCCGCGTTGATGACGGGGACGGAGGCGTTCATCGCCGCCACCATCGGCGCTCCTTCCTTCGGGTGCCGCATGGCGATGATGTCCGCGTAGCAGCTCACCGTCTTCGCCGTGTCGGCGACGCTCTCGCCCTTCGCGGCAGAGGATGTCCCGGCGTCGGAGACGGAGAGGACGTTCCCGCCCAACTCGTACATCGCCGCCTCGAAACTGAGGCGCGTCCGCGTGGACGGCTCAAAGAAGAGCGTCGCCAGCTTTTTCCCGCGGCACGCGTCCGCGTACCGCTCCGGCACGCCGATGATGTCCTGCGCCGTGCGGATCAGCGCGTCGATCTCCCCGACGCTCAGATCCCCGATCTCGATCAGATGTCTCACTTCGCGCCTCCGATCCAGCTCTCGTCGGACGGATCGTCGCGGAAATGCAGGAGCCGTGCAACGTCCTCCGGGCGGATCACGCCGTTCTCCGCCGCGACGGCGGTCACGGCGTCGAAATCCGTCAGCGATACGTTCTTCACGCCCGCCGCCGCCAGCCGTTCGATCCCCTTCTTCATCCCGTAGGTGAAGATCGAGACGACGCCGAGCACGTCCGCCCCGGCTTCCCGCAGCGCCTCGACGGTGTCGAGCACGCTGCCGCCCGTGGAGATCAGGTCTTCCACGACGACCGTCTTCCGTCCCGGCTCGAGCTTTCCTTCGATCCGGTTCATGCGCCCGTGGTCCTTCGCGCCGGAGCGCACGTACCCCATCGGCAGCCCGAGCAGATGCGCCGTGATCGCCGCGTGCGCGATCCCGGCGGTTGAGGTCCCCATCAGGATCTCCGCCCCGGGATATTCCTCGCGCACGAGCGCCGCCAGTCCGTTCTCCACGTCGTCCCGCACGCGGGGATCGCTCAGCGTCAGGCGGTTGTCACAGTATACGGGACTCTTGATCCCGCTCGCCCAGATAAACGGCTCCTCCGGCCGCAGGAAAACGGCGCGGATCGACAACAGATCTTCGGCGATCCGCCTCTGTCGCTCATTCATGGTCTTCTTTTCCCCCTTGTATGAATTCTCTCCGACAGCGCGCCCATGCCGCCGTCGGATCCGCCGCCGCCGTGATCGGACGGCCGACGACGATAAAGTCCGAACCGAGTGCGTGCGCCCGGGCGGGCGTCGTGACGCGCTTCTGGTCGCCCGCGTCGCCGTCGGCGAAGCGGACGCCCGGCGTCACCGTCAGAAAATCCGCGCCGCAGGCTTCATGCACGTCTGCCGCCTCGAGCGGCGAGCAGACGACGCCGTCCAGCCCGGCGGTCTTCGCGTTCCGCGCGTAATGACGCACCACCTCGCCGATCGGACGGTCGATCAGAAGATCCCGTTCCATCGTCGCCTGATCCGTCGAGGTGAGCTGCGTGACGGCGAGCAAAATCGGGCGGCTGCCGTCCGGCCGCGTCAGCCCGCGCACCGCCGCCTCCATCATCGGGACCGTCCCCGCCGCGTGGAGATTGCACATGTCGACCTCCAGCCGCGACAGCACCGCCATCGCGCGCTCGACCGTGTGCGGGATGTCGTGCAGCTTCAGATCGAGGAAGATCCGGTGGCCGCGCCGCTTCAGCTCCCGCACGATCGCCGGTCCCTCGGCGTAGTAAAGTTCCATGCCGATCTTCACAAACGGCCGCTCGTCCCCGAATCGGTCGAGAAAGGCGTACGTCTTCTCCGCCGTGTCGAAATCGCAGGCAATGATCACGTCTCGTTCCATCTCAGTCGCATCCTCCTATGCATTCCGCAAGCGAGCGGATCCCGTACCGGTCCATCGCCTCCGGCAAAGCGGCGATGATGTCCCGGCAGGCGCAGGGATCCACCAGATTCGCGGCGCCGACGCCGACCGCCGTCGCCCCGGCGAGCATCATCTCGATCACGTCCTCCGCCGCCCGGACTCCGCCCATCCCGACGACGGGGATCTTCACGGCGCGCGCCGTCTGGTACACCATCCGCAGTGCGACGGGGAAGACGGCGGGACCGGAGAGCCCGCCCATGCGGTTCGCGATCACGGGGCGGCGGCGGCGCACGTCGATCCGCATCCCGAGCAGCGTGTTGATGAGGCTGACGCCGTCCGCGCCCTCCGCCTCGCAGGCGCGGGCGATCTCCGTGACGTCCGTCACGTTCGGCGAAAGCTTGAGGATCACCGGCTTGTCCGTGACGGCGCGCACCGCGCGCGTCACCTCGGCCGCCGCCCGCGGCGAGGTACCGAAGCTCATGCCGCCGCCGTGGACGTTCGGGCAGGAGATATTGACCTCCAGCCAGCCGACCTGCTCCTCGGCCGCCATGAGCGCGGCGACCTCGGCGTATTCCTCGACGGAGAAGCCGGAGATATTCGCCATGATCTTTCCGTCATAGCACCGGCGCAGGCGCGGCAGTTCTTCATCGATCACGGCGCGCACGCCCGGATTCTGGAGCCCGACCGCGTTGATCATCCCGGACGGGCACTCCGCGATGCGCGGCGTCGGATTGCCGAAGCGCGGCTCCCGCGTCGTTCCCTTGCACGAGAACGTGCCGAGGATATTGATATCGTACCACTGCGCAAATTCCCAGCCGTATCCGAAAGTACCGCTCGCCGGGATCACCGGATTTTTCAGCTCGATCCCGCACAGCCGCACGTTCATCTCTCCCACAGGATCTCCTCCCTTCTGAGCACCGGACCCTCCCGGCAGATGCGCTTGAAGCCGGTCACCGTCCGGCAGGAGCATCCCATGCAGGCGCCGAAGCCGCAGCCCATGCGTTCCTCGAAGCTGAACTGTCCGTCCGTCGCCGCGGCGCCGTAGACGGCGCGGAGCATCGGCTCCGGCCCGCAGGAATACGTGTACGTGTACGGCGCGGCATTCCGCAGCGCGTCCGTCACGAATCCCCGCACACCGGCGCTGCCGTCCTCCGTCGTCACCGTCACGCGCGCGCCGAGCGCCGCGAATTCTTTTTCATAGAACACCTCCCGCGCGCTCCGGAAGCCGAGGATCACGGACACGTCCTTCCCTTCCCGCTTCAGCGCCTTCGCCAGTCCGTACAGCGGCGGCACGCCGACGCCGCCGCCGATGAGCAGCGGCGACGCGCCGGAGGGCGCCGTGTCGTAGCCGTTTCCGAGTCCGCAGAGGAGATCGAGTTCCCCGCCGCGCATCGCCGCCATCTGCGCGGTGCCCGCGCCGACGACTTTATAAATGATCGTGAGTTCTCCCTCCGTCCACTCGCAGACGGAGATCGGACGGCGCAGAAAGCGCCCCGCGAGCCGGATATTCACAAACTGTCCCGGCGCCGTGATCGGCGAGGTGTCGCCGCCGAGCCGCATCCGGAACACCTGCTCCGTCAGCGGCTCGTTTTCGAGCACCGTATAGAATCCCTGCTTCATGCCGTCTCCTTACTGATCGATCGTAGAGATCCGCAGCGTGATCTCATCGAGCACGTCGAGCAGCACGCGCACCGTGTCGAGCGAGGTGAACATCGTCACGCCGCTCTCCGTCGCGTACTTCCGGATCATCCTTCCGTCGCTCTCCGCGTGCATGGCGCCGGCGCTGCTCGTGTTGATGACGTAGGCGATATGCCCCTGCCGGATCGAGTCGCGGATCTCCTCGCTGCCGTCGCTGATCTTTTTCAGCACGTGCGTGCGGATCCCGTTCTCCTTGAGAAACCGTGCCGTCCCCGCCGTCGCCTCGATGTTGAAGCCGAGCTGATAGAAGCGGCGGATGAGCGGAAGCGCCTCCTCCTTGTCCTCGTCGGCGATCGTCGCCATCACCGTGCCGTAATTCGGCAGGTGCATCCCGGACGCCTGCAGCGCCTTGTACAGCGCGCGGTTGAGCTGATCGTCGTAGCCGATCGCCTCGCCCGTCGATTTCATCTCCGGCGACAGATAGGCGTCGAGCCCGCGGATCTTGGCGAAGGAGAAGACGGGCACCTTGACGTACCAGCGCTTCTTC
>JAEEYP010000067.1 GCA_016288155.1 Clostridiales bacterium | reverse complement strand
TTCGTACGGCTCCGTCCACGTCTTCCCGCCGTCGGTGCTGCGGATACACACGGGCGTCAGCCAGGGCTCGCAGCACACCTCCGTCAGCATCGTGTTTCTGAGGCAGAGCGCGACGATCGTCCCGTCGTCACAGGCGACGGCTTTCTCCACGGAAACGGTCCAGTTCCCGTCGAGGAAGGATTCCATTGAGTACGGGAACGTCTGCGGCGCGGTGTAGGTCTTGCCTGCGTCATGAGAGATCCGGTATTCGACCCAGCCGTATGCGGAATGGCCGCCGTATCGGGCCGCGGAACAGTTGGCGTTGAAATCGATGAAGGTGTCCGGCGCGAACTGCGCCATGGCGTGCGTCATGTGCCCGCTGCGCTTCCGCGCTTCGTTGTTCACGTAGATCTCCGGTTCCTCAAAAACGACTCTGTAGCCGTCGTGAACGATTTCTTTATAACTCATTTTTCCCTCCCGTGGGACGCGCCCGCTCCCGCCGCATCGTTTCGCGTTTCCTTGTTTCCTATTATATCCGAATCGGACGTTATTGTCAAGAAATCCCCGCCATTCTCCGCGTGTGCTCTTGTACTTTCCGTATATTTTTGAAGAACGGAACGGATGCCGTCGGACCGGGCGCCGCGGGGCGGGATCCGGAACGAAAACGTCCGGGAACGGTCCCACGGCGTTCGCGGCTATTGAAAAAACGCGGCGGATCTGGTATAATATACGCAGTATCCCGAAAGCCGTTCTCGCCGGCGCACCGGCGCCGAACGGTACGCGGGACCCGATCCGGAAAGGAATCAAGCGGCATGAACATCGTCGTACTGAACGGCTCCCCCGCGGGGGAAAACAGCATCACGCTGCAGACCGTGCTGTATCTCAGCCGGCGCTTCACGGAACATCGTTTTGAGATCCTCCACGTCGGAGCGCGCATCAAATCGATGGAGAAGGATCCGTCCGCATGGAGAGGAGCGCTGGAGGGGGCGGATCTCCTTCTTTTCTGCTATCCCGTCTACACGTTCCTCGTCCCCGCGCAGCTCCACCGCTTTCTTGAACTCGTCAAGGAGAGCGGCGTCCCGCTTTCGGGAAAGTACGCGTCGCAGATCAGTACGTCCAAGCACTTTTACGACGTGACCGCGCACCGGTTCATTGAGGAGAACTGCCATGATCTCGGGCTCCGGGTCGTCCGCGGCTTATCCGCCGACATGGAGGACCTGCTGTGCGAGAGGGGGAGAAAGGACGCGGCCGCTTTCTTCCGCTACCTGCTCTGGAACGTCGAGAACGGTTTCAGCGAAACGCCGCCCGTCCGCGCGGACGCGCCCGTCCCGGTCGAGACGCACACGGACGCGGAGCCGCTGCGCGCCGCCGCCCCGCGCCGGATCGTGATCGCGGCGGACTTCGGGGGCGCGGGGGAGAGCCGCCTGCGGGACATGTGCGAGCGGCTGAAGAATCGCCTCCCCTGCGAGACGGAGATCATCGACGTACGGGAGTATCCCTTCGCCGGCGGCTGCCTCGGCTGTTTCCGCTGTGCGGCGGACGGAACGTGCGTCTATAAGGACGGGTTCGACCGATATCTGCGCGAGCACATCCAGTCGGCGGACGGGATCGTGTACGCCTATACGGTGCGGGATCACAGCATGGGGAGCCTCTTCAAGCTGTTCGACGACCGGCAGTTCTGCAACGGCCACCGCACGGTGACGATGGACAAGCCGGTCGGATATCTGGTGGACGGCGCGCCGGAGCGCGAGCCGAATCTGAAACTGCTCATGGAGGCGCGCGCCGAGGTCGGCGGGAACATGCTCGCCGGGATCGCGGACAATACGCGCGATCCGGACGGGGAGATCGACCGGCTCGCGGCGTCTCTCTGCTACGCCGCCGCCGAAGGATACCGTCCGCCCCGGAATTTTTACGGCGTCGGCGGGATGAAGATCTTTAGAGATCTGATCTGGCAGATGCAGGGCTTGATGCGGGAGGACCACCGCTTCTACAAAAAGCACGGCTTCTACGACTTTCCGCAGAAGAAGCGGGGACGGATGCTCGCCATGTACCTCGTCGGCTCCGTCATGAAGAGTCCACGGCTGCGCGCGAAGGCGGGCGGACGGATGACGGAGGGAATGATCGGACCGTACCGCAGGGTGATCGAACGTGCAGACGAAGAAGAAAAGTGATCTCCGGTCCGGCCGTCCGGACCGTGCCGCGCGGGAGGAGGAGAAATGAGTATCGTGATCGAACGCGCAGATCTGCCCGGTTTTTCCATGCGGTATTTCCGCTTCGGGCGGGGCGGCAGCCCCCTCGTCATCCTGCCGGGACTGAGCATCAAGAGCGTGATGGAGACGGCGGACGCGGTGAGAAACGGATACGCGGCGTTCGAGGAGGACTTCACCGTTTTCGTTCTCGATCGGCGCGCCGTGCTCCCGCCCGCGTATCCGATCCGTGAGGCGGCAAAGGATACGGCGGCGGCGCTCGATGCGCTCGGCGTGCGGGACGCGTGCTTTTTCGGCGCCTCTCAGGGCGGCATGATCGCCATGGAGATCGCCGTCAGCCGTCCCGATCTCGTGCGCCGTCTGGCGCTGGGTTCGACGGCGTCCGACGTCCGGGGCGCGCGGTATCGGCGGATCGCGGAATGGATCGGGCTGGCGCGGAAGAAAGACGCGGTCGGACTGTACCTCGCCTTCGGCGCGGCGATCTATCCTCCCGCCGTGTTTGAAAAGTACCGCGGCGTATTGGTCAGGATCGGGGAAACGGTGACGGAGGAGGAGCTCGAACGCTTCATCATCCTCGCGGAAGGGACGAAGGATTTTTTCGTGACCGACAGGCTCGTCGGGATCCGCTGTCCCGTTTTCGTGATCGGATCGCGCGACGACGCCGTACTCGGACCGGACGCGGCGGCGGAGATCGCCGGACACGTGCCGGACGAGCCCGGCTGTCAGACGTATATATACGACGGATACGGACACGCCGCGTTCGATACGGCGCCGGATTACAGAGAGAAGCTCCTGCACTTCTTCTCGGATCCGGACGCGCCGGAACGACGCTTCACCTGCCGCACCGCCGATCATACATGAAAGGAAAAACACGATGGAACACACGTACAAAACGGAACTGCACTGTCATTCAAAGGACGCTTCCGGCTGCTCCTCGGAATCCGCGGAGGGGATCTGCGAGAAGTACCTTCGGTACGGATATACGACCGTCTGTCTGACGAACCACTTCGTCGCGGAGGATACGGACGCCGATCCGGAGAAGTGGGCGGCGAAGATCGAGCACCAGTACGCCGCGTGGGAAAAACTGAAGGCGTGCGCCGCCGGACGGCTGCACATACTCATGGGCATGGAGTTCCGCTTCAGCCGGAACGTCAACGACTATCTCGTATTCGGCTTCGACCGCGCGTGGCTTTACTCCCATACCGGCTCGATCCTTCACGGCTCCGTCCGCGATTTCACCCGGTTGGCGCGGCCGGACGGGATCCTGACGATCCACGCGCATCCGTTCCGCGTCAACATGACGGTCACCGATCCGGCGGACGTGGACGGGATCGAGGTCTTCAACGGACATCCGGGACACAACTCACACAACGACGTCGCCGAGGCGTGGGCAAAGGCGGCCGGGAAGATCATGACGTCGGGGACGGATCATCACAATCCGGACCACATGCCGCGCGGCGGCATCCGCACAGCGGAGCCGATCACGTCGGAATCCCAGCTCGTCGACGTTTTGCGGAGCGGTGCGTATTCTCTGATCCGCGGCGACGCGGACGCCGAAGCGTGAGGACGCGGCGGCCGAAGAAGACGATAACGCAAACGACCCGACGGAAAACGACGATCCCCGGCACGGCTTACGCCGCGCCGGGGATCATTATTGGTCGGTATTATTTTGGGAAAGGGGAGCGATCCCTACCTGACGGTCCCGTATTTTTCCACGTGCCGCTTGATCGCGTCGAACGTCTTTTCACTGATATAGTGTTCAATACGGCAGGCGTCCTCGGAGGCGGTTTTTTCATCGACCCCGATGTTCACAAACAGCTGACTGAGGAGCAGATGGCGTTCGTAGATCACCTTTGCTCTTTGCCATCCGGCGTCGGTAAGCTTGAGAT
The DNA here is from genome assembly GCA_016288155.1 of Clostridiales bacterium. Lineage (GTDB taxonomy): Bacteria > Bacillota > Clostridia > Oscillospirales > CAG-272 > SIG701. The sequence continues at coordinate 1,064 of JAEEYP010000067.1, read as the reverse complement.
ATCCCTGATCGTCCGTCATGACGAGACCGTCCTTCTTGAGCAGACCGATCGCCCGGCTGACGGAAGGTTTCGAATATCCCATATACGCGCTGACGTCGATACTCCGCACGACGGAAGACTTCTGAGATAATACGTAGATTGTTTCAAGGTACATTTCCCCAGATTCGTGGATGGTCATGGCTTTCTCCTTGTCGGCTGGCGATCATATACTAAGTATAGCGTAAAGTCAGCCGTTTTTCAATACAAATCGTAAAAAAATACGAAATTTGATTATTTTTCAAAAAAGCCCTTGACAAATTAGCGGATGCTAACTATAATATATGTCGGTTAGTGAAAGCTAACCGAATTTTTGGGCGTTAGGTTAGCGTCCGCTAATCCTTGGGCGCCGGGAGGAAAATGATGATACCGCTTTGTCTGGCAGAAAAGGGCGAGCCGCAGATCATACGGAGGATCGGCGGCACGCCGGAGGTCAAAAAGCACCTTGAAAACCTCGGCTTCAACGTCGGAGGCGAGGTGACGATCGTGAATACGCTCGGCGAAAACGTCATCGTCCGGGTCAAGGACGCCCGCGTCGCGCTCAGCGACGAGCTGGCGAGGAAGATCATGATCTGATTCTTATATAAGGAGGAACACACAGTGAAAACGCTCAGGGACGTAAAGATCGGGGAGACCGCGACCGTCGTGAAGCTCCACGGCGAGGGGGCGGTCAAGCGGCGCATCATGGACATGGGGATCACGCGGCACACACCGGTCTACGTGCGCAAGGTCGCACCGCTCGGCGATCCGGTCGAGATCACGGTACGCGGATACGAGCTGTCGATCCGCAAGGCGGACGCGGAAATGATCGAAGTCGAATAACGCGCTTATTTTTTCAGGCATCGGTTAGCATACGCTAATCATTCAAAGCCCATCCGGGCGGAAAGGAAGCAGGGAGTATGGATATACGGATCGCCCTCGCGGGCAACCCGAACAGCGGCAAAACGACGCTGTTCAACGCGCTGACCGGCTCCAACCAGTTCGTCGGGAACTGGCCGGGCGTCACGGTCGAAAAAAAGGAAGGCAAG
>JAEEYP010000001.1 GCA_016288155.1 Clostridiales bacterium | reverse complement strand
CGCCGCCGTCGCCGCCGTCGTCACCTGCCTGCGGTACCGGACGTTCGCGGCGCCGAATTTCGATTTCGGTCTGTTCTGCCAGATGTTCCATTACATGAAGACGACGGGGCTCCCGCTCGTCACCTGCGAGCGGGACGTGCTCCTGTCGCACTTCGCCGTCCATATCTCTCCCGTGTTTTATCTGCTTCTCCCGTTTTACGCGCTCTTTCCGTCGCCGATGACGCTGCAGATCGCGCAGGCGGTGATCGCGTTCAGCGGCGTCGTGCCGCTGTATCTGCTCTGCCGCGCGAAGCGGGTCGGCGGCAGGACGGCGCTTGTCGTATGCCTGTTGTTCGCGCTGTATCCGGCGGTCTCCTGCGGAGGCTTTTACGATTTTCACGAGAACTGCTTCCTTCTGCCGTTCCTTCTCTGGATGTTCTGGGCGCACGAGACGGACAGACCGATCCCGACCTTCCTCTTCGCGCTCTGCGTCCTCTCGGTCAAGGAGGATGCGGCGATCTACGTCTTGCTGTTCGCGGTGTACGTCCTCGTGAGCGGCAAAAAATGGCGGCGCGGGCTCCTGCTCGCCGCGCTCGGCGCGGTGTGGTTCGTCGGCGCGACGATGATCCTCAACCGTACGGCAAGCTATTGGGCGGAGTATTACAAGGCCGCCGGGGAGACGGCGAGCCCGCCGATCTCCGGCGTGATGTCCTACCGCTTCGGCAATCTCATCGCCGAGGGGGAGGACGGGCTCCTCGGCGCGGTGAAGACCGCGCTGCTCAATCCGGGATATTTGCTCACGCAGCTCTTCAAAACGAACTCCGGCGGGATCGGGAAGGTCGTGTATCTGCTCCAGATGCTGCTCCCGCTCGGCGGGATCCCCCTCTGCACGAAGCGCGCGTCCCGCTGGCTGCTCGCCGCGCCGCTCCTCGTCAATCTGCTGACGCTGTACACGTATCAGTACAACATCGGTTTCCAGTATTCCTTCGTCTCCGCCGCGTTCCTCTTCTACGCGGCCGTCTTGAACGTCCCGGAGTATTCTCCCGGCGTGAGGCGGCGGCTTCTCGCCGTCGGGACGGCGGCGTGTCTGTGTCTGTACGCCGTGTGCGTGCTGCCGGAATGCTCCGCTTACGCGGCGCGGTGGGACGGCGGGAAGGAAGTGTACACGCATATCGACGAAACGCTCGCCGCGCTGCCGGAGGACGCCTCCCTCAGCGTGTCCTCCCATCTTCTGGCGCACGTGTCCGATCGGGATATCGTGTACGACCTCTCGTATCACGGGAACGCCCCCGACGTCGATTACGTCGTGATCTACTATCCGACGATCGACTACGCGGTGAAATACGCCTATCTCTCCGCCGGATATATGGTGTGGGAGGACGTGCCGGGCGAGGTCCTGATCCTCAAACGCGGATCGTGACCGGCGCGCCCGCCGCACGCGGCGGATATAATATTTCGATTCATTCGGAAAGCAAGGAGAAGACGATTATGACGACTGTTGAAAAACTGTTCCGCGCGGCGGAGAAGAACGCGGAGCTGATCTACGCGGCACAGGAGCATATCTGGAAGCATCCGGAGACGGGCTACCGGGAGTGGAACACGACGGCGTATCTGGCCGAGCGTTTCGAGGCGCTCGGCTATACGCTCGTGCGCCCGGAGAACATCCCCGGCTTCTACACGGATCTCGATACCGGGCGGCCGGGTCCGAAGGTCGCGGTGCTCGGCGAGCTCGACTCGCTCCTCGTCGCCAATCACCCGGAATGCGACCGGGAGACCGGCGCGGTGCACGCCTGCGGGCACAACTGCCAGAGCGCGGCGCTCCTCGGCGTCGCCGCGGCGCTCAAGGAAACGGGCGCGCTCGACGGGCTGTGCGGTTCCGTCCGCCTAATGGCGGTCCCCGCCGAGGAACTGATCGAACTCGGCTACCGCCGCGAGCTGCGCGAACGCGGGATCATCCGTTTCTTCGGCGGCAAGGTGGAATTCATCGCGCGCGGGTATTTCGACGGCGTGGATATCGCCATGATGATCCATTCCGCCCGCCTGGCGGAAGGGAAGACGCTGCGCTTCACCCGCGGCAGCAACGGCTGTGTGCTCAAGAACGTCACCTTCCACGGGCGCGCCGCGCACGCGGGCGGAGCGCCGCAGAGAGGACGCAACGCCCTCTACGCCGCGACGCTCGCCATGGACGCCGCCAACGCGCTGCGCGAGACTTTCCCGGACGGCGAACACATCCGCTTCCATCCGATCATCACCGAGGGGGGGCAGGCGGTCAACGCCATCCCGGACACGGTCCGCATGGAGAGCTACGTCCGCGGCGCTTCCTACGAAAGCATCGCGGCGTACAACGACAAGATCAATCTGGCGCTCGCCGCTTCCGCGGCGGCGATCGGCTGCACCGTCACGATCTCCGACGCACCCGGATACATGTCGCTGTGCAACGACGGCGGACTGGCGCGCGTGATGGGAGACGTCATGCGGGAGATCGCCGGACCGGACAGCGTCGAGTTCTCCGACGAGTGGAAGACGGGCAGCACGGACATGGGCGACGTCTCCTCGCTGATCCCCTCCGTCCATCCGTATTCCTCCGGCACGAAGGGGCTCGGTCACGGCGCGGACTTTTTCGTCGAGGACCGCAGGCTCGCCTGCCTGCTCCCCGCGCAGTGCCTCGCCGCGACGGCGGGAAGACTGCTCGAGAACGGCGCCGAGGCGGGCAGGTCGGTCGTCGCGGGTGCCTCGCCGCGCTTCGCTTCAAAGGAAAAATACCTTGCCGCCATCGAACGTCTGGAAGCGGAGCGCGACGCCGTCTCCTATGAGGACGACGGTACGGTCACGCTCCGGTATAAGAACGGGACGTCCCGGTAAGGAAACGCCGTATGACGCGAGAAGACAATCAGACTCTGTCTTTCCGGCGCGGCGTCCGTGACGCCGTGCCGATCTTTCTCGGCTATCTTTCGGTCAGCTGCGCCTTCGGGATGATCGCCGCCGATAAAGGGATGTCCGCCGGACTTGCCGCTCTGTTTTCCGTCACCTGCGTTTCCGGGACCGGGCAGTTCGTCGGGCTGAACCTCATGAGCGTCGGCGCGCCGCTGATCGAGCTTTTCTGCACGCTGGCGATCATCAACGCCCGGTATCTGCTCATGTCCGTTTCGCTTTCGCAGAAGCTCCCGCGGAAAATGAATCTGTGGCAGCGCCTCGTCGTCGCCTACGGCAATACGGACGAGATCTTCGCTCTGGCGTCCGTGCAGACCGAGACGCTCACCTTCGGCTACATGCTCGGCATGATCTGTATCTCCGCTGCCGGCTGGGTCGGCGGGACGCTCCTCGGCGAGCTCCTCGGCGGGCTGATCCCGTCGTCCGTCGTCACCGCGATGAATATCGCGCTGTACGCCATGTATATCGCGCTCATCATACCGGACGCGAAAAGATCGGCGCCGGTCGCCGCCGTCGTCGGCGCGGCGGCCGCTTTGTCGTGCGTGCTTACGTTCGTTCCGCTCACCGGCCAGATGGGCAGCGGCTGGATCATCATCCTCGCCGGCACGGCGGCGTCCGTTGTCGGCGCGGCGCTCTTCCCGCGCGAGCTGCCGGAGGAGGAGTAAGCATGGAGACACCGTATCTGCTCGCCGGGATCTGCGTCATGAGCGGCGTCACATTCGCGATCCGCGCCGTGCCGCTCGCCGCGATCCGGAAACGGTTCAAGAACCGGTTCCTTCTGTCGTTTTTGTATTATCTTCCCTACGGCGTCCTGTCCGCCATGATCTTTCCCGCGGTCTTCACCTCCTGCGGGAGCGTCGCCGCCTCCGCCGTCGGATGCGTCACGGCGCTCGTTCTGGCTTTCTTTCGCTGCAAACTGATCGTCGTGGCGGCGGCGGCGGTCGCCGCCGCGTGGCTGACGGCGGCGCTGATGCCGCTCTTCGGGCTCATGTGAGCCGACCTTGCCGTATCCCCCGCGTCTCTCCCCGCAGGCGGACCGTTCGTCCGCCTGCGTTTTTTTGAAAAAAAGCAGAAAAAAATGAAAAATAAGGGTTGACATCATCATTCTAATGTGTTAGAATAGTATTGCGATCGAATGAGTTAGAATGGAGGATGAACGATGGCGACGCCGAAGATCTTTGAAATGGAATACAAATTCTGCCTGATCCTGTGGGAGAACGAGCCGATCCGCAGCAGGGAGCTGGCGGCGCTCTGCCGGGAGCGGCTCGGCTGGAAGCCGAGCACCACCTACACGGTGATCCGGCGGCTGTCCGACCGGGGCGTGATCAAGAACGAGCATATGATCGTGACCTCGCTCGTGTCGAAGGATGAGGCGCAGGCGTCCGAGATCGACGAGTTCGTGGAGGAGAAATTCGCGGGCTCGCTGCCGGCGTTCTTCGCGGCGTTCTCCCGGCGGCAGAACCTCACGGACGCGGAGCTCGACGAGATCCAGAAGATGATCGACCGCGCGCGCCGGGAGGGCGGGGAATGACCGGCGTCGTCTGGCGCGTCGTCACGATGAGCATCGCCGCCGGGATCCTCGTGCCGGTCGTGATGCTTCTGCGGCTCGCGCTCCGTCGCGCGCCGCGGTGGACGCACGTCCTTCTGTGGGGGATCGTCGCCGTGCGGCTGATCCTTCCGGTATCCCTCGGGAGCCGTGTCAGCCTGATGCCGGATACGGACCGGATCGCGCAGAGGATCGCAGCGGCGTCAGAACCGGTCTCCGGCAGCGTGCCGGACGTGCCGCCCGCCGTCCTTATCCCCGATCCTCCCGCGGCGGCGGAACCGCCGTCCTCCGAGCCGGCGGAGCCGGACGCCGGAGGGCGCGGATCCTTCGGTGTGACGGAGATCCTCTCTTTCGTGTGGCTCGGCGGGTGCGCCCTCATGCTTTCTTACATGATTTTCGGTACGCTCCGCGTGTACCGCCGTATCCGGGGCGCCGTCAGGCTTCATGACAACGTGTACGTCTGTGCCGGGATCGATTCGCCGTTCGTGTTCGGCGTTTTCCGGCCGCGCATCTGCCTGCCGGAGTCCATGACGGAGCGGGACGCGCGCTGCGTCGCCGCGCACGAGGCGGCGCATATCCGCCGCGGCGACCACGTATGGAAGCCGCTCGGATTCCTGCTTCTGGCGGCGCACTGGTTCAATCCGCTCGTCTGGCTCGGCTACGTCTTTTTCTGCCGCGATATCGAGGCGGCGTGCGACGAACGCGTCGTGCGCGGTCGGGACGCCGCGGCGCGCGCGGATTATTCCGAGGCGCTGCTCGCGTACAGCGTGAAGCGCCCTCGCCTCACGGCGTATCCGCTCGCGTTCGGTGAGACCGGCGTGAAGGCGCGCATCCGGGCGGTGCTCCGCTACAGAAAGCCTGCGGCGTGGATCGCCGCGCTCTCGCTCCTCGTCTGCGCGGCGGCGTCGGTCTTCTTTCTGACGGATCCGATCCGGGACGCCGCCGTGCCGCCCGTGCCGGAGGACGACGCACCTTCTTTTGTCGCAGTGCCGGAGACGGAGGCGGGGACCGATCTGCCAAAGGCATGGACGGATCCCGCGCCGTACGCGGATCCGGCGGTCGAGGCGATTTCCGTTCAGGACGAATTGCCGGACGAATACTTCTATGTTCTTGCATGGCACGACGCCGCGGCGTTCGCGGCATCGGAGGATATTGCGATCCTTTGCAGCGCTCCCTTTGTCAACGTTCTCCACGACTACGACTGGAGTACCGTGTGGGTGAACTATCTCGGCGTGACGGACGGCGGCTGGGACGACCACTTCATCACCGTGACGCTCGAACGCGGCGGCGGGGAAGAATATGCCGTCGGGGACATGTCCGTCGGGCGCCATTCCGAGATACAGGCGCGGAACCGGCGGGTACTGGTTCGCAACTGTTTTGTATCCATCGAGGAGCACATGATCGCCGATCCGGCGCGGTATCACGGCGATGCGATCCTGGAGTTGAGCGCCTACCGGCGCATGCTCGCGTACGGCGCGGATGCGATCCTCACCTGCGTCTTCCGGGAATTCTCCTCCGGCGGGCAGACGGAAGTGAGCGGCGAGGCGCTGATGCGGGTCATGGCGGATCAGCTCGGCGAGGCGGCGCTCCCGCTCCGAGAGGCGGAGAGCGGGCAGGAATACTTCGCGCGCTGGCTGGCGTACGCGTCGTCCGACGACGGACGACCGGCGCGGGAATGGCTCGATGCGAACGCGCCGACGGCGGCGCGGCTCCTCTTCACGGACGGCGAATGACCGCCCGCATAGGAAGAATAAACGCCCCCGGTCACGTTTTCGTGACCGGGGGCGCACCGTTTGACCGCGTCCCGTTTTCAGCCGATCTCCCACACCACCGTTACGGTATCCGAGACGTCGACGTCGTCCGGCTCGATGTCCACGTCGAGACTCGCGTCTTCCGTGCCTGCCGCGCGGCATTTCGCCGCCATGAACGTACCGTTCATCGGGCGGACCGTGAAGTCGATCTCCTCCCGGGCGCATTCGATGGACTGGATCTCCTTCAGCGCGACGCCGGCGGCGTCGGTCAGAACGGCCGCCTTTGCGCGCGCGTCCTTTACCGCCTCGGCGAGGAGCGCGTCCTTTGCCGCCTCCGGATCCCGGACGGTATAGCTGATGCGGAGCTCCGGCTTCGCCGGACAGGCGGTGAGCGCGTACAGGATCCGCCCGAGACGGTCGTTGTCCGACGGGAAGTCCGCCTTCATCGCATGGCGGTACCGATACCCGACGAAGCGCCGCGTCCAGCGCCCGTTTTCTTCAAAGTCCTCGTATTCCGTGTCCACGCCGAAATGGAGCGTCTTCACGTCGGACCGCGCGAACCCGAAGCCGGAAAGAAGCTCCCGGAGCGCTTCCGTATCGGAGGCGGAGCGGTGCAGCGCCTCGCCGTACTCCGGACAGACGCCTTCCAGCGTCATGGTGATCCGTGTCGTGTCCGGACGGATCTTCAGCCGTCCTTTTCCCGTGATGCGTATCGTTTTCACGAGCGTTCCCTCCTTTGGATCCTTACTTGATCGAATCGCTGCAGTACCGCGCGGACGTCCCGCGGCAGACGCGCCCGGCATTCCTCGGCAAGACGGGGCGGAACGCCGAAGAACGCTTCCGCGATGCTCCCCGTGATGCACGCGAGCGTGTCGCAGTCTCCGCCGAGGGAGACCGCCGTCCGGATCGCGTCCTCGAGATCCGTCCCCTCAAGGAACGCCGTGATCGCTTCCGGCACCGTGCGCTGACAGCTTTCGTCGTGACGGTATCCCGGACGGATCTCGTCACAGTTCCGGTTGAGATCGTACCCGAACTCCCGCGTGACGTATCCGCGGATCTCGTCTTTGCCGCGTCCGTTCCGCGAAAGGAAGATCGCGGCGGCCGTCGCCTCCGCTCCCTTGATCCCCTCGGGGTGATCGTGCGTGACCGCGGCGGTCAGGCGCGCGATCCGCCGCGTCTCCTCAAGCGAGCCGTACAGCCAGCCCGCCGCCGAGACCCGCATCGCGGAGCCGTTGCCCCAGCTCCCGTAGGGCCGCGGATCGTCCTCGCGCAGCCAGAGGCGGAAACGCGCGCCGTATCCGGCGTGCGGATGCCGCCGTCCCCATTTCTGCATCGAACGCACGACCGCCGCGCGGATCTCTTCTTCGGCGGCGTCCGGCGTATCGAGCAGCGCCTCCGCCACGGCGGCGGTCATCACCGTATCGTCCGTCGGGCGGCTTTCCGCCGTGAAGAGCGGGAAATCCTTCGTCTTGTCCCCCCGGTCGAACTCATACGGCGCGCCGATCATGTCTCCGAGCATCGCTCCGTACATTGCCGTATCCTCCCGCCGTTATCTGCCGAAAGAGGCTTCATTCGCCGCAGGTATAGTTTCCGCGGAAGAGGATCGTTTCGCCGTTCAGTTTCAGCTTGCCTTCTTTTCCCGCAGGACCGGTAACGGAGCACCGCACAACGCGGCCGTCCTTCCATTCCGCCGAGACGGTGAAGCCGCCGCGCGCCTTGAAGCCGTGGAACTCGCCGTCCTTCCATGCGTCGGGCAGGGCGGGCAAGAGGTCGATCGAGCCGTCGTGGCTCTGGAGGAGCATCTCCGTGATGCCGGCGGTCCCGCCGAAGTTGCCGTCGATCTGGAACGGCGG
>JAEEYP010000066.1 GCA_016288155.1 Clostridiales bacterium | reverse complement strand
ATCCTCGGGTTTTGCGTAGATCTGATTGCGGTATAGCGTGTGACGGATTTTGATCGTATCGTTACGGGGATAAAAGCGCACTTTTTTTGTCTTGGCAAACGAAGTGTACATCTCGGTATTGGACGCCGCGAACCCGCTCGCCATCGCGGAAGTGCTGTTCGAGAGCATGCCGATGACGAAAGCGGCAGTGGCGATGCCGATCGCCTTTTCTGCCTGTTTGGGGAGCTGCCGGTGCATGACGCCGTTTTCATCCATTTCAAACATGGCGATATACTTGCCGCCCATGATCACGGCGTAGATCAGGAAGGAAATGACGACCAGCGCGGTCATAACGCCCAGAACAATGCCGCATACCCCGAGCAGATTCAGCGCCGCTTCGCCGTCGAGATCCCCTTCGAAGGCCTGGATGAGTGCCATCATCACGAAGAGACCGATACAGACGAAAAAGAATACTTTCCATACGGTCACAAAAAGCGACGGATTCCGGAACAGGCTCATCTCATAGATCCAGCGGTATTTTCCGTCGGGGCCGAGTCCGATATTCGGTGTTACCATCGTCACGTCCGGCGGCGCGTCTTGCTGTGCGTTGTATGGAGGCTGTTCGCTCTGCGGCTGCGACTGGGACTGCGGCATCCTCTGGCCGACCGCATTTCCGCAGTTCGGGCAGAATTGCGATTCATCCGGTATCTGGGTTCCGCAATTCGTACAGAATTTTGACATATCCGACGATCTCCTTTTTTGTTTTCTGTGGTTTTCTGGCGGCAGTGCCCGCGTTCGCGCAGGTACGCGGCATCGCTCTTAATGAAGTCGTCCCTCCCTGTACAGTTTGTCCTGTCGGCTCAGGATTCAGGTGCGGTTCCGTATTCCAGCTCGCAGAGCATGAGAGTTCTCTCAATGTATGGTTTTTCCTGTCAAGCTTTGACCGCTGCAACAATTATAGCAGATTCGTCCTGATAGTGCAATAGGTTTTTGCCATGACGTTTTACCGAATCAGATTCGCCTCCGCAAGATACAAGAGGACCTGTAAAGATCCGATTTCACACAAATAGCTTTAAGAATGTAAAGTCAGCCCTCCCGCCTGCCGATCTTCCGACGGGCTCTATTGGGCTTGAAAAAAACTATTTTTTCTCTTGCAATGGAAAGGTTTTTGTGTTAAACTAACAAAAAGGCTTGCCTTCACACCACGGCACGGTGGAAAAGGTGATCGGAAAGAGATAAGCGGAAAGCTGAAAAGTTTTTGGTTACGGAGGAAGGATCCATGAAAAGAGCATTTCTGTTTCTTCTGAGTTTATTCCTGTGCGTCGGATGCAGTCTGTTCGACACGGAGCCGGAGAATATTCCCTATGAGCCGAATACGCCGGCTCCCGCGCCGCATAACGGGGTATTCGTCTCGGAACATGGAAAAATAGAGTTCGGCGGAGACGGGGAAACCCTCCGATACGACCTCGACGAGGAACTATCGGGATGGATCGGTCTGCCCGCGGGAGAGCAGGAGGGGACTTATGTTTTCCTGAGCGGCGATCTCCCGCCCCACGGCAGTATGCCCGTTCGTTACGACACAGCGCATGAGATTCAAATCACCGTCAACGGGCAGTCCGCGACCATCCAGCTCGGCATTGCGGCGGAGGACGGAAGGACGGCGTCGTCCGGCGTGGGGACCGTGACCACAACACGGATCCCGATGCTGTTCCATGACAACGAATTCTTCTCCGTCGTGTTCCGGAAGGAAATCCGTTATTCTGTCGAGCACTTCTTCTTCACGGAAGCAGATCGAATTGCTCAGAGGTCTGGACAACAGAAAACTGGTTGTGATCGTAGACAAAGCGCATCTGCTGGATAAGGAGATGCTGGAGGAGATACGGTTTCTTCTGAATTACCGGATGGAAAACGTCCGGCAGCTTTTCCGCGTTCGAGGTACAGTGCTCGTGCGTGTCGACGACCGGAACGGTATCGAGGTATTCCCTCATTTCCGCGTACAGGTGATTTCCCATTTCTCGTTCCCTTTGCCGCGCCGTCCGTCACAGACGACTGTGAAGCCGTGCGGCCGCCTCTCTTCACTCTCTTTTCGCTTGATCCGCCTCGGCGCGCGGCGTCATTTCTCCGTGACGCGGAGCGCGGGCGTCGGAGCGCCCTTGATCCGATGCCTGCCGGCACCGGCTGATTGACAGATCAGTACGTGTAGGACGGATAGCAGTATCCGTCTTTTTCTTCCCACGAGAAACCGCGCGGGGCGCGGATCGGCTCCGCCTCCCTGCCGCCCGCAAGGATCCGGTCGCCGCTGCAGCCGCCCATCAGGACGCCGTCGCCGTCCTGCCAGAGCAGCACGCGCGCGCGCCGAGAGGCGCCGTCCGGCGCCGCGATATCCGCCGCCTCCGGCGCGAAGCGGAAGACGATCTTCTGCCCGTCCGCCGTCGTGATATCACAGCCGGAGACGGCGCCGCTCTGGTATTTCTCCGCCGCGGCGACGCGGGACACCTCCGTCGGGGACGCCGCCATGACGGTCAGAACGGAACTCGTCCCGGCGGGCGCCGTCCAGTTCGTGTGGATCAGCGGCAGCGGATAGCGGCGTCCGGGAAGGGACGCGGAGAACCATCCGCGCGCCGGATCGAGATCGCCGTAATTCCGCGTGTACGTCAGCGGATAGGTGCTGAACTGATAGAGGAACAGATTCGGCGCGTCCTTCTGTACGGTGCGGATGCAGCTTTCCGCCTCGTCCGTGACGACCTCGTCGTTCTCGAAGCCCCACGTCATTTCCGTGCCCGGCATACCGAGGAGGTATCCGTCGATTTCGTGCGCGTGCGGCATGAAATTCCAGTTCTGCGTATAGGTGTGTTCTTTTTCGCCCGTCAGGCTGTCGAGGATAAAATACACCCCCGCGCCCTTGTGCCAGAAGATCTCGCGGCGGTGGCGGACGTCGTCCCCCGCGTACCAGCCGTCGGCGTAGCTGCCCTCGACGTACAGGAATTTTTCGCCGTCGTAATACCTGTTGTCTGCCGTCGTCGGGTACTGATCGAAGACACAGCTGTCGCCCAAGCGGAGACGGGACTGCGAGGTGCCGTCCACGAGAACGACGTTGCGGCCGAAGGAGCTGTGCTGATTCGCCTCGAGCTGCGCGAGATAGGGACGCTGATCCTCCGGGAGCCAGTCCTTGACGCCGTAGGCGCCGCCGCCGGCATTGACGAGGAAGGGACGGCCGTAGTCGATGAAGAACAGGTCGTTGATATTTTCCGCGGCGTGGCCGGAGCCCTTGCGGGGCGAGTAGAAGAAGAGGTAGGCGTCGTCCCAGTCGAAGCCCTCGCGGAGCACGGCGAAGGAGCCGTAAGGATAGTATACCGACGTGAAGCGCGGCGGATCGGACATATCGCCGTTCGCGCAGCGGAGGATGCGCTCATAGTCCTTCCAGCGGTCGGGAATATCGAGCGGCGCGAGCTCTTCCGGCTTCGGATGCGGATGGAATTTCAGCACGTCGTAATGCACCCGCGCGTAAAGCAGACCCTCGCGGAACGCACGGCGCACCTCCGGATCGCGCAGATCCGGCGGCGGCACGAAGCCGCAGGTACCGATCGCCGGGAAATCGGCGACGGGCGGGGAGACGGTGTCGAGCGTTCTCGTCAGCCAGCTCACACGCTTTTCCGCTTCCTTCGGCAGGGGGATCTCCGGGAAATTCGCACGGACCGTCAGGAAGTCCACGATGACGTTCCCGTTGTAGTTGAAGGACTGCTCCATGCAGGTGCCGTCCGGATAGATGACGCGTCCGAAGTGCGCGCAGAGGAGATCGCGGACGTATTCTTTGATGAAGCCGTGCAGATGGAAGTCCGGATGGGCGGCGCCCATGGCGTACAGACGGCGCAGCGTCAGCGTCTTCTGGTTCGGCACGTTCAGGCGGCAGTCCTTGATGCCCGTGTACGCGACGTCGTGCATGACGAACAGCGACGCCCGCGCGACGAGAGAGGCGGGGATCGTTTCGAGGAGCCCTCCCTCGCAGAGGATCTCCAGCGCGTCGATCATATTGCAGCCCCAGAACGGCGCAAAGAAGCCCATGTTCCAGTCCCAGGCGTTCGGCGTGGCGCCGCCGCAGTTGAGCATCTCGTCGCTCATCCCATCGTACTCTTCCTTGCGGCGGATCGCCGCGCCGATCAGCTCGATGCACCACCGGCGGGAAGCTTCGTCTTTATTGACGTAATAAGCGGCGGCGCCGTTCGACGGCGTGAGCGAGGTGTGCGAATCCTTGTCCTCGTACCAGAGGAAGTTTCCGTCAAACGGATCCGGCGACGGGAGACTGATCTTTTTCGCTTCGCGGTTGAAGCCGCAGGATGCCCGCCCGCCCGTCCGTTTGCGAAACACCTCGATGAAGCGGGCGCGGTACGCTTCGAGCGCCTCGGTATATTTTCCGGCATCCGCCAGCGCGCGGATCTTTTTCGCCGCCTCCGTAACTCCGAGCGCACGCACGAGGCGGAGCGCAACGGACCGGTCGTCCGTCGGGAGAATCGGGAGCACGTATTCCTGCCTCTCCCCGAAGTGTCCGCTTCGCTTCGCCAGTTCTTGGAGGTCCGGCGCGTCCGGGCCGTCCGTGACGGGACGGAGCGACGTTTCGTAGCAGAAATAGTCCGGTCCCGCATACGCCTCAAAGGCGCTCGTCACGACGCTGTCCAGTCCGACGGAGCCGCCGCGCAGGATCCGCAGGCAGCCGTTCCCGACGGAATCGACGCACCATTCGCAGGCGTTGCCGCTCATATCGTACAGGCCGTACCCGTTCGGCTTCAGGGATGCGACCTCATGCACCGTCAGATCCTTCGAGCCGCCCTCCGTGAACCAGCAATAGTTCCGGTCGAGCGAATCGCCCCAGTAATACTGCGTCTTCGTCCCGGCACGGCAGGCGGTCTCCCATTCCGACGAGGTCGGTAGGCGGTAGCCGTTCCCCGCCGCGGCGGGGCGGACGGTCGGCTCGTCGCATAAGCCCGTGCGGTATACGCCCCCGTCCGGGAGCAGATACACGGGAGCGAGTCCCGCAAGCTCCGAGGCGGCGTTGCAGAATTTCAGCGCGTCGTACCACGTGACGTTGCCGACGGGCTGACGCCCCGCGTTCTTGCCGCGGGACAGATCGGGATAGCCGTGCTCCTTTGCCCAGAGAGCGACGGCGTCCCACTGCTCTTTCGTGACGAGCGTTTCCTCCATGCGGAAACCGGCGATCGTTTTCATTGTCGTTTCTCCTTTTCGTTTTCCGTGATCCGTCACTTGCCCAGCTCTTTGACGATCGCCCGGATGTCGTCGAGGTCGTTCTCCAGCGCCTTCTCCGCCTTGTCCTGCACGGAGGCGAGCCACGTCGCGAACGACTTGTCCTGGACAAGCGGATCCGTGATGTGTCCGTCCTGCAGTATCTCGCTCATCATCTGGGACAGCGCGATGGCGCGCGAATCGAAGGCGAGGCGAATATTTTTCACGGACTTCGGGTCGTTGTTGTACTTGAACTGGAGACACGTTTCGATCAGCGTCGGGATGAGGTGCTGATAACCGTAGGCGGACAGCGCTTCAAGCACCGCGCCGACCATATCCGGATCCTTCACGTAGCTGCTGACCATCGCGAAGCGCGGCTCTTCGAGATAACAGGAATACTTTTCCTGCGCCTCGTCCCACTTCGGGATCGGGAGCACGGCGTAGGGGGAGTCCATCTCCCGCAGATCCATCATGTCGCCGATGTTGGCGGTGATGATGAGGTTTTTGTCCTTGGCGAACATATCGGTCGTCTGCATCGTATCGTCGTCCTGCTTGCCCGTCATGACGGTATCGAGCGGATCGAAGAACAGATTCTTGACGTACGTCATCACGTCGAGGAACTTCTCGCTGCCGAAGCAGGTGAAGCACGGCAGGTTGTCCGCGTCCTTGCCCATGATCGGGACTTCGGCGGCGGCAAGGAAATTGAGCGCCGTCTTGAAATGATGCGTGGAGCCAAAGGTCGTCTGATCCTCGTGCGTGAGGCGGTTGTCGCCGTCCAGATCGCGGGAGTAGACGCCCTTGTACTTTGCCAGCGCGTCGAACGTCCACTTCCCCTCGTCCACGAGATCGTACGGCACCTCGACGTGGATATCGTCCGCCACCGCCAGATTCATGAACAGGCATCCTGCGTCCGTGAAGGATTTATAGTCGAAGCTGCCGAGCGTCATGAGCTCGAAGTCTCCGAACGCGAGCAGTTCGATCTGGTCGCTGTACCAGTACTTCTTCGAGGTATCGATATATTTCAGCTCGTCCAGCGGGATGAACAGATTCTCCAGCGCATCCCGGTACGCAAAGCGGTCGAGTTCGAGCCATACCTCGACCTCCTCCTCGCCGGTCATCCAGTAATCGAGGGCGCTGGTATTCCCCAGATACCCGTCGCCGCCGACGATCTGCCGGATCTTGACGCCGAGCAGTTCCTCGGCGTACACTACCGTGTCGTATTCCGTATCGTGCAGAACGTCGCCGTTCGGCTCGTCGTCCGTCGGGAAGGGCGGCGCCCAGTAGCCTCTGGCCACGTACATGACGAACTCGGCGCCGTCAAAATCGAGATCGGCGGGAAGATCGTGCACCGTATCGGGATCCGTCGGCTCCGTCTCCGGCGCGGGAGCGGAGGTGATCTCGTCCGTGACGGACGGTTTCTCCGTCGTTTTCGCCGTTTCGGCATCCGGCTTCGCCCCGCCGGAACAGCCGAGGAAGACGGAGGTGAGGATCGTCAGTACGGCGAGCAGAAAACAGATCGGTCGTGAAAATCTCATAGCGGTTCTCCTTTATCGTATCGAACGGATCTTGTCCGCGTTTTATCCTGCCGCGTCTCAGCGGTTCAGTTCTTCGATGATTGCTTTGATATCCTTCAGATCTTTCGCCAGCGCGGCCTCCGCCTTGCTCTGCCGGGAAGCGAACCAGGAGGCGAACGACGAGTCTCTGAACATCTGATCCCAGATGTACCCGTCGATGAACTCCTCGCAGAGCATATCGGAGAGCGAAACGGTGCGCGAATCGAAGACGAGCCGGATGTTTTTCACGGAGTTCGGGTCGTTGTTGTATTTGAACTGGAGACACGTTTCGATCAGCGTCGGGACGAAATACTGATAGCCGTAGGCGCTCATCGCCTCAAGCACGGCGCCGACCATGTCCGGATCCTTCACGTAATTGCTGATGAGCGAGAAACGCGGCTCGATCATCCGGCTGTAGTACTTCTGCTGCGATTCGTCGTACTTCGGCGTCGGCAGTACGGCGTACGGGGATTCCATCTCCCTGAGGGATCTCATATGGTTGAGCGAGCCCGTCACGATCAGATTGCGGTCGTCGGTGAACATGGGCGTCGTGCACATCGTTTCGTCATAGAGCTTCTTGTCCGCCACGGAATCGAGCGGGTCGAAGAAGAGCCCCTTCACGTACATCAGCACGTCGATGAGCTTTTCGTCGCCGAAGCAGAGGAAGATCGGAAGGTTGTCCTCGTCCTTCCCCATGATCTGGACGTCTGCGGCGGCAAGGAAATTCACCGGCGTCATCATGCCTTCCAGCGACCCGAACGTCGTCTGATCCGCTCCGGTCAGATGGTTGTTGCCGTCCAGATCGCGGGTATAGACGCCTTTGTACCGCGCCAGCGCGTCGAACGTCCACTTTCCCTCGTCCACGAGATCGTAGGGCACCTCCACGTGGATGTCCTCCGCCACCGCCAGATTCATGAACATGCAGCCGACGTCGAGAAACGACTTCCAGTCGAAGCTGCCGATCGTCATGAACTCGAAATCTCCGAACGCGAGCAGCTCGGCGCTGTCGCTGTACCAGTACTTCTTCGAGGTGTCGATGTACGACAGACCGCTGAGCGGGATGAAGATGTTTTCGAGCGCGTCGCGGTACGCGAAGCGGTCGACCATCATCCAGACCTCGATCTCGTCCTCGCCCGACATCCAGTATTCGAACGCGCTTACCGGGGAAAGTATCTGGCGCATCTTCACGTTGAGCAGATCCTCCGGATACTTCCGGACGTCGTATTTCGCATCGTGATACTGCTCGCCGTTCTCCTCCTCGCCGTCCAGCGTGAGGGGCGGCTCCCAGCCGCAGTTGCCGATGACGAACTCCGCGCCGTCAAAGTCGAGATCGGCAGGAAGATCGTGCCACTCGTCCGGCGCGAACGTCACCGGCGCGTCCGTCTCCGGCGCGTCCGTCCCGGAGACAACGTCCGACGCCGGCGCGGTATCCGTCAGCGCGGGATCCTTCCCGTCCCCGCCGGAGCATCCTGCGAGGGCGGGGAAAAGGAGCGTCAGTACGGCGAGGAAAAGGCATATCGGTCGTGTGTGTCTCATGTCGGTTCTCCTTGCATTTCATACGTGTACCGCCGGATCGGGTCAGGATGCCGGACGAGCGCTGCATGCGGCGGCATCGGTAAAGAACGGATCGTGAAAATATAAATCTCCATCTATAGTATACAACAACAAAAAGCAAAAAGGAATAGACAATAATGCAAAACATTACCCGTCCGTTTCGTGCACTATTTATGCAATAAGCCGAGCGCGTCCGCCTCTCCCGAGGGGTCGGCTCCGCATCCGCCGCCCGATACGGGCGAATCTCCTTGACATCCCGGCGAATTGATGTTATAATGTACAAGCGTGCGAAACGCAGCCGGAACGCGGGCATGGCGGAATTGGCAGACGCGCCGGATTTAGGATCCGGTGGGTTACCGTGCAGGTTCAAGTCCTGTTGCCCGCACCATAAAAAGCAGGATACCGTCAGGTGTCCTGCTTTTTATCGTCCGGCTCAATCGACGCCGGACCTCTGGCGCGCCGCAAGGCGCGGCATAGGGCTTTGCGGTACGCTGTCGAATGCCTCCGCCGCACATGCCGCAAAGCCAAGGTTCCAAGTCCTGTTGCCCGCACCATGAAAAGCAGGATACCGTCAGGTATCCTGCTTTTCATCGTCCAGAGTATGTGACGCCGGACCTCCGGCGCGCCGCAAGGCGCGGCATAGGGCTTTGCGGTACGCTGTCATGCGTCTCCCGCTGCACGTGCCGCAAAGCCAAGGTTCAAAGTCCTCTTGCCCGCACCAAACAGTACAAATCCGAACCCAAGGCCAATTGGCGAAGGGTTCGGATTTGTCGTTTATTTCGGCGATCCGAATTTCAATCTCAAGAAAGAAAAACCAAATTGAAAATCGGAGGTCAATAAAATGAATCTGAACATCGGTAACATCGGAGTCTGGGGGCGCGGGTGTCCGGTGGACACCTCTGCCGAAGGCAGAAGCGCTGACCGAGCCGGCAGGCGAGACCCGGCACTATGAGTTTCTCAAACAGAATCGCCCTTCAACCGTCGGCGTTATGCGGCTGAACGGCACTTTGGAAAACTATCTCAAAGAGGTCAACCAACAGGCAACGGAAACGCTTGAAACGCTTGTCCTGCAATACGCAAAAGCGGAAGGCGTCACAGAGGCACTTAAACGCACAGATCAGCTTGAATGGGTGCGCCGGATGAACAACATCCGCAACCGCGCCGAAGAGGTCGTACTGAACGAGATTATTAACCGATAAAATCGACGAGGCGGGGAGATCAATTCCTCGCCTCGTCTTTATGCTCTGGAATCGAATAAGTGGAGATAGTCAAAAACCCTTAACTAAGTTTTTGAATTTCTCTTTTCGCCCAATCGACACACTCGCCGTCGTTAATCCCGTAGTCATCGGCAAGAGATT
>JAEEYP010000065.1 GCA_016288155.1 Clostridiales bacterium | reverse complement strand
GTCATCATCGACGCGCACACCGAGACCGTCCCCGCGCGCATGCGCTATTTCATCGATCCCGCCGTCGGCCATATCGATTCGTGGCGCTATTCGCCGCCCGGCTGCGCGCGCGTGATCGAGACGCACTTCGACGGCGACGGCGCATGAGGACAGTATGCCCCTTCCCCGCCGGATTATTCCTCCCGCGCGCTCTTTGAGCAAAGCACTCCCGCGGCACATCCGCCAAACAATCACCCGTAATCCCCTCGTATCCGCTCATAATTTCTTATAAATTTTAGCACTTTGGCACTCAGACTGCTAACATTTACATTTTGGATACAAAAAACTGTGTTTTTGTTCACAAATCGAGGGTATAATATGAGTCAGTAAAGGAAAGAACAAAGACAGCCTTTCCGATACGAATTTGAAAAAAACCGGAGGGTATGATTATGCTGGAAAGAGTACCTTATCTCACAAGCACGCGCCGCGGATATAATCCGTTCCGCGACATGGAGAACCTCGAAAAAGCGTTCTTCGGCGGAGACCGCCGCGCTCCGTTTGCAGCGGATATCCGCGATACGGGCGACGCATTCCTGATGGAGGCGGATCTGCCCGGCTTCAAGAAGGAAGACATCCACATCGACCTTGACGGCGACACGATGACCGTCACCGCCGAGCGGCACAGCGATTACGAGGACAAGGAGAAGGCTTCTTCCTATCTTCATCTCGAACGCGCCTACGGCGTGTGCAAGCGTTCGTTCGACGTCGCCGCGGTGGACACCGCCTCGATCACGGCGTCCTATACGGACGGCGTGCTGACGCTCACGCTGCCGAAGAAATCGGCCGCCGCGCCGAGTGCGCGCCGCCTTGAGATTCAGTAAGAGACCCGTGCCGGGCACGCGATCCCCGGTCCGGCACAAAGCGGTTCAGGATCGGTATATTATGAATAATTCGGAGGTTTATATTATGTTTGGACTTACACCGTTTGTTCGCAGACATTCCGCTGCCCCGTACGATCCGTTTGCGGAAATGGATCGCTTCGCCGAGGAATTCTTCGGCAAGAACGAGAACAATGAATTTCGCACCGACGTCAAGGATACCGGCGCCGCCTATGAGCTGGAGGCGGATCTGCCCGGCTTTAAGAAAGAAGACATCCACCTCGATCTCGACGGCGACTGTCTGACCATCTCCGCGGAGAGACACGCGGAGAGCGAGGAGAAGGACAAGGAGGGGCGCGTGCTCCGTCAGGAGCGGTCGTTCGGCTCCTTCAGCCGTTCCTTCGACATCACCGGCGTGAAAAGCGAGGAGATCACCGCCTCCTATACGGACGGCGTCCTCAAGCTGACGCTGCCGAAAAAGGAAGAGACGGTCCCGACCTCCCGTCGGCTCGAGATCCAGTAATTCCGCCGTCATATGACCGTACCGCCGCGCGCCGTCAGGCGCGCGGCTTTTTTCGTTCTGTCGGCCGCCATTGACAGCGGCGCACGCACATGCTATAATTATGACAGAATCATCATAACCGAACAAAGGAGTCCGCTATGATCACCGTCACCGACGATATCCGCTATCTCGGCGTGGAGGACCGCGCCATCGATCTGTTCGAGTCCCAGTACCGCGTCCCGGACGGGATGATGTACAATTCGTATCTCATCCTCGACGAAAAGATCGCCGTGCTCGACACCGTCGACGCCCGCTTCCGCCACGAATGGCTCGACCGCGTACAGAACGCGCTCGGCGACCGCCGCCCGTCCTATCTCATCGTCCAGCACATGGAGCCGGATCACTCCGCCAATATCGCCGCTTTCCTCGCCGCGTACCCGGAGGCGACCGTCGCCGCGTCCGCCAAGGCGTTCGCCATGATGCAGAATTTCTTCGGCACGGATTGGGCGGACCGACGCCTCGTCCTCGCCGACGGTGACACGCTCTCTCTCGGCCGCCACGAGCTCACCTTCGTCGCCGCGCCGATGGTGCACTGGCCGGAGGTGCTCTTCACCTACGACGCCACGGACCACGTCCTCTTCTCCGCCGACGCCTTCGGCCGCTTCGGCATCGCCGAGACCGCCGCGAACTGGGCGGACGAGGCGCGCCGGTACTACGTCGGCATCGTCGGGAAATACGGCGCGCAGGTACAGGCCGTGCTGCGCCGTGCCGCCGCGCTCGATTTCCGCTGCATCTGCCCGCTGCACGGTCCGGTGCTCCACGAGGACGATCTCCCCGGCTGCATCGCGCTGACGAATCTCTGGTCCTCTTACGCCGTCGAAAGCGAGGGGATCGTCGTCGCGTACACCTCCGTCTACGGGAGTACGCGCCGCGCCGCCGAGCTGCTCGCGGAGAAGCTCCGCGCGAAGGGCGCGCCGACCGTCGTCCTCTACGATCTCGCCCGGTGCGATCTCTCCGCCGCCGTCGCCGACGCCTTCCGCTACAGCAAACTCGTGCTCGCGACGACGACCTACAACGCCGACGTCTTCCCCTTCATGCGCGATTTCATCCACCGGCTGACGGAGCGTTCTTTCCGCAGCCGCACCGTCGCGTTCATCGAAAACGGGAGCTGGGCTCCGCTCGCCGCGAAAGTGATGCGCGGACTTCTCGAGGAATGCAAGGCGCTGAGCTTCGCGGACACGACGGTGCATATCCGCTCCGCGCTCAGCGAGGAAAGCCGGGGACAGATCGACGCGCTCGCGGACGAGCTCTGCCGCGACTATATCGCGCAGTCCTCCGACGCCGCCGACAAGAACGACCTGACGGCGCTCTTCAATATCGGTTACGGGCTGTACGTCGTCACCTGCCATGACGGCAAGAAGGACAACGGCCTGATCGTCAACACCGTCTCGCAGGTGACGAACGCGCCGAACCGCATCGCCGTCTGCATCAACAAGCAGAATTATTCGCATCACGTCATCCGGCAGACGGGGATCATGAACGTCAACTGCCTCTCGACGGAAGCACCGTTCTCCGTGTTCGAGACCTTCGGCTTCCAAAGCGGCCGGAACGCCGACAAGTTCAAGGATCTCACGCCGCTCCGCTCCGACAACGGGCTCGCGTTCCTGCCGCGGTATATCAATTCGTTCATGTCGCTCAAGGTCGAGCAGTACGTCGATCTCGACACGCACGGCATGTTCATCTGCTCCGTCACCGAAGCGCGCGTCATCTCCCGCGTCGAAACGATGACCTATACCTATTATCAGAAGAACGTCAAGCCGAAGCCGCAGACGGAGGGTAAGCGAGGCTTCGTCTGTAAAGTGTGCGGCTACGTCTACGAGGGAGAGGAGCTGCCGGAGGACTTCGTCTGCCCTCTCTGCAAGCACGGCGCCGCCGATTTCGAACCGATCTCATAAAAACGGAATAAAACGCGCCGCCTTCGGACATACTGGCAGTATCCCAGAGAAAGGATGGACCAACATGATCGAAGACGATACCGTAAAGCTGCTGCGCGAATGCGACGCCGGCGCCCGCATGGGGATCGATTCCATCGGGGACGTGCTCCCCTACGTGACGGACGGACGGCTGCGCGATATGCTGTCCGAATGCCGCGCCGGACACGAGGTGCTGAAGGCGGAGATCGGACGCCGCCTCACCGACCTGCACGACGACGGGAAGTCGCCCGGCGCCGTCGCCCGGAGCATGTCGTGGATGAAGACCGGCGTGAAGCTCGCGATGAACGACTCCGACCGGACGGTCGCCGATCTGATGACGGACGGCTGCAACATGGGCGTCAAATCGCTCAGCCGCTATCTGAATCAGTACCGGGCGGCGGACCCGGAATGCAAAGACGTGACGCATCGGCTCATCGACCTGGAGGCGCAGCTCTCGACGGATATGCGCCCCTATCTGTGAGCGCCGCGCTGTTTCACAAAACGTCCTATAAAACGAACGCGAGCGGATCCATCCGCATGGATGGACCCGCTCCTTCTCTTTTCCCGCGATGGGCGGCTTCCGCTCCGCCCGCCTCTTGACAAAGGCGGCCGCCTGTGCTACAATGGATGCGATTCTAAAATATGAAACCGACAAGGAGAATAACCATGCTGATCCGGAATGGGACCGTCTATGACGCGGTACACAGAACGCCGTACGTCGCCTCGATACGCATCGAGGAAGGAAAGATCGCACAGATCTCCGCCGAGCTCTCTCCGAAGGAGGGTGAGGAAGTCTTCGCCGCGGACGGACTGCGCGTCTATCCCGGGCTCATCGACGCGCACAGCCATCTCGGTCTCGACGATTACGGCATCGGTCAGCCGGGGAAGGATTTCAACGAATACACCGACCCGGTCACGCCGCAGCTGCGCGCCATCGACAGTTTTTACGCGGAGGATCCGGCACTGCACATCGCGCTCGCAGCCGGCGTGACGACGATCTTCTGCGGTCCCGGCTCCGCCAACGTCATCGGCGGCACGTTCATGGCGGTGAAGCTGTTCGGCCGCTGCGCGGACGATATGGTGATCCCCGGCGCCGAGGCGATGAAATGCGCTTTCGGCGAAAACCCGAAGCGCGTCTATGCGGGGAAAAGCATTTCCGCCCGCATGACCGTGGCGGCGAAGCTGCGTGAAACGCTCTTCAAGGCGCTGGAATATGAAAAGAAGATCGAAGCCGCCGGAGACGACGTCTCCAAGCTCCCCGCCTTTGACATAAAGCTGGAGGCGATGCGCCCCGTCGTGCGCGGAGAAATGCCGCTGAAGGCGCACGCGCACCGCACGGACGACATCTTTACCGCCATCCGCATCGCACGGGAATTCGGCCTGAAGCTGACGCTCGAGCACTGCACCGAGGGGCACCGCATCACCGAGGAGCTCGCCCGCGCCGGATATCCGGTCGCCGTCGGCCCGTCGATGAGCACCGCGAGCAAGGTGGAGCTGATGTACAAGACCTTCGAGACGCCGGGGATCCTCGCCCGCGCCGGGCTCTCCGTGAGCATCGTCACCGACGCCCCGATCGTCCCCGAGCAGTATCTGCCGCTCTGCGCGGGCCTGGCCGTCAAAGCCGGGATGGATCCCTTCGACGCGCTGTGCGCGATCACGATCAACCCCGCCCGCCATATCGGCGCCGCCGACCGCATCGGTTCCCTTGAGGTCGGAAAGGACGCCGATCTCGTCCTCACCGACGGCGATATCATGCTCAGCTCGACCGCGCCCCGCGCCGTCTTCGTGAACGGCGTCCGCGCCGTCTGAACGGACGGGCGCCGCGTTCCCTTCCCCGCATGATGGGCGAACGCCGCCCCCGCCGGATCCCACCGAAAAGGAGACCGCACCTTGCGCTTGATCGGAAGATATCTGCGTCCGTATTTTTTCGGGATGCTCTTCGGTTTTCTCATCAAAATCCTCGCTGCCGTCGCGGAGCTGACGCTTCCGATGATCCTGTCCCATATGATCGACAACGTCGTCCCGACCGCCGAGCGAAACGTCATCCTCCTGTGGGGCGGCGTCATGCTTCTCGGGGTGCTCGTCGCCTGGGGCGGGAATGTCGTCGCCAACCGCATGGCGGCGCGCGTCGCGCGGAACGCGACGGAAAAGATCCGTTCCGACCTTTTCGCGCGGATGACCGCCCTCTCCGGCCGCCAGCTCGACGCCTTCACCGTTTCGTCCCTCGAATCGCGCCTCACCTCCGATACGTACAACGTCCATCAGATGCTCGGCATGATCCAGCGCATGGGCGTCCGCGCGCCGGTCCTTCTGATCGGCGGCATACTGATCACCGTGACGCTGGAGCCGGTGCTCACGCTCGTGCTCGTCTCCACGCTCCCCCTCATCGCCTTCGTCGTCTGGTTCGTCTCCCGCAGCGGGATCCCGCTCTATCGGCAGCAGCAGGAGTCCGTGGACCGCATGACGCGCGTCGTCCGCGAGAACGCGCAGGGGATCCGCGTCATCAAGGCGCTGACGAAGGAAGAGCATGAAAAAGAGCGCTATTCCGCCGCGAACGACGATCTCTCCCGCCGCGAAGCGAAAGCGGCGCGCGTCATGGCGGTGACGAATCCGCTGATGAATCTGTTCATGAATCTCGGCATCGTCTTCGTCGTCCTCGTCGGCGCGTACCGTGTGCAGGGCGGCTTCTCCCACCCCGGTGTGATCCTCGCGTTCATGACGTACTGCACGCTCATCTCCAACGCCATGCTCTCCATCACGCGCATCTTCATCGTCGTCTCCCGCGCCACCGCCTCCGCCGCCCGCATCGGGGAGGTGCTTGAAACGCCGGAGGACATGGCGGTGCTCCCCGCCGCAGACGAAAACGTACCGGCGGATGTGCCCGCCATCGAATTTCGCGGCGTGACCTTTTCCTACAACGGTCGGAAGAACGATCTTGAAAACGTCAGCTTCACGCTGCCGAAGGGCGGCACGCTCGGTGTGATCGGTCCGACCGGCTCCGGGAAATCGACGCTGATCCGGCTGCTCATGCGTCTGTACGATCCGTCCGAGGGGGTCGTCCTCCTCGACGGGCGGGACGTGCGCACGATCCCGCGCGAGGAGCTCGCCGCCCGCTTCGGCAGCGCGTTCCAGACCGATTTCCTCTTTGCCGACACGATCGCGGAAAATATCGATTTCTGCCGCGATCTGGGCGAGGATCGCATCCGCCGCGCCGCCGCTGCCGCGCAGGCGTCCACCATCATCGAGGAAAAGGAGGGCGGCCTGGCATACAGGCTGTCGATCCACGGCAGCAATCTCTCCGGCGGGCAGAAGCAGCGGCTGCTGATCGCCCGCGCCCTGGCGGGTGATCCGGAGATCCTCGTACTGGACGACAGCACGAGCGCCCTCGACTACGCGACGGACGCCGCGCTGCGGCAGGCGCTCCGCGAACAGTACGCCGGGCGCGCCACCACCGTCATCGTCTCGCAGCGCATCAGCTCCATCCTCCACGCCGACCGGATCCTCGTGCTCGAGGAGGGACGGATCATCGGGGACGGCACGCACGAATCGCTGCTCGAGAACTGTCCGCTTTACCGTGAGATCGCGGACTCCCAGATGGGAGGTGCGATCCTTGACTAACTCCTTCAAGATCCCGCCGTCGCCGCAGGCGACCGGCCCGCAGAGCGGGGAGGGCGGATACCGCCGCTTCCGCATCTTTCTCCGGCTGGGGAAATATCTGTATCGGCAGCGGTGGCTTTTGCTCCTCGCCTTCGCGCTGACCGTCTTCTCCAATCTCTTCGCCCTGATCGGACCGAAGCTATCCGGCGCCGCCATCGGCGCCATCGAGCCGGGCGCGGGACGGGTGGATTTCGGACGGGTGTTCTATTTCTGCGCGCTGATGGCGGTCTTCTACCTGCTCGCCAGCGCCCTGCAGTACCTGCTCCGCCTCGTCATGATCCGCCTCACGCGCGCCATCGTGCGGCAGATGCGCGCGGATCTTTTCGCCAAGCTCATGCGCATGCGCGTCGGCTACTTCGACCGCACGCAGGTCGGCGACGTCATCAGCCGCATCTCCTACGACGTCGACACGATCAACGCGGCGCTCTCCACCGATCTCGTGCAAATCGCCACCAGCCTCATCACCGTCGTCGGTTCCCTTGTGATGATGCTCACGATCTCGCCGCGCCTCTGCCTCGTCTTCGCGGTGACCGTCCCCGCGTCGATTTTGTTCACTGTATACAACGCCCGGCACGTCCGCCCGTTCTTCCGGGCGCGCTCCGCCAAGCTCGGCGAGCTGAACGGCTACGCGGAGGAAATGCTCTCCGGACAGCAGACGATCCGCGCCTACGGGCGGGAACGCGAGATGAACGCGCGCTTCGATCAGCGCAACACGGACGCCGTCGACGCCTATTACCGTGCCGACTACCACGGCTCGCTCGTCGGTCCGACCGTCAATTTCATCAACAACCTTTCGCTGACGCTCATCAGCGTCTTCGGCGCGCTGCAGTACCTCTCCGGTACCATCCTGCTCGGCGATATCTCCTCCTTCGTGCTGTATTCCCGCAAGTTCTCCGGTCCGATCAACGAAATGGCGAATATTTTCAGCGAACTGCAGTCCGCCGCATCAGCGGCGGAGCGCGTCTTCCGCCTGCTCGACGAAGAGGAGGAGATCCCGGACGTCCCGGATGCGTACGCCTTCTCCGGCGTCCGCGGGGAGATCGAAGCGGAACACGTCCGCTTCGGCTACGATCCCGACCGCGTCGTGATCCGGGATCTGTCGCTGAAGACGGTACCGGGCAGCGTCATCGCCATCGTCGGTCCGACGGGCGCCGGAAAAACGACGATCATCAATCTGCTCATGCGCTACTACGATCCGGACAGCGGTGAGATCCGTCTCGACGGGACGCCGCTTCGCACCGCTGCGCGCGGATCGCTGCGCCGCTGTTACACGATGGTGCTCCAGGACACGTGGCTCTTTTGCGGCACCGTCCGCGAAAACATCGCCTACGGCGCGCACGGAGAGGTAACGGACGAGCGGATCGAGAAAGCGGCGAAGGCGGCGGGGATCCACTCCTTCATCGAAAAACTCCCCGCCGGGTACGACACCGTCATCACCGACGAGGGCGTCAACATCTCCAAAGGGCAGCGGCAGCTTCTGACGATCGCCCGCGCCATGATGTCGGACGCGCCGATCCTCATCCTCGACGAGGCGACCTCCCACGTGGATTCGCGCACGGAGATGCGCATCCAGACCGCGATGCTGGAGCTGATGCACGGACGCACGTGCTTCGTGATCGCGCACCGGCTCTCCACCGTGCGGAACGCGGACGTGATCCTCGTTCTGCGCGGCGGCGAGGTCATCGAATCCGGAAACCACGACGAGCTGATGGCGAAGGGCGGCTTCTACCATTCCCTCTTTCAGGCGCAGTTCAAAAACTGACGAAAAACAAAAAACGGATGCGGGCCGAACGGTCCGCATCCGTTTTTTCGCTTCACCTCGGAGTTTCCGGCTCCCGCCCCGAGGCGGGATCGCGGACAGCCGTCCGCGAAGGAAACTCACGCACGAGCCGACTGTCGTACGCCCCGTACTGACGATATGCTCGTTATTTT
>JAEEYP010000064.1 GCA_016288155.1 Clostridiales bacterium | reverse complement strand
TGCCCCCACGGGCTCCCCCGCCAAAGGGGGACCTCGTCTCGTGGGGCTGAAGCCCCGGCCCCCCTTTGGAATCCCCGGCTGCAGATACAGATACCCACGGACGGATATACAGCGGTTGGGGGCATAGCCCCCAAGCCCCCCCATTGGGGATAGGGGCGAAGGGCGTTTGGTAACAAAACAACGGAGAGAAAACGGGGACATTGGACAGCGGAGGCAAATATAGTTAGCCGAAGACGCGGGGGCTCCGCCCCCACGGGCTCCCCCGCCAAAGGGGGACCTCGTCTCGTGGGGCTGAAGCCCCGGTCCCCCTTTGGAATCCCCGGCGGCAAATACAGACACCCACGGACGGATATACAGCGGTTGGGGGCATAGCCCCCAAGCCCCCCCATTGGGGATAGGGGCGAGGGGTGTTCAGTAACGGAGCAACGGAGAGGCAGCGGGATCGCCGGACAGCGGGAGCAAGCTGCGCGCGGCGCGATCCACGCGGGGTCAGGAATCGTTTCGTTTCAACAAAACAACGGAGAGGGCTATTGCCCTCCCCGTTGTTTTGGCGGAAAGAGTGGGATTCGAACCCACGGTCGGTTATTAGCCGAACACACGATTTCCAGTCGTGCGCCTTAGACCAGCTCAGCCATCTTTCCCTGCCTGCCCGTCTACGGTACGTATTCGGTTTTCGGACCGGCGTTTCCATACCGATCCGATAACATTATACCACGATACGTCCGCAAAAGCAAGGATTTTTTTCGATTTCACGAAAAAACTTTCAGGCAGGGCGGGGGACAGGCGGTCAGCCGAGCACGACGTGCCCGGCCTCGGCGGCAGGATGGAAGATGGAGGACGCCTGCTCGTCCGTCAGGGTGATGCCGAACAGCTCGGCATAGTACGCCTTCGTCTCCGCGATGAGGTCGACGTCCTCAAAGAGATCCGGATACGCGTGCTTGGCGAGCCAGAGCAGCGTCAGCGGCGTATCGACGCCGGCCGTATAGCTGCGGTACATGCCGAGCGGCATCTTGTACACGGCGCCGCTCTTCACGGCGGCGACGGGAGACCAGTCGTAGGAGCCGATCGTGTTGTTTTTCAGATCGTCCGGCTGCGCCGTCGTGAAGTTCGTGATGAAGATGAGCGACGGATCCCACGCGTAGACCTGCTCCATATTGACGGGAGCGGCCTTCTTGTTCGTCAGCTCGCCGCCGACGTTGACGGCGCCGATCGCTTCCGCCCACCACTGACCGAAGAAATTGTGTCCGGAGGTCATGAGCGTCGTGTCGCTGTACTGGAAGAGGAAGAAGACGCGCTGCTTCTCCTCGTACTTCAGCCCGGAGACGCGCTCCGTCACGCGCGCAAGCACCTGCTCGGAGTACGACTGCACCTTCTCCGCGCGGCCGTTGACCGAGAAGACCTGATCGAGGAGGAGCACCCACTGATGGAGCGTCTCGATGGCGTTATACTCCCATTTGTCGGCGGAAATGGCGATGGCGGCGAGACCGGCGCCCCGGAGCTGCTCGCCGAGGGCGACGGAATCGGAGGAATAGATGACGACGTCCGGTTCGAGCTTGAGCAGCTCCTCCAGATTCACCTCCGAACCGTTCAGAAAATCCGTCTTCGCGTTCAGGATCTCCGGATACAGCTCGCCGAGCAGGCCGTTCTTGGCGGCCGCCATGCTGGCGGCAGGCATCCCGACGATCATGTCGGCGGAATCGAAGAGGACGGCGATGACGGACGGGAGCGGGAAGATGTCGGCGACGACGACGCGGCGGACGGTGTTCGGCACCTCGACGGCGTTGTCGTTGTGATCGACGACGGTATGCGTTCCGTTCGGATCGACCTTCTTCTCCCCGCAGGAGGCGAGAACGGCGAGCGATCCGAGAAGGAGGAGGGCGGCGATGAGAAGAGAGAGAATTCTGCGCGATTTCATGGCGTAGTCCTTTCTTTTGTGGAAAAATGGTAGAATATTCATACCCCCGCGGGGTAGGAATCAAAGGAAGATCACTGCGGGCCCCAGACGGCCTTGACGCGGACGCCGGGGATCCGGGAGAGGCGGAGAAGCATCGCGCGTATGCGCGCCCGGTCCCCGTCGGCGTTCACGTGGATGATCCAGACGCCGCGCGCGCGGACGGGCATCCCCATCCGTCCGAGGATCATGTCCCCGTATTCGTGGAGGCATCCGTTGATCGCATCCGCCGCGTCGGCGGTATCGGAGATGACGGTGAGCGCGGCGAGCGCGGCGCCGGTCTCCTCCCCGTCCGGCGTTTCGTCCGGGGAAACGACGGAGAGCGGCTGGACGTGGGGGACCGTCGTCTCCCCCGTCTCCATGGCGCCGACGACGGCGCGGACGCCGAAGGCGCGGGCGATGTTCTCCTCCGTGACGATCTCCGCCGCCTCGCCGACGGCGGCCGTCCCGTGATGGAGCAATATCGCGCGGTCGGCGCGCTGGAGCGCGTGGTCCGGGTAGTGCGTGTTGAAGAGGCACGCGATCCCCTCCCGCGCGAGGCGCGTCATCGTGTCGAGCACGAGGAGCTGATTGCGGAAGTCGAGGTTTGACTCCGGCTCGTCGAGGATGAGCACGGCCGGATCGGCGGCGAGCGCACGGGCGATGAGCACCATCTGCATCTCGCCGCCGCTGATCTGCGTGCACTTCTTCTCCCGCAGATGGGAGATGGACAGCGCATCGAGCACCTCCTCCGCCCGGGCGAGGTCCTCCGAGCGCGGCGCGCCGAGGAGCGGGATATGCCCCGAGCGGCCGAGGAGCACCGATTCGAGCACGGTGAAGGGGGACGCCGCCGTGCGCGCCTGCGGCACGTAGGCGATCCGCCGCCACAGCGAGCGCGGCGGGATCGTGCGGATGTCCTCCCCGTCGAGGAGCGTCTTTCCCTCCGTCCACGGGAGCATGCCGGTCACGGCACGGAGCAGCGTCGTCTTCCCGGCGCCGTTCGGGCCGAGCACGGCGAGGATCTCGCCGGGCGAGAGGGTGAAGCTGAGGTCGGAAAAGAGCCGGGGCGCGCCGCGGTAGGCGAACGCGCCGGACCGGACGGATAAAAGCATGCGTCTCCCCCCCTTCAGTCCGTGCGCCGCATCAGCACGATGAAGAGCGGCGCGCCGGCGAGGGCGGTGAGGATCGAGACGGGGATCTCCGCCGCCGAGACGGAGCGGGCAGCCGTATCGACGAGCGTCAGGAATGCCGCGCCGACGCAGAGCGACGCCGGGACGAGAGAGAGGTGGTTGCTCCCGAACTTCATCCGGCAGGCGTGCGGCACGAGGAGCCCGACCCAGCCGACCTGCCCGCACATCGCCACGCAGGAAGCGGTGATGACCGTCGCGCAGACGACGACGGCGGCGCGCAGGCGGGAGAGCCGCACGCCGGAGGCGCGCGCCTCGTCCTCGCTGAGCGGGAGAAGGTTCATCCGCCAGCGGAGCAGAAAGAGCACCGTGCAGCAGATGAGGATCGGCGGCGCGCCGAAGAGCAGCGTCCGGTAGCCGGAGGACTGGAGGCTCCCCATGAGGAAATACGTGATCGCCGGGAGCTGCGACTCCGCGTCCGCCGTGTACTTCACGAGCGAAACGAGCGCGGAGAAGAGCGAGCCGATCATGATCCCGGAGAGCACGATCGCACCGAATTCCCGCCGTCCCGCGCCGGCGAGCCACGTGAGCGCGACGGCGAGCGCGCCCGCCGCCAGCGCCGTGAGCTGGATCCCCGTCATACCGAAGCCGAGAAGGATCCCGAACGCCGCGCCGAAGGAAGCGCCGCTGGCGACGCCGAGCGTGTCCGGCGTGGCGAGCGGATTGGCGAACAGCGCCTGAAACGCGCATCCGGCGGCAGAGAGCCCGGCGCCCACGAGGAGCGCCGTCAAAATCCGCGGCAGACGGAGGCGGAGGACGGTGACGGCGGCGAGAGAATCGCCGCCGCCGAAGGCGGAAAACACCTCGGCCGGCGTAAAGGAGATCCGCCCGATGCAGAGCGAGACGAGCGCGGCAGCCGCCGGAAGCAGCAGAAGAACGATCCGCGCGGCGGGGCTGAGCCCGCCGTCCTTACGTTTTTTCATGGGTCGCGGTGACGTTCGAGCAGGCGGCCTTCGCGGTGACGCCGGGCAGGCGGCCGATCCGTCCCGAAAGCGTGTTTATGGTATCCTGCGGCGCGTCGACGGCGATGCTGATGACGTTGACGCCCCGTTCGCGGTAGGGGATCCCCATGCGCCCGATGATATACTCGCCGAACGAATGGAGGATCGCGTTCAGCTCCGTGACGGAATCCGGATCCTCGACGATGATGCTGATGACGGCGACTCTCGTTTCCATGACGTTTCCTTTCCTTTTATCTTTATGCTCCTCTTTTATATGAAAAACGCCGCGTCCTTTCGGACACGGCGAAAAAACTGCTGGATACGTCGATCCGATCTTTCACGCAGAAATTCTTTGTGTCAGAAAAGACGGTGGTCTCCACCTGAATGAAGTATGAAGTGCCGCGCGTCCGTCACACACGGACGCCTTCGCGGCGTGACGCGTCTTCCGCCCCGCGTCAGGGGGACGGAAAACGGTGAAAAAAGCAGACCCGCCGTGCCGTGTGAGGGGATAGAGAAACCCTGCTCATGCAAGGGCGGTGCCCTCTCCGCGAATTTGCGCTCCCAACGTCCGGCGGCGCTCATTGGCGCGCCGGGAGGTCTGCATCCCTTGCGCGGAAGTCCGGGCTCCATTTCTTTTTTGTGGGTCCACGAGCCCACTCATCACGCACACCGCAGGCCCCGATCGGTCACTGCTGGTCGTAGTCGATGTCGGCAAACAGATCGTCGAAATAGTCGGCGACGCGGTCGAATTCATCGTCGTCGTCGATGGAGACGAGGACCTCTTCCCCGTCCTCCTCCTCAACGCGGAGGATGACGTATTCGTCGCCGACCTGCTCATCCTCGTCGTCGAGCTCCGTCATCGCGTAATAGAGTACGCCGTCGAGTTCCGCTTCGGCGAGCAGTTCGAAATTGGTTTCTTTGCCTTCTTCGTCCGTCAGCGTGTAGACGTCGATCTCCTCGTCCTCCTCGTCCTCCGGCTCGACCGCATTGTTCAATTCTTTATCTTCCGCCATGATCTTACCCTGTCCTTTTCGTTTGATTTTCTTCCGCTATTCATATTGTACCCGAAAGCGGGCGGTTTGTCAATAGGTCGGAGAGTCAAGTCTCCAGCCGTCGGCGGTTTTTATGATGGTAATTCTGACAGTTTCCGCCGGCCTGCCGTCAAGAAGCGACGGGAACGACGCGCGGATCCGCTCGGGCTCCTCGATCAAGATCTCCATCCGGGAGAAATCGTACGTCCTCCCCATCGGGAGCGCCTCTTCGTCCAGATCGATCCGCACGGTCAAGATCCCCTGCTCCTCGATGAAACGGGCGAAGGAAACGGATTCGTCCGTATCGGTGCGGAGCCCCTCGAAGCCGAGCATGAACAGATGAGAACAGATGTCGTCGGAGAAGACCTTCTTCGTCGCTTCCCGGATCTCCGCCTCCGACTGATACGCCGCGTCCTTCGTCACCGGCATATAGTTGACGACGACCTCTTCCATATCCGCCGTGATGCCCATGAGGCGCATCATCGTCTCCAGATCGACCTCATACGGGAGCCCGGAGCCGAAGTAGATCTCGTTCAGCTCATACGACGCCTCAACGAGCGTGCGGAACGTCTCCCGGATCTCCTCCTCCCCCATGCCGCTCCCGCCGCATCCGGCGAGCAGCGCAAGGAGAAGGGAAGCGAGCAGAAGGGCAGCTGCGATCTTCTTCATGGTGAATCCTCCGCTTTCCTGCCTCGGCGGATCACGGCGCGTCTCCGCCGCCGTCCGTCTCCGGCATATCGTCCGACGTATCATCCTCCATGCCGTCATCATCCATGTTGTCATCTTCCGTGCCGTCGGTTTCCTCCGTCGTTTCGGATATCTCCTCCGCGTCCGCGGAAGGCTCCGCGCCCTCCTCGTCCCCGGCCGCCTGGCTTGAGGCGATGGCGATGTTCCCGATCGAATCCTCCTCGCCGAGCCGCATGACGATGACGCCCGCCGCGCTTCGGCCGTACACGGGGATGCCGGAGGCAGGCGTACGGATCACGGTGCCGGAGGAGGTGATCATCATCACGTCGTCGTCCTCACAGACGACGGCGATGCCGATAAGCGGTCCCGTCTTCTCCGTCAGGCGATGGCAGATCACGCCCTGGATCGCGCGCCCCTTCGGCTCGAATTCAGAGGGCTCCATGCGCTTGCCGAAGCCGCCCGCCGTGATCGTGACGAGACGGTGCGCCTCGTTCCACGCCTCGTCCCTCTCGAGGATCGCGGCGCCGATGACCTCGTCGTCCCCGACGAGGCGGATGCCGATCACGCCGGCCGCCGTCCGTCCCATGACGCGCGCCTTCCCCTCGGCGAAGCGCGCCGCCTGCCCGTCCCGGGTGGCGATAAGCACGTCGGAGCCGCCGTCCGTGCACGCGACGAAGATGAGCTCGTCGCCCTCTTCCAGATCGAGAGCGATCTTGCCGCCGCGCCGCGTCGGGCGGTACTCGTCGAGTCCCGTCCGCTTGATGACGCCGCGGCGCGTGACCATGACGAGCGTCTTATCCTCCGGGAAATCGTCGTCCACGGGGATCATCGCCGTGACGGACTCGCCCGGCTCGATCTCAAGCAGGTTCACGATATTCGTCCCGCGCGCCGTCCGTCCGGCTTCCGGGATCCGGTACGACTTGCAGGCGTGGACGCGGCCGCGGTTCGTGAAGAGCAGCAGCGTCGCATGGCTGTGTACGACGGCGATCTTCTCGATGAAGTCGTCGTCCTTCGTCGTCATGCCGATCACGCCCTTGCCGCCGCGGTTCTGCGCGGAGTACGTGTCCGCCGACAGCCGTTTCACGTAGCCGGCGCGCGTCAGCGTCACGACGCAGTCCTCGCGCGGGATGAGATCCTCGTACACGATGTCGTCCGCCGCTTCCTCGATGCCGGTACGGCGCTCGTCTCCGAAGCGCGCGGCGATATCCGTCATTTCGTCCTTGATGATCTGTTTCACGCGGCTCTCGTCGGCGAGGATGGCGCGCAGCTCCTCGATCGTGCGGTACAGCTCTTCGAGGTGATCGAGGATCTTCTTTCTTTCAAGACCCGACAGGCGTCCGAGCGTCATGGCGACGATGGCGGCCGCCTGTTCCTCGCTCAGCCCGAAGCTCTCCATCAGATTCGCCTTCGCGTCGGAGACGTCGGCGGAGGCGCGGATGATGCGGATGACCTCGTCGATGTTGTCGACGGCGATCTTGTAGCCTTCGTAGATGTGGGATTCGTGCAGCGCTTTCTCCAGATCGAAGCGGACCCGGCGCGTGATAACGTCCTCCTGGAAGCGGATATACTCGGTGAGCATCTGCTTGAGGCTGAGGACCTTCGGCTCGCCGCGCACGAGCGAGAGCATGTTCACCGCGCACGTGTCCTGGAGCTGCGTGTATTTATAGAAATGATTGAGGATGATCTGCCCGCTGACATCGCGGCGGTACTCGATGACGATGCGCATCCCCGCGCGGCCGCTCTCGTCGCGGATCGCGGTGACGCCCTCGACCTTCTTCTCGTTGACCTGGTTCGCCATCGCCTCGATCATCATCGACTTGTTGACCATGTACGGGATCTCGGTGATGACGATGCGGTGGTGCTCCTCCTCGACGGTCGCCTTCGCGCGGACCATGATCCTGCCGCGGCCGGTGGCGTACGCCTCGTAGATCCCGGCGGTGCCGTAGATCGTCGCGCCGGTCGGGAAATCCGGACCCTTGATGAACTGCATCAGCTCGGCGACGGTGCAGTCCGGGTGATCCATGAGATAGATCGTCCCCTCGACGACCTCGCGCAGGTTGTGCGGCGGGACGTTCGTCGCCATGCCGACGGCGATGCCGACGGCGCCGTTGACGATGAGGTTAGGAAAGCGCGAGGGGAGCACGTTCGGCTCCGCGCGCGTGTTGTCGAAGTTGCGGTCCCACTTCACAACGTCCTTCTCGATGTCGCGGAGCAGTTCGTCGGAGATGCGGGACATCCTCGACTCCGTATACCGGTACGCCGCCGGCGGATCGCCGTCCACGTTGCCGAAGTTGCCGTGCCCTTCGATGAGCGGATAGCGGTAGGAGAACGGCTGCGCCATGCGCACCATCGTGCCGTATACGGCGGCGTCGCCGTGCGGATGATACCGACCGAGCACGTTGCCGACCGTCGTCGCCGATTTGCGGAACGGGCGGTCGTAGGTCAGCTTATCCTCGTACATGGCGTAAAGGATGCGGCGCTGTCCCGGCTTCATGCCGTCGCGCACGTCCGGCAGCGCGCGGGACACGATGACGGACATGGAATATTCGATAAAGGACTTTCGTACCTCCCGCTCCATATCGACGTCCACGATCTTCTGATCGGGGAAGGACAGCGGATGCGGGGTCTGATTGTTTTCCAAGATAGTTCTCCTTCTGTCGTATCGGTGTCGGGGTCAGAAAGCGTCACGTTTTCCGCAGATCCGGATAAACGCCGCCGGGAGACGCGATCTTTTTCGACGCGGCGCGCGCCGCGAACGCGAGCGCCGGCGCCGGATCGAACTGTTTTTCATATACGGCGTACAAAAACGCGGCGAGGAACGTATCGCCCGCTCCCTTCAGGGAACGGATATGCTCCACCTTCACGGCGGGAGCGGAATAGCATTCCCGTCCGGCGGCGAGATACGCGCCGTACGGCCCCGCCGTCGCGATCACGGAGGTCTCGCCTCCCGTCGTCACGCTGATCTCCGTCGCCGCCTGCGGGATCTGATCCTTGAGGAGCCTTCTCTCGGTCAGGCTGGACAGTTCCTCGAGGTTCGGTTTGATATAATCCGGATGCGCGGCGAGCGCGTGCCGCAGCGCGTCCCCGTCGCAGTCGCACACCGTCACGGCGTTCATCGCGCGGGAAGCGCGCACGAGTTCCGCGTACGCGTTCTGCGGCATGTCCGGCGGAACGGAACCGGCGAATACGACGATCGTCCGCTCTCCCTCGCTCTGATGGATGAGGCGGCGGAGCAACAGTTTCGTTTTATATAGGAGTTCCGACGTTTCCGATACCGGACGGACGGACGTGCGGTCGTCCTTCTTTTTTTCGTCCTTCTTCTCCTCGCGGGAACGCAGGGAGGAGTTGTTGATCTCGCAGTGCGTTCCGCGGGCGGAATTCTCCGGCGTGAGGACGGAGATATTGATGCGCGTATCCGCCGTCGTCGCGATGGCGCGGACGCGCACCCCTTCCTCCGTCAGCATGGAGCGGACCTTCGATCCGGTGAAGCCGCCGAGGATGCAGACGGCGTCGCTCTCGCAGCCGAGCGCGTGCAGTGCGCGGGATACGTTGATCCCCTTTCCGCCGGGGGAAAAGTCGGCGCGCTCCGAGCGATTCAGCCCGTCCGGGATGAGCGGACCGGGCAGCGCGATCGTCATATCGAGCGCCGGATTCAGCGTGACCGTGATATATTTCATACCTTTTTTCCCTCACTTTCGGGAAGACTCGCGCCGTGACGCCGTCAGATATCGAGATATTCCGCGTACCGTGCGTTCTTTTCGATAAAGGCACGCCGCGGCTCGACCTTGTCTCCCATGAGGAGCGAGAAGATCTCGTCGCAGGAAGAGGCGTCCTCGATGTTCACGAGTTTGAGCGTCCGCGTCGTCGGATCCATCGTCGTCGTCCAGAGCTGCTCCGCGTCCATCTCGCCGAGACCTTTGTAGCGCTCGGCTTCCACGTTCGAGCCGCCGAGCTCTTCGATGCAGCGGTCGCGTTCCGCGTCGGAGTAGGCGTACAGCTCCTTCTTTCCGCCGCGCTTGTAGACCTTATAGAGCGGCGGCATGGCGAGGAAGACGTGTCCCTCCTCGATGAGCGGACGCATATGCCGGAAGAAGAAGGTGAGGAGCAAGATCTGGATATGCGCGCCGTCCACGTCGGCATCGCTCATGATGATGATCTTGCCGTAGCGGAGGCGCTGGATATCGAAGTCCTCGCCGATCCCGCAGCCGAGCGCCTGGATGATCGGGATGAGCGATTCCGTCGAGTACACGCGGTCGAGCCGCGCTTTCTCCACGTTGAGCACCTTACCGCGCAGCGGGAGGATCGCCTGGAATTTGCTGTCCCGTCCGTCCTTCGCCGAGCCGCCTGCGGAGTCGCCCTCCACCAGGTACAGCTCCGTCAGATCCGGACGGCGTTCGTTGCAGTCCGCCAGCTTGCCGGGCAGGGAAGAGCCGCCGCCGAGCACCGTTTTCCGCGTGTTCTCCCGTGCCTTGCGGGCGGCCTCGCGGGCGACGAAGGCGGCCATCGCCTTTTCCATGATCGTTTTGCCCGCGGCCGGATTTTCCT
Organism: Clostridiales bacterium; assembly: GCA_016288155.1. Lineage (GTDB taxonomy): Bacteria > Bacillota > Clostridia > Oscillospirales > CAG-272 > SIG701. Next base: position 12,454 of record JAEEYP010000064.1, on the reverse strand, counting down.
CCAGATATTCGGAAAGCTTTTCGCCGACGATCGCTTCGACGATCGTACGCACCTCGGAGTTGCCGAGCTTCGCCTTCGTCTGCGATTCGAACTGTGCGTCCGGCAGCTTGACGGAAACGACGGCGCAGAGCCCTTCGCGCGTATCGTCGCCGGAAAGATTCTTGTCTTTTTCTTTCAGGAATCCCATCCGGCGGCCGTAGTCGTTGATGACGCGGGTGAGCGCGCTCTTGAAGCCGATCTCGTGCGTACCGCCGTCGACGGTCGCCATATTGTTGGCAAAGGTGACGATGTTTTCCGTGTAGGAATCGTTGTACTGCATGGCGACCTCCGCCGTGATGTCGCCCTTTTCCGCTTTCATATAGATGACGTCGGGATGGATGACCTCCACGCCCTTCGCCGTGTTCATCATTTCCACAAAGGAGCGGATCCCGCCCTCGTAGCAAAGATCGTCCTCTCTCGGATGCGTCTGTCCTTCTTCATCCGTAACGAGAGACTGCGGGCGCTCGTCCTTGAGAACGATCCGCACGCCGGCGTTGAGGAACGCCTGCTCGCGCATGCGGCGCAGCAGCGTTTCGTAGTCGAATTCCGTCGTCTCGCGGAAGATCTCCGCGTCCGGCTTGAATCGGACGGTCAGTCCGTGCTTCTCCCCGCAGTCGCCGAGACAGGCGAAAGGACGGGTGATCTCGCCGCGCTCCATGCGCAGCGTGTACTCCTTGCCGTCGTGGCAGTTGTCGACCTCCATCCATTCGGAAAGCGCGTTGACGACGGAAGCGCCGACTCCGTGCAGACCGCCGGAGATCTTGTATCCGCCGCCGCCGAATTTTCCGCCCGCGTGGAGGAGCATGAACACGACCTCCAAGGTCGAGCGGTTCTCCTCCGCGTTCCAGCCGGAGGGGACGCCGCGCCCGTTGTCCTGCACCGTGACGGAGCCGTCGTCGTGGAGCGTGACGAGCACGGTATCGCATCGTCCCGCCATCGCCTCGTCGATGGAGTTGTCCACGATCTCATATACGAGATGATGGAGACCGCGCAATCCCGTCGTCCCTATATACATGCCCGGACGCTTGCGTACCGCGTCCAGCCCTTTGAGTACCTGGATCTGTTCGTCCTCGTACTGTCCGATCGGTTCCGTGATATCGCTTTGATTCATGAAGCTGTCTACCGTTCCTTTTCTTTCCTTTGGTCCTTTATCAGAGAAGTTCTCCGCGGTGTGCGAGCGCGGAGGCGGAAAGGCGGGAGAAAAGCACTCTTCCCTCCGGCGCGGACACGCCCCGCCGATCGCGGCGCGGCGCGCACAGAACAAAGCATTTCGGAAGATCGTCTCCCGCCAGCTCCGTCCTGCCTTCGCGTTCCGCCTTCCTCAGAAACGCGGCGGTATCCGCCGTCGTCATCTTTCCGTCCAGATCGAAGACGCCGAGGATCTCCTCTCCCCGGACGACCGCTCCGGCTCCGGCGTGCAGAAACATACGATACTCCTCCCGCGCGGACTTACTTGCCCATCCGCACCGGCATGATATAATCGAGGAAGACGTCCGTGAACGGATCGTCCTTCTTTTCTTCCTCGCCCGGCGTGTACGCTCTCGTTCCGCTGCCGCCCGCCTCCTCGACGGTCACGCCCATCATCGGCCCGTTCAGCCGCAGCCTGAGCTGATCCGCCGTATCCGGCGCGTTCCGCAAAGCCTCCACGAGCAGCCGGCAGTTGAATCCGATCACCAGATCCTCGCCGGTCTTTGCCACGGGGATCTCGTCGTAGCTGGAGCCCCCCGCCGAAACGGAGGAAAGACGAAGGAGGTTCCCCTCGAATTCCAGCTTGACGAACGCCTTCGTATTGCCGCCCAGCTTATCCTCCGTCACGAGCGTCGCACGCTCGAGCGCTTCTCTGAGAAGCGGAGCGGAAACGAAGACCTCCGTCTTGTGCGTCTTCGGGAGAAAGCGGGTGTAATCGATATATTCGCCCTCGATGAGCCGCGTGAAATACACGAACGGATCGAGGCGGAAGATGATATGCTTGCGCGCCAGCGTGACGGTGACGTCGTCCTCCGAATCCTTCATCATGCGGAACACCTCGCCGAGAAGACGTCCCGGCACGATGGCGGAAGCCGCCGGATTCTCCCCTCCCGGCAGCGGAACGTGAGAGATGGCGACGCGGTCGCCGTCGCAGCCGACGACGTACAATCGGTCGTTCTCCACCTTGAAGAACGCGCCGTTGAACACCGCGCGCTGATCGTTCACGCCGACGGCGTAGATCGTGCGGGAAACGACGTCGCGGAGCAGATGCTGCGGCAGCGTATAATTGCGGTCGCCGGAGAGCAGCGGGAGCTGCGGGAAATTCTCTCCCGGCATGACGGAAATCTCAAAGGAGCTCTTGCCCTGGGAGATCACGGCGCGATACCGGTCGTCCACCGAGATGCGGATCTGACCCTCCGGCAGAGCGCGGATGATCTGGAGCAGATTCTGCGCCTTGACGACGATCTTGCCGGGCTCCTCGATCTCGCACGGGAGATCGGTGCGCATGCCCTTTTCCATATCGTACGCCGTGACGCGGCAGCTTCCCTCCGTTTCTCCCGGACATTCGAGAAGCACTCCTTCGATATTGTAGGCGGTATTCTTGATAGAAGCGATGGCGGCGGCGGGCGTCATGACGGCGATCAGCGCGCTGCGGTCAAAAGTAACGTTCATATTGGCTCCTTTCCTGCGCTTTCTCACGAGAGAAAGAGAAAATAAAATATAGTATTTACTGTTCGTAGCAGTAGGGACGGCTCGAAGTGGGGAAAACTCTCATATCGTACACGGCGCGGGCGATGCGGGCGGAAATTTTTCCCTCATTCTGAAGGGAAAAGTACGGGAAATCTTTCTGCCGAAAAAGTTTGCGCGAGTAAGGAAAAGTTTTCCCCTTCTTCCCACGGCTGTCATGGGAAAAGGTTTTCCTCTTTTTCCGCAATTTTCGCCTTGTGCACGGGATTTTCCCTCGCCTGAAGAAAAGTGGGAATCTTCTGATTTTTCTTGCGGCAGAGGCGCTTTGACGGTTTTCTTTTTCATTCCTCCCGTTTTCACCTGACCCGCGGGGGAAGGGGAGGAAAACGGGATTGTGAACGGGAAAACTTTTTCAGCGGCGGATCTCCCGGCGGATCTCCGCGATCTCCGATTCGAGGAACGGCGATTTCTTCAGCGTCCGCTCGAAGGAGGCGATGTTGGAGCGGATCGTCGAATGATCCCGTCCGCCGAAGATCTTTCCGATATTCGGATAGGAGAGATCCGTGATCTGCCGGATCATGTACATGGACAGATTCCGCGCGTTCTGGATCGGTCCGATCCGCCGCTCGCCGACGAGATCGGCAGGCGTGAAGCCGAAGTGACGCGCCACGGCGGCGATGATGCGGTCCGCCGTTTCGTTGACCGGCTCCTCTTCCTGCTGGAACATCGGAACGAGGGACCGGGCGAGCGCCATGTCGATCTTCCCGCCGCTCAGCTGCTGCGTGGCGGAGAACCGCTTGATGATCCCTTCGAGCTGGCGGATGTTGGAGCGGAGCTGATCGGCGATATAGGCGAGCACCTCGTCGTCGATCGTCAGTCGGACCGCCGCCGCCTTATTGCGGAGGATCGCCATGCGCAGCTCGTAATCCGGGAGCTGGATGTCCACGATGAGCCCCTGCTCGAAGCGCGTGCGGATCCGGTCCTCCAGCGTCAGCATGTCGCGCGGCGGACGGTCGGAGGTGAGGATGATCTGCTTGTGATCGGCGTACAGCGCGTTGAAGGTATGGAAGAATTCCTCCTGCGTAGAATCCTTGCCGGCGATGAACTGGATGTCGTCGATGAGAAGTACGTCCGCCTTGCGGTATTTTTCGCGGAAGGCGTCGTTCGTCTTCATCTGGATGGAATTGATGAGCTGGTTCGTGAAATCCTCGCCGTTGATGTAGATCGCGTTCATGTCCGGATCCCGGGAAAGGAGGCTGTTGACGATCGCGTACATCAGATGCGTCTTGCCCAGACCGGACGGCCCGTAAATAAAGAGGGGATTGTATTCGGACGCCGGCGTGTTAGCGACGGAGAGCGCCGCGGCGTGCGCGAAGCGGTTGGAATTGCCTACGATGAAATTGTCGAAGGTATAATCCCGGTTATAGTTAAGTTTTTTTTCTTCGGAGCCGGGCGCGGAACGGGAGGGGGACGATCCCTCGGCGGTCTGCGGACGGACCGGCGTTTGCGCATCCGTCTTCGGCGCGCCGCTTTCGAGGATCAGCTCGACCGAGGGACTGCCGCCCGTTACGGAAGCGGTGCATGCGGTAAGAAGTTCCAGATAGCGGGACTGGATGTTCGCCCGCTTCGTTTCGCTGTCCACGGAATAGACGACGACCTCGTCGTCGATGAATTCGATCTTGCAGTCGCGGAACCAGAAATCGAGAGCGGTCCGGGAGATCTGCCCGGAGGCTTCCATCGCTTCCCGTACGGAGCTCCATACCCGCGGATAATCAGATGGCGTGATCATTCCGATACGTCAGCCGCCGCAAGGCGTGCGGCGATTCCTTTCGAGAGATTTTTCTATATTATATAGATATATCATACAGAATTATTATACCACATTTTTTCCGAAAGTGCAAGAGGCTCGCCGTCGATAAATGGAGGAGGAGAAAAGTTTTTTCCGCCGACGTCCGCCGGGACAAAAAAACGCGCGAAAAAAGCGTCCGGAGACTGCGTGGGCAAGAATTGACAAGGGGTACGCAGTATGTTATAATGTACTCGAACAGTACGTCTTTTCACGGGAGGAGAGAAAGACATGGATAAGAAAACCATCCTCGCGCACGCAGATCATACGCTGCTTTCTCCGGCGGCGACGTGGGAGGATATCCGCACCGTCTGCGACGACGGCGTCCGCTACGGTACGGCGACCGTCTGCATCCCGCCCGATTTCGTCGCACGCGCGGCGGAATATCTCAAAGGACGGCTCCCCGTCTGCACCGTGATCGGTTTTCCGGGCGGATATCTCACGACCTCCGTCAAATGCTTCGAAGCGGCGGACGCGATCGAACGCGGCGCGTCGGAGATCGACATGGTGCTCAATATCGGACGGCTGAAGGACGGCCGGGACGATTTCGTTCTTGAGGAGATCCGCGCGATCAAGAAGGTCTGCGGCGAGCGGATCCTCAAGGTCATCATCGAGACGTGCCTCCTTACCGACGAGGAAAAGGTGCGCGCCTGTGCGATCGTTTCCGCCTCCGGCGCGGACTTCATCAAGACCTCGACCGGATTTTCGACCGGCGGCGCCACGCCGCACGACGTCGCGCTGCTCGCCGCCCACGTAGAGCCGCATCTGAAGATCAAGGCGGCGGGCGGCATCAAAAGCTGGGAGGACGCAGAGCGGTTTCTCTCCCTCGGCGCGTCTCGTCTCGGAACAAGTTCTCTCGTCCGGCTCGCCAAAGAAGAAGAAGCGCGCTGAGGGACGCCGAGACCGGAATCATCAAAAAAACGTGCGCTCCCGCGAGGGAGCCGGAATACGAAAGGAGCATCCGTATATGTCAACCCCACACAACAGCGCCGCGGCAGGCGATTTCGCAAAGACGGTCCTGATGCCGGGCGACCCGCTGCGCGCCCAGTTCATCGCGGAGAATTTTCTGAAGGACGCACGCCTCGTCAACAACGTGCGCGGGATCCACGGATACACGGGCACCTATGACGGCGTCCCCGTCTCCGTCATGGCGAGCGGCATGGGCATGCCGTCCATGGGGATCTACAGCTACGAGCTGTACTCCATGTACGGCGTGGAGAACATCCTCCGTATCGGCTCCGCCGGGTCGCTGTCCGCCGACGTGAAGCTGCGCGACGTCATCCTCGGCATGGGCGCGTGCACGAACTCGAATTTTGCCGCGCAGTACAAGCTCTCCGGCGTCTTCGCGCCGATCGCGTCCTACGATCTGCTCCGCCTGGCGGTCGACGCCGCGGACGGAGTCGGCGCGCGCTGGCACGTCGGGAACCTGATCTCTTCCGATACTTTCTACTCCGACGACGACGGCGAGAACGCCGGCTGGATGAAGATGGGCGTGCTCGGCATCGAGATGGAAGCGGCGGCGCTCTATATGACGGCGGCGCGCCTGAAAAAGCGCGCGCTGGCGATCTGTACCGTTTCCGACAACCTCGTCACGGGCGAGGCGCTCCCCGCGCTCGATCGGCAGACTACCTTCACGCAGATGATGGAGATCGCTCTGCGCGTCGCGGTGAAATGCAATGGCTGAGAGAGTATTCCTCATCGTTCTCGACTCGTGCGGGATCGGCGCGGAGCCGGACTGCGCCGATTTCGGCGACGTCCCCTCCAACAACACCTTCCGCCATATCTCCGCCTCTCCGGAATTTTCCGCTTCCACCGTCCGCCGCCTCGGCATGGGGCGCATGGACGGCGTCGGCTGGCTCGGCGGACCGACGGGCGGCGGACCGCTCGCGGCCGTTGCCCGGATGCGGGAACGTTCGCGCGGCAAGGATACGACGATCGGTCACTGGGAGATCGCGGGCGTCGTGTCGCCCGCGCCGCTGCCTACGTATCCGGACGGCTTCCCGGCGGAGCTGATCGAAGCCTTTTCCCGTGAAACGGGGCGCGGCGTGCTCTGCAACAAGCCCTACTCCGGCACGGAGGTCATCCGCGACTACGGGCAGCGGCATATCGCCACGGGCGATCTCATCGTCTATACCTCCGCGGACAGCGTCTTTCAGATCGCGGCGCACGAGGACGTCGTCCCCATCGGGCAGCTGTACGAATACTGCCGGATCGCCCGGCGTCTCCTTAAGGGGGAGCACGCGGTCGGCCGCGTGATCGCCCGTCCGTTCGTCGGGGAATACCCGAACTACGTACGCACGGAGCGGCGGCACGACTTTTCGCTCGAGCCGCCGAAGGAGACGCTGCTCGATGCGCTCTGTGCCGCCGGGCGGGACGTGATCGCCGTCGGCAAGATCACGGACGTCTTCGCCGGGCGCGGGATCACCGAGTCCGTCGCCTCGCACAACAACGGCGAGGGAATGGCGCTCACCTCCGGGATCGCGGAGCGCGATTTTCACGGGCTGTGCTTCGTGAATCTCGTCGATTTCGATTCAGCCTACGGCCACCGCAACAACGTGGACGGGTACGCCGCGGCGTTCGCCGCCTTCGACGGTTGGCTGGACGGCTTTCTCAAAAAACTCCGCCCGGACGACGTGCTCATGATCACGGCGGACCACGGCTGCGACCCGGCGGACGCCGGCACCGACCACACGCGGGAATATACGCCGCTGCTCGTGATCGGCGACGGGATCCGCCCCGTGGATCTCGGAACGAGACCGTCCTTCTCCGACATCGGCGCGACCGTCGCGGATCTGCTCGGCGTCGCCTGGAAGGGCGACGGCGTATCCATGGCAGAGGAGCTGACGCGCGGGGACGTGTCGGACGACGAACTCCTTGATGCGGCGCGCGCGGCGCGCGCGGCCGCGTACGCGCCGTACTCCGGTCATGCCGTCGGCGCGGCGCTCCTGTCTGAGGACGGCAGGATCTATACGGGCTGCAACGTGGAGAACGCCGCCTACGGCGTGACGGTCTGCGCGGAGAGGTCGGCGGTGACGGCCGCCGTGAGGGACGGAGCGCGCCGCTTCTGTGCGCTCGCCGTCGTCGGCGGCACGGACCGGGAGCGCTTCACGCCTCCCTGCGGGAGCTGCCGCCAGACGCTTTACGAGTTCTGCGATCCCCAGGCGATGCGGATCGTCCTCAGCGACGGAAAAGACAAGCGCGTCTATACGCTCGACGAGCTTTTGCCCGCCGGCTTCGGCGGACTGGCTTTGAAGACCGAATGATCCGGAAAACCGGAAAAGAAAGGAATATCGGTGTGAAAAAAACGTTCCTTATCCTGCTCGCGTTCGTTTTGCTCCTCTCCGCCGTCGGATGCGGAAAAAAGGAACCGTCTCCCGAAGACGGCATGAAAGAGCTCGAGGCGTGCAAAACGCTCGGCGAGGTCCTCGCGCTTTCCGGCGTGGAGGAAAGCCGGTCCTCCAGCGACAACGAGACCTACGTTTATGCTTTCAAGCGCGGCGGGGCGTACTACCGCGTGACGGCCGCCATGACGGAGGAGGCAAACGACGCGCTGCGGGACATCGAATTCTTTGACGAAGAGTACGAGAAGAAATGCAGCGCGATCATCTCCCCGCTCACGATCATCAAGTACGAGAACCTGAGCGAGCGCATCCCCTCCGAGGAAAAGATCAACGCGTGGGTAGGCAGAACGGGCGGCGACATGCTCGACGCGGAGTGGTACTGGTCCTCGTATAATCTCGATACGATGGAATTCACGATGGAATACACGCCGTTCTCCTACTCGGTCACCTTCGACGGGACGATCGAATACGACGAGAACGACGAGAACTTCGACGTCGAGGAGGCGATCCGCAATCTGACGATCAAGTCCATTGAATTCGAAGGCCTCGGCGACGCGACGGAGCCGGAATACGAGAAGGAATTCAAATGATCCTGTCCCGCGATAAGAGCGGGAAACCGCAGTGAAGTGAAAGGAAAAAACCCATGAAAAAAACGATCCTTGTCCTGCTCGCGCTCACGATGCTCCTCACCGCCGCCGGGTGCGGACCGTTCGGCAAGACCTCCTCCGTGACGACCGGCACGAAGGAGATCGAATCCTGCAAGACGATCGGCGACGTCCTCGCGCTCAAGGGAGCGGAGGAAGATCAGCACGGCTACATGAACGACGAGTATTATTACGTCTTTATCCTCAACGAAACGTACTACCGCGTGACGGCGGCGCTGACGGAAGAAGCCTCCGACGCGATGTGGGATCTCGACTACTTCGACGACGAGTACGACGCGAAGTACGACGCGATCATCTCTCCGCTCTCGATCGTCAAATACGAGAACCTGAGCGAGCGCATCCCCTCCCGGGAGAAGCTGAACAAGCTGGTCGGCAAGACGGGCGGCGAGCTCGTCGACGGCGGCTGGTACGCCTATATATACAATTCCGGCTCGGCGATCGTCTGGATGGATTTCGATCCGTTTTCCTATATCGTCACCTTCGACGGGACGATCGAATACGATCCGGACGACGAGACCTTCGATATCGACGAGGCGATCCGCGATCTGAAGGTGAAGTCCGTCGAGTTCGACGAACTCGGCGACGCCACGGATCCGGCGTGGGAAGAAGAATACAAGTGGATCTGGTAAAGCTCGGAGAGAAAGGCGGGATACGTCCGTGCAGATGATCGATCTGATCCGGAAAAAGAAACAGGGCGGGGAGCTGACGGAGGAGGAGATCCGCTGGATGATCCGACGCTACACGGACGGGGAGATCCCGGACGAGCAGATGTCGGCGTTCGCGATGGCGGTGTGCTTTCGTTCCATGACCGCGCGGGAAACGGCGATCCTGACGGACGCCATGGCGCACTCCGGCGACATGGTCGATCTCTCCCGCTTCGGTACGCTTTCTGCGGACAAACACTCGACGGGCGGCGTCGGCGACAAGACGACGCTCATCGTCGCGCCGCTCGCGGCGGCACTCGGCTGCCGCGTGGCGAAGATGTCCGGCCGCGGGCTCGGGCACACGGGCGGCACCGTCGACAAACTCGAGGCGATCCCCGGCTATCGCACGGAGATGTCCTCGGAGGAATTCTTCTCTCAGGTGGAGAGGATCGGCGTCGCCGTCATCGGCCAGAGCGCGGATCTCGCCCCGGCGGACAAGAAGCTGTACGCTTTGCGCGACGTGACCGGCACCGTCGAATCGCTGCCGCTCATCGCCTCGAGCATCATGAGCAAGAAGCTCGCCGCCGGCGCCCGTTCCATCGTGCTCGACGTGACCTTCGGGAGCGGCGCCTTCATGAAGACGGAAGAGGACGCCGTCGCGCTGGCACGGGAGATGATCTCCATCGGACGCGCCTGCGGGCGGCGGATGACGGCGGTCCTCACCGATATGGACGTGCCGCTCGGATACGCCGTCGGCAACGCGCTGGAGGTGACGGAGGCCGTCGCCGTTCTGCGCGGCGGCGGGCCGGACGATCTGCGCGCGGTGAGCCTCGAGCTCGCCTCGCAGATGGCGGCGCTCGCCTTGCCGCTGCCGGAGGAGGAGGCGCGCGCCCGCGCGGACGAAGCGCTCCGCTCCGGCGCGGCGTGGGAGACGTTCCGTCGCTTCGTCCGCGCGCAGGGAGGCGATCTCTCCGTCCTCGACGATCCGGCGCGTTTCGCGCCTGCGTCCGTCGTCCGCACGGTGACGGCGCCGCAGAGCGGCGTCATCGGGCACATGAACACGCAGGCGGTCGGCGAGGCGGCGTGCCTGCTCGGCGCGGGACGCGAGCGCAAGGAGGACGGGATCGATCCGTCCGCCGGGATCGTGCTTGCCGCCAAGACGGGAGACGAAGTCCGGGAGGGCGAGGCCCTCGCGCGGCTCTATACCTCCTCACAGGAGCGGGCGGATGCGGCGGAGGAGAGATTCCTTTCCTCGATCGAATGGTCGACGGAGGCGCCGGCGCCGAGACCGCTCGTCGCGCGGATCCTCCACTGAGAAAAACGAAGAAAAGCAGACGGCTCGATCCGTCTGCTTTTTGCGTTCGGCGGAGCGCATCCCTGACGAGGCGGGGAAGGATGCCGCGCCGTATTTCCGGCGGTTTTTTCCGCCGCTCTTGACTTGCCCGCGCCGCTATTGTAGAATAGGAGCGGGACTTCTTTTACTCACCGCGCCGTCGGCGGGGAGACCCCGCCGGATCATACAGGAAAAGGAGACGGGACAAATGGACGATATCCTTATCACCGTGCCCATGTGGGGCAACGACCGCGCCATCACGAAGGAGCAGTTCATTATGCTCCGCGACGCCGATATCGACGCCGTCATGGCGGTGGGGCACGACAATTCCGCGGCGCAGACGGAACGCATGCTGGAGACGGCGCAAAGCCTGTGGGATCCCGCCCGCGAGCGCAATCTGAAAGTGTTCGTGCACAGCTACAACTACGGTATCACGCCCGCTTCCTCCGACGCGGAGGTGATCGCGCACGCCGAGGCGTTTCGCGGCAGGCTTGCTTTCATGGGGTATCATCTGGAGGACGAGCCGTACGACCCCTTGCCCTACGCCCGCCTGGAAAGACTGCTCCGGGAGCATGATCCGGCCGGCATCGCCGACGTCAATTTCTTTCCCGCCTCCGTATACGGCAGCTATGAAGAGCACTACGCCCGCATGTCCGGCTACGTCCGGGCGGTGGGGGACAAGAAGTCGTATCTCTCCTTTGACAACTACCCCTTCGGCGGCGAGGAGGGCTCGGTGAGCGAGGAGGCGCTCTTCGGCAATTTCGAGAACGTCCGCCGGGCCGGACTGGACAACGACATCCCCACCGCCTTCTATCTTCAGGCAGTAGGCGCCGGGGACGGCGGCTTCCGTCGGCCGGACGAGGGCGTGCTGCGTTACCATATCGCGTCCGCTCTGAGCTACGGCTTCAAGTGGATCAAGTACTTCTCCTGGTTCGTGCCCGGTGCGGCCGGCACGGGGGAGTCGGATCAGTTCAAGGACGCCATAATGGATCACGAGGATCAAAAGACCGCGCTCTACGACGCGGCCGCTGCCCTCAACCGCGAAGTACACAACGTGGGCCGCCTCCTTGCGGCGCTTACCTCAAAGGAGGTGTACCACAGCGGAGAGAGGAGCACGTCGCCGTTCTATGCCCGCCTTCCCGGAGACTTTTTCGTACAGCCGGCAGGGGACGCGTACGCCATCGTCTCCCTCTTTGAGCACAGGGAGAGCGGCGAGCGGTATCTCATGATCGTCAACAAGGACTTCGAGCGGTCGGCGACCCTGTCTTTCCGTCTGCACGGCGTGGGTTCCCCGATCGAGATCGACAAGACCGTGCGCGGCGGCACGCTGGTCCCCGACTGGAAGGACGGCGTCCTGACCCGCGCCTTCAAGCCCGGCGAGTTCGCTCTCTGCCGTCTGGCATAGAAGCCGGTACAGAAGGAGATCCGCCCGTTTCCCGCCCTGCGGTTTTCCTTGACAAGGCGGGGAATGCCTGATATAATATATTCGAACCAAATAACGCGCAGCTCCCGTTCGGGGGCTCCAAAAGGAGATGTTGTTCATTATGAAAACCGTTTGCTTCGGAGAGATCATGCTCCGCCTCGCGCCCGAGGGATACCTTCGCTTCGTACAGGCGGACACCTTCGAGGTCGTGTACGGCGGCGGTGAGGCGAACGTCGCCGTGTCGCTCGCCAATTACGGCTTCGACAGCGCGTACGTAACGAAGCTGCCGGACAACCTGATCGGTCAGAGCGCGCTCAACGCGCTGCGCCGCTTCGGCGTCGACACGACGAAGATCGTGCGCGGCGGTCCGCGCCTCGGCATCTATTACTGCGAGAAGGGCGCGTCGCAGCGCCCGTCGAAGGTCATCTACGACCGCGCCGGATCCTCCATCGCGCTCGCGAAGCGGGAGGATTTCGACTGGGACGCGATCCTCGACGGCGCCGACTGG